>JAJYEK010000270.1 GCA_021785795.1 Pseudomonadota bacterium
GGCAGCGGCATCGCGGCAGCGAAGTGCGCTGTCTGTCACGGTGCGGACGGAAACAGCAAGGTCTCACAATACCCCAAGCTCGCCGGACAGAATGCACGGTACCTCGATGATCAACTGCAGGCATTCAAAGCCGGGGAGCGCCGGTCCAGCGTCATGTCGGCGATCGTTGCCGGTGTTTCCGATGCCGACCTGGCCGATGTCGCGAGTTTCTATGCGCGACAGACAACTCAGCCGGACCGGATCACTGACAAGTCCCTTGCCAAGGCTGGCGAAAATATCTTCTTTAACGGTGCGGCGGGCGGTGCCGTGCCCGCCTGTGCCATGTGCCACAGCGCCAGTTCCGGTGGCCGGATGCCCATGATGGGGCGGATGTCCATGATGGGACGCGGCATGACGGCCGATGTCCCCAGTCTGAACGGGCAGCATGCCGCATACACCGTCGCGCGCCTGGCGCGGTTTGCAGCGGGCGAGCGTCCGGCAATGGTCATGAACCGCATTGCCAGTTCGTTGAGCGTGTACGACCGTAGGGCGGTGGCTGAGTACATTTCCGGGTTGCACTGACCAGCGCCCGGGCAGCTTTGCGCGCCATGGCCGGAATGCTGATGTCCGCATGATGATCCGCGTTCATGGCAGACCTGGCGCATTTCCGGACAGAACCTGGTCGCGACGGGGCGTTGCAGCGTCCGTTCACCTGATCAGCGTCCCGCATCCAGCCTGCGCCGGCGCTCGATGAACTCATGGCGGAAAAACCCCTATGTCCGATCCAGCCACCCATAGAGGCCACCCCCGGCCGCACGCCGACTGGCGGGACCCTGGAGTCGTCTGGTGGATTACGCGTGCGTTGCTGCGAGTCCGGGAGATTTCCTGGCGTCGCCAGCATGAAAGTCATGCATGGCAGTCTGCGCCATTCGAAATCCCCATCGCACGGGCGTTGAACCGGTTCGATTTCCTGCCTTAGCCCAACTTAGCGGATTCACCTCCCATTTCTCGGATGTGGCGCCAGAAATCTGTTATCGATCAACGATCGGCATGGAGATAAGGGGGCAAAACCCGCTGTAGTGCAGACCTTGCCTATTTTCTTTGCAGGTGGGGTGCGGATAATGAGAAACCATGTTTCTGCGCGCCACCACACGCAAGAAGGATGGTAAGGAACACCGGTATTGGAGCATCGTCGAGAATCGACGGCTCGCCGGGGGCCGCGTGCTGCAACGCCATGTGCTCTATCTGGGCGAGATCAACTCCTCGCAGGAGCGGGCGTGGCGCAAATCCATTGAGGTATTCGACGAACACGCCGGGGATACGTGCACGCTGTCGCTGTTCCCGGAGGATCGCTGTGAAGGACTCGTGTCAGACACATCGATCGTGCGACTGCGGTTGTCGGAGCTTTCTCTGCACCACCCCCGACAATGGGGCGCATGCTGGCTTGCATTGAAGCTGTGGCAGGAACTGGAACTTGATGACTTCTGGGCGGCGCGCCTGCCCAAAACCCGCAAGGGCACGCGCTTCGATCAGGTGCTGTTCGTGTTGGTGACCTATCGGCTGCTCTCTCCGGGCAGTGAATGGCGGCTACATCGGCAATGGTTTGAGCGCAGCGCGTTGTGCGACCTGCTCGGTGCCGACGAGAGCCTCGCCGACATCCACAAACTCTATGCCTGCCATGACCTGCTGCTCGCCCACAAGACGGCGCTGTTTGATCACCTGGTGGGCCGTTGGCGCGATCTCTTTCATGTCACGTTCGATGTACTGCTCTACGACCTCACCAGCACCTACTTCGAATCCTCTCCGCCGTTTGGCGAGGACGACAAGCGCCGATACGGCTACTCGCGCGATCACCGCAGTGACTGCGTGCAGATTGTCATTGCGCTGGTGGTCACGCCCGAAGGGTTGCCGTTGGCCTACGAGGTCCTGTCTGGCAATACGGCCGACAGTACGACATTGCGGGGATTTCTGGACGGAATCGAACGTCAGTACGGAAAGGCGCGTCGGGTATGGGTGATGGACCGCGGAGTGCCCACCGAAGAGACGCTCTCTTACATGCGGGTCGCCGATCCTCCCGTGCACTACCTGGTCGGCACACCCAAGGGCCGGCTGTCTAAACTCGAGAAGGATCTGCTCGCGAAGCCTTGGCATGAGGCCCGCCCGGGGGTGCAGGTCAAACTGCTGCCGCAGGACAACGAGATGTACGTGTTCGCACAGAGTCACGACCGTATTGCCAAAGAGCGCGCGATGCGCAAGCGCCAATTGAAGGCGCTCTGGGCGCGACTCAAGCAACTCGGCACCATGACACTCACCCACAAAGAGCTGCTGATGAAGCTCGGTGCCGCACGCAGCCGATATCCCGCGGGCTGGCGCCTGATCGATGTCGTGGCGCATGACAGCGATCCGACCTTTACCTACCGCCTCGATCGCGACAAGCTGCGACAAGTGCGCCGTCGCGAGGGGCGCTATCTGCTGCGCACCAACCTTGTCGGTCATGATCCGGCCGAACTCTGGCGCTACTACATCCAGCTCGTCCAGGTCGAAGAGGCCTTCAAGAATCTCAAGGGGGATCTGGCGATACGCCCGATCTACCACCAGGACGCGCAGCGCATCGAGGCGCATGTCTTCATCGCCTTCCTGAGCTATTGCCTGCATACCACGCTGGCGCAAAAGTTGAAACCTCACGCGGGCGGCCTGACCCCGCGCAGCGTGCTCGATACCTTTGCGGCCGTGCAGATGCTCGATGTCCATATCCCCACCACCGACGGCCGTCAGATCGTGCTCACACGTACCACCGAACCCGAGTCAAAGCTGCAGCTGCTGCTCGATCGGCTGCATCTGCAATGGCCGCCACAACCGCCACCGAAAATCACCCGCACCCAGGCCCAGACAGCCACCGCCGTGTAGTGCAGACCTTTAAGGTCGCCATCTTTATAAATCAATAGGTTGTCAGTTTTACAGGGGCGAATCCGCTAAGTTGGGTTAGAAACTCAATTTCAGAAGCAATGTGCCTACCCACGCATCAGGGTAAAATGCGCCCGGGTTCACAATGTATTGAAGGTCCGGTTCGAGCGTCAGCTCTCGCATGAGCTTCATTCTGTAGAATGTTTCGAATGCCGTTTCTTGTGCTTTGGGCAGATGAAGTGCCGGGCTGGGCTGCGCGTACTGAACGCTGAAACCGGCTACATCGTGTGGGCGTGCGGTCCAGGGCCCGGCCCACTCAAGCCCGCCGCCGATGTGCCGGCAGACCGGTGCAACATTTCCATTGGCATGAGCATATTCCAGAAATATCCGGATGCCTCGCGAGTCCGCGCTTTCGAAAGCGGGTTGCCACAGCGTTTGATCAAGAATCAGGTAATAGCCGTCAGTGCCGTGCTGGATTGCGCCTGTATTGTCCGTGAAGGTGCCTGTATGCCGCCATTCACCCATGCGCAAATTGCCGCTCCTGTCCAGCCCGGGCAGCGCCTGCCAGGTGAGGCCTGTCTCACCGATATAAAGCAGGCCATGCTGCGTGGGCTGAACGGAGGCAGGATTACCATGAAAATCGAGGAATCGGGTGCTGCGATTGGCATCGTAAATGCCCACGCCGGCGTAAAAGAACCTATCCGGCGTGTAGAAAAGATTGACGCTCGGCATCGGGTCGGGATAGGTCGGAAATACGAAAAAAGTCG
>JAJYEK010000067.1 GCA_021785795.1 Pseudomonadota bacterium
ACCACCTCCTGCTGCCAGATCAACTGCGGCGGACAGGGCGACATCGCCATCAACATCCAGCACACCAAGCCGCCCAAGATCAACCACGACCTCGTGGCCAATGTCTGCGAACGGCCCTCGGTGGTGGCACGCTGCCCGGTGGCGGCGATCCGTCCGGCGATGGTCAACGGCAAACCCTCGCTCGAAGTCGACGAGAAGAAGTGCATCTGCTGCGGGGCCTGCTATCCGCCCTGCCCGCCGATGCAGATCAACGATCCCGAGCACTCGAAGATCGCGATCTGGGTGGGCGGCAAGAACTCCAACGCCCGCTCCAAGCCGATGTTCCACAAGCTCGTCGCGGCCGGGATCCCGAACAACCCGCCGCGCTGGCCCGAGGCGGCGGCGATCGTCAAGAAGATCCTGCGCGTCTACAAGGAGGACGCGAAGGACTGGGAGCGTGTCGGTGACTGGGTGACCCGCATAGGCTGGCCCCGCTTCTTCGAGCTGACCGATCTGCCGTTCACCAAGTTCCACATCGACAACTGGCGTGGATCGCGCGCAAGCCTGAATGCGTCCACCCATATCCGCTTCTGACCAAGGACCCGCCGGGCCGGACATGATGTCTGGCCCGGCGCTGCGGAATACTGCGCGTCGGATTGATCTGGATCAAATAGGATGATTGACAGTTGCGCGTAAAATGCCCCGCACTGGGCGGCCCGCGACTGGAGAGAATGCTGCGGTCGAATTGCCGGAACCGGGGTCAGTCACAGGACGTTGACTGGAAAGTGCATACGGTAAGGAGAATGAAGTACACCACCGCTTGCGAACGCGAATCGTAAGAGACAGCACAAGGGGGAGATGTACATGAAGTTCGGTATCATGGTGAATGAAGGACCGTACACGCACGAAGCTTCCGATACGGCCTTTCTGTTCGCTAAGGCAGCACTCGAGAAAGGTCACCAGATCCACCGCATTTTTTTCTATCATGACGGTGTCAACAATTCCACGCGGCTCACCGAACCTCCTCAGGACGACCGCAACATCGTCGCCCGCTGGAGCAAATTGGCGACCGAGCACAAGATCGATCTGGTTGTTTGCGTTGCTGCAGCCCTGCGGCGCGGCATCCGTGACGAGAATCTTGCTGAAGGATTCCGGATTTCCGGCCTGGGGCAACTGATCGAATCCGGGATACAGGCCGACCGCCTGGTCGTTTTCGGCGACTGACATGACCTGCCAGGACTGGAGATATATCAATGAGCGAAACAACCGGCGGCGTTGAGATGGAAGAAGAGGTCTCAGGCGTCGTAAAAAAATTTCTCTACGTGAACCGCAAGGCGCCCTACGGGACGATTTATGCGCTCGAGTCCCTCGAAGTGGTTCTGATCGCGGCGGCATTCGACCAGGATGTGAGTCTGGTGTTCCTGGACGACGGCGTATACCAGCTGGCCAAGGGGCAGCATACCAAGCCCATGGACGTCAAAAACTTTTCCCCGACCTATCGTGCGCTGGAAGGTTACGACATCGAGAAGCTGTACGTGGAAAAGGAATCGCTGGCGGCCCGCGGCCTCACCGCCGCGGACCTGATCGTCCCGGTGACCGTGCTGTCGGCAGCGGAAATGGCCGAACTCATGGATGGCCAGGATGTCGTGCTGAGCTTCTGACGGAGAACGAGCATGCTTCATACCGTAAATAAGTCGCCGTTTGAACGAAATGCCCTTGAGCGTTGCCTGCAGTACGCGAAGAAGGGAAGTGCCATTCTGCTGATCGAGGACGGCGTCTATGGTGCCCTGAAGGGCACGACCGTCACCGACAAGGTCAAGAAGGCAATGAAGGATGTGACCATTTACGCCCTCTATCCCGACATCGAGGCGCGCGGCATGCAGGATCGGGCAATTGATGGCATCAAGCTTGTAGACTACGGCGGTTTCGTCGATCTCGTGACGGAACACCGAAACGTGCAATCCTGGCTGTGACCAACACCTATTAATCTGAACGAGGAAACGACCATGCCTATCGTAGTGAACGGACAAAGCTATGAGACCGACGAGGAAGGATACCTGACCAACCGAACCGACTGGAACGAAGACCTGGCCAAGGAAATGGCGAAGGCCGACAACTGCAACCTGACCGAAAACCACTGGGAAGTGATCAATTTCCTGCGCGAGTATTACGAAGAGTACCAGATTGCCCCTGCCGTGCGCGTGCTCACCAAGGCCATCGGCAAGAAGCTCGGACCGGACAAGGGCAACAGCAAGTATCTCTACGAACTGTTCCCCTACGGGCCGGCCAAGCAGGCATGCAAATACGCCGGCCTTCCGAAGCCGACCGGATGCGTCTGACATTCAAGGGCAGCGAAGGCGCAACCAGCTAAAAGCGAAACAGCGGGTGGGGACAATGTCGACTGTGACGATTATCTATGCAGTCCTCTTCTACGTAGCCACGGTGGTGTTGGTGGGCGGCGTAGCGTACAAGGTGTACGTCTATGCCAGCACGCCGGCACCGCTCAAAATTCCCACGACCCCGGCGCCCGTCACGCGCCTGGGTGTGGTGGGGCGCATGCTGCGGGAAGTGACGGTGTTTGAAAGTCTGTTCAAGTCGAACAAGTGGATCTGGCTCTTCGGGATTCTGTTCCATTTCGCCCTGCTTCTCGTGCTGCTGCAGCATCTGCGCTATTTCACCCAGCCCGTCTGGGGCTGGGTGGTGCTGGAGCAGCCGTTTGGGGTATACGCCGGCTTCTTTATGGTGCTGGGCCTCCTGGGTCTCTGGGGGCGGCGTTTCCTGGTTGATCGCGTGCGTTACATCAGCAGTCTGTCCGACCATCTGATGCTCGCGCTGCTCGCAATGATTGCGCTGAGCGGGCTGTTGATGAAGTTCGTGTACCACACCAACATCATCGGGCTGAAGGAATTTTTCCTCGGACTCCTCTCCTTCCAGCTGCAGCCGCTTCCGTCGGACCCGATACTGCTCATCCATCTGGCACTGGTCGCAACGCTCATGATCGTGTTTCCCATGAGCAAACTGCTGCACGCCCCCGGCGTGTTCTTCAGTCCGACCCGCAACCAGGTCGATAACCCGCGCGAACGCCGGTACGTCGCCGGCTGGTCCGCTTCGATTCACAACCCTGGTGGCCGATAGGCTTGAGACATGGCAAATTTCGAAACACCTGCGCTGCGTGAATACCCCATCATCCCGCTGGTTCATGCGGGCACGATGGCCCACAGCAAGCCGTTCATTGCCAAGCCGGAACTCCAGAAAGCCCTCGGGTTCCCCGGCGAACTCCCCGACAACTGGGAGAGCAAGGCGGTCAAGAAGCTCGGCGAGCTCGTGGAGCAATCGCGTGCCTTGCGCGTGTTTCTCGATTCCTGCGTCAAGTGCGGCGCCTGTACCGACAAGTGCCATTACTACCTGGGCACGAGCGACCCCAAGAACATGCCGGTAGCGCGCCAGGATCTGCTGCGTAGCGTCTACCGCCGCTACTACACCCTGGCCGGCAGGCTGTTCCCGAAGCTTGTCGGTGCGCGGGACATGACCAAGGATGTGCTGGACGAGTGGTATAGCTACTTCCACCAGTGCTCCCAATGCCGCCGCTGCTCCGTGTTCTGCCCCTACGGCATCGACACCGCCGAGATATCCATGGCGGCGCGCGAGATCCTGGACAGCGTGAGCGTCGGCCAGAAATACTGCAACGAGATCATCGGCAAGGTTCACACGATCGGCAACAACCTGGGGCTGCCGGAGCCTGCCCTGCGCAACACCCTCGAAGGCCTCGAGGAGGACGTGAAGGACGAAACCGGCGTGGACGTGAAGTTCCCTCTCGACGAGAAAGGCGCCGAGGTCCTGGTGATCACGCCGTCGGCCGATTTCTTCGCCGAGCCGCTCATCGACGGCCTGATCGGCTATGCCAAGGTCTTCCATCAGGCAGGAATCCGGTGGACCCTGAGTTCGCACGCCTCCGAGGCGGCGAACTTCTCCATGTTTATCGGCAGTCACGACAACCTGCACAAGGTCGCGATCCGCATCCGTGAGGCGGCGCTCGATCTTGGCGTCAAGCGCATCGTCGTCGGGGAATGCGGGCACGCCTGGCGCGTGGCGTACAGTTTCTGGAATACCCTGATCGGACCGTTCGATTTTCTCGACCCCAACTATCCCGTACCGCAGCATATCTGCGAGTTCACCTACGATTTGATCCAGCGCGGGGCGCTCAATTTGGACAAGTCGGCGAACGACGACAAGGTGGTCACCTACCACGATTCCTGCAACGTGGCCCGCGCTTCCCGCATGGGCAAGATGCCAGGCGGCCAGTTCATCATTCCGCGCGCGGTGATCAGGGCCTGCGTCAACAAGTTCCACGACATGGAGCCCGGAAGCATCCACGAGAGCACCTTCTGCTGCGGCGGCGGCGGCGGACTGCTTACCGACGACCTGATGGAACTCCGGGTCAAGGGCGCACAACCGCGCATGCAGGCTCTCAAGCACGTCGTGGACGACCACGGCGTGAACTACCTGGCGGCGATCTGCGCTATTTGCAAGACCCAGTTTGCCAAAGTTCTGCCCTACTACCAGTATCCGATGGACATGATCGGTAGCGTGCACGGCCTTGTAAGCAAGGCGATACAGTTGGGCACCAAAGATTGATGTTCGTACATCTATCCCTTTACAGCGACGCATAACGAGGAGATTCTCGATGGCGACACCCGCGAACAAGCCCGGCGAGGCGAAAGAAGGCTTTACGCACCGCAGGTTCAAGGACGGCGACAACAATTGGAAGTCGGTTCAAGAGCAGATATTCACGGCCGACGAATCCGACAAGTGTCCGACCTATGTGCACAAGACTCCTCCCTGTCAGGCGAGCTGCCCATCCGGTGAGGATATCCGCGGCTGGCTGAACGTCGTGCGCGGCGTGGAGAAGCCCGGCAAGGGCATCACAATGCCGGAATATGCCTTCCGGCGCCTGACCGATGCCAACCCGTTCCCCTCCGTCATGGGCCGTGTCTGTCCGGCACCGTGCGAAAGCGGCTGCAATCGCAACGCCCTGGAGGATCACGTCGGCATCAACTCCGTCGAACAGTTCATCGGTGATTCCGCCCTCAAGAACAAGCTGACGTTCACGGCTGCGACACAGTCATCTGGCAAGAAAGTCGCCATCATCGGCGGTGGCCCCGCCGGTCTGGCCGCGGCCTACCAGCTCCGGCGCCGCGGACATGCCTGCACCATATTCGAGAAGTATGCAGAGCTTGGCGGCATGATGCGTTACGGCATTCCGGGCTACCGCATGCCGCGCGACGTTCTCGACGGAGAAATCAACCGCATCGTCGGCATGGGGGTAGAGGTGCGCACCAATGTGCGCGTCGGCAAGGACGTGACGCTGGAGCAGCTCGAGAAGGATTTCGACGCGATCCTGTTCGCGCTGGGCGCACAATCCGGCAGACCCCTTCCCGTTCCAGGATCCGATGCTCCCAATTGCGTGAGCGGCGTGGCATTCCTCGAGGCTTTCAACCAGGGCCGGCTGCGTTACGTCAGCAAAAAGATCGTCGTGGTGGGCGGCGGTGACACCTCGATCGACGTCGTGTCGGTCGCGCGGCGCCTTGGTTATATCAAGATCACCAAGGACGGCGATCGTCCCGAGAGCGTGGTGCTTGGCCACACCGCCCAGGACGTCGCGACCGCTGCTGCGCGTGATGGTGCCGACGTTACCCTGACCTCGCTGCTCCCCGTCGACAAAATGAATGCCGCCAAGCACGAGGTCGACGACGCGCTGCACGAAGGCGTGAAGATACTGGCCAGCCTCAAGCCGATCGAAGTCCTGCTCGACGGCAATGGTCGCGCCACGGCGCTGCGCGTGGCCAAGGTCGATCCCGCCTCCAAGGATTTTGCGACGATAGCAGGAACCGAATTCGACATTCCCTGCGATCTGATCGTTTCGGCCATCGGTCAGGGCGGCGACCTGCGCGACCTCGAATCCCTCAATAACGGCAAAGGCCTGATCAACGCCGACCGGTTCTACCAGGTGCCGAACAAGCCAGGCTATTTTGCCTGTGGTGACATCGTGCGCCCGCACCTGCTCACCACCGCAATCGGCCAGGCGGCCGTCACTGCCGATACGATCGACAATTATCTCGCCGGCAAGGAACTGGCCAAGCGTCCGAAAGTCGACGTTCATCATTTCAACCTGCTCTCCAAGCTCAAGGAAACGGGCCTGCAGCCCGACGAATTCAAGGCCGAGCAGCGCGGGGATCTGCGCGGAACCTCCGAGCTCAATTACGCCATTCACAATTACGAGGACCGTTCCGCTTCGGAAGTCATCCAGGCGACCGAACTTTTCCTCGGTCATTTCGGCTTCGAGACTCGCCACAAGCGCGAGGAGAAGGTGCCTTCGGCGCAGGAAGTGCTCGGTCATTTCGCCGAGCGCATCATTCCCCTGTCCGACGATAACGCGGTTAGCGAAGCCAAGCGCTGCATGAGCTGCGGACTGTGTTTCGAGTGCGACAACTGCGTCATCTATTGTCCGCAGACCGCCGTAAAGCGTACTCCTAAGGCCAAGGCCACGACCGGACGCTATGTCTACACCGACTACGACCTGTGCGTAGGCTGCCACATCTGTGCAGACGTCTGCCCGACCGGTTACATCAAGATGGGAATGGGCGACCACTAGTCTGGCATTCGCGGTCGGGGCTGAATCATTATGGCGATGAGTCACCACATGAAACTGAAGCTGGGCGCGTGGATCACGGCGATCGTGGTGGTCGCGGCATTTTTCGCGGCTGCCTATGCGCTGTCAGGGGGACCGTCCGAGCCGGTTCCCTCCCCGCTCACCGGGGTGTACCTGGGCAAGGGCACGAAATGCGTGGCGCCTGTGGCGGTCATGCGCCGCTACCACATGCAGTTCCTGCTGCACCAGCGCAACCTCACCGTCCATGAAGGGATTCGAACCAAGCGCTTTTTGCTGACCAACTGTGTCGACTGCCATGCCGATCCGAAGACCAACAGCGTGCTCGGCAAACATGGCTTCTGTGCCAGCTGTCATGAGTACGCGGCGGTGCAGATCGACTGCTTCAGCTGCCATTCGCCCCATCCGGAGCGTGTGACTGCTGCATCGGTCATGACGCTGGCGCCAGAGCATTCGCGCCTCGCGGAAATGGTGAAGGCGACAGCACTCGCGCAGATTCAGTCTGATCCTGTGGATGGCCCGAAATGAGCATTGACCGTAGACAGTTTCTGGCAGTGGGCGGGGCGGTGGCGGCGAGTGCGGCGCTCGCTCCCGGATTGCGTCTGGTCGCGCTGGCCGAAGCCCGCGACCCGGATCAGGCGGTTACAAGCCTCCAGCGCTGGGGCATACTGGTCGACACCACGCGTTGTGCCGAAGGCTGCTCGGCGTGCGTCACCGCCTGCAACAAGGAAAACGGGCTGGAACAGAACGTGCGGCTCGATATCCGGCCGCAATGGATACGCACTGTGACCCTGCGCGACGAGCAGACCGGCTACGTACAGACCCTGCCGATGATGTGTCAACACTGCGAGGAGCCGCCCTGCGCGGACGTCTGTCCCACCGGCGCCTCGTTCCGCCGTGCGGACGGGATTGTGCTTGTGGATCGGCACATTTGCATCGGCTGCCGCTATTGCATGATGGCTTGCCCCTACAAGGCGCGGTCATTTGTCGACGAGAATCTCACCGACCAACGGGCCAACGTGCCGCGCGGCAAGGGTACGGTGGAAGCGTGCACGATGTGCGTGCACCGGGTGGACGAGGGCCGCATTCCGGCCTGCGTGGAGGCCTGCAATTACGACGGTGGCAAGGCGATGACCTTTGGTGACATGAAGGATCCTGCCAGCGAAATTGCCAAGCGCCTGGCGACTGAGCAGTCCGAGGAAATCCGCCCTGATCTCAACCTCGATACCGGCGTCCGCTACCAGGGCTTGTAACCACCCCACAGATCTCCACTCAAAGAGACAAGAAACCGGGCCATCAGATGAAATCGATAGACTTCCGCGAGATAGAGGGACGCAGCCTCGGCTACTACGCACTACTCGCCTTTTTTGGCGTCCTGGTGCTGGCCGGCCTGTTCGCCGGGTACTACATGTATACCAAAGGCCACCGCGTGACCGGAATGAACAACCAGATTGTCTGGGGCATACCGCATGTATTCGCGGTGTTCATGATCGTCTCGGCCTCCGGCGCGCTGAACGTCGCCTCTATCGCCTCGGTCTTCGGGCGGGCGATGTACAAGCCGCTTGCGCGCCTCTCCGGACTGCTCGCCATCTCGCTGCTGATCGGCGGCCTGACGGTCCTGGTGCTGGACCTGGGGAAGCCCGACCGCCTGATCGTCGCCATGACGACCTATAACTTCAAGTCGATCTTTGCCTGGAACATTTTCCTGTACACCGGGTTCATCGTGGTCGTGGCCGTCTACCTCTGGACCATGATGGAGCGGCGCATGAACAAGCACACGAAATCGGCGGGTATGTTCGCGTTTATCTGGCGCCTCACCCTGACAACCGGCACCGGCTCGATTTTCGGGTTCCTGATCGCGCGCGAAGCCTACGATTCCGCCCTGCTGGCGCCGATGTTCATCATCATGTCCTTCTCCTTCGGACTTGCGATATTCATTCTTTACACGATGTCAGTCTATGCCCTGACCGGCCGCCCTCTGGGCGATGCCATCCTGCGCCGGCTGAAGAACCTGCTGGGCGTATTCGTCGCGGCCGTGCTGTATTTCGTGGCGGTTTATCACCTCACCAACCTGTACATGACCGCGCACCACGCGTTCGAGAAATTCATACTGCTCGACGGTGGCGTGTACACCGGGCTATTCTGGATCGGCCAGGTCCTGATCGGCAGCATCATTCCGCTGGTGATCCTCTTCCATCCCCGGGTGGACGGATCGTCACGCCGCATGATCGCGCTCGCCGCGGCACTGGTCCTGGTAGGTGCATTCTGCCAGATATACGTGATTATCATCGGCGGCGAGGCGTTTCCGCTCATCATTTTCCCGGGCAAGATCGTGAGCAGCAGCTTCTTCGACGGCGCGATCGGCCACTACCGTCCGAGCCTGCCGGAAATCACCCTCGGTCTCGCCGGTGTTGCGCTCGCGCTCGGTCTGCCGACATTTGCCATCAAAGTCCTGCCTTATCTGCCTGCTAGCCTGGCGGACGCCGATGTCGACCCGCATCATGAAAGCGCGGTCAAGGCGACGGAGGCCGCACACGCCTGAGTGCGTGTCCGGCCTTCGGTGCCCATAGCCGGAGGCCCTGCATGAGAATGGACGCACGCAGATTCCCCTCATGGCCGGCGCGCACGGCACGGCCCGGCCATTCGCACCGCATGCACTGTCATGGCGGCGGGCAGCCATGAATCGCCTGATCGTATCGGCCGCCCACAAATCCTCGGGCAAGACGACTCTGGCTATCGGCTTGTGCGCCGCTTTCCACCGCCGCGGGCTGGCCGTCCAGCCCTTCAAGAAGGGTCCCGACTACATTGATCCGATGTGGCTCGGTCTCGCCAGCGGACGCCCTTGCGAGAACCTTGATTTCTACCTGATGCAGCCGGCCGAAATCCAGGCACGCTTCGCCCGGTACGCGCGCGGCGCCGACATGGCGGTGGTCGAAGGCAACAAGGGCCTGTACGACGGACTCGACCTTGATGGCAGCAACAGCAATGCGGCGCTGGCCAAGCTGCTCGGCCTGCCGGTAATCCTGGTGATCGACGCCCGCGGCATGACGCGCGGCATCGCGCCGCTGATCCTCGGCTACCAGGCATTCGACTCCCAGATCAGCATCGCCGGCGTCATCCTGAACCAGCTGGGCGGCTCACGCCACGAGTCTAAGCTGCGCGCAGTGATCGAGCACTACACTGACGTTCAGGTGCTTGGCGCCGTGCATCACCACCCGGACATGGCCATGGTGGAACGACACCTTGGACTCGTGCCGGCCAACGAGGCCAGCGGCGCCCAGGCCAAGATCGACGCCATTGCACGCCTGGTCGCAGCGCAGGTCGACCTTGACCGCGTCGCCGAAGCGGCCGCCGCCGCGGTCAAGGCCGCTGCTCCCGCGGTATCGGGGTCCCCCTTCCCTGTCCCGCCCCCGAATCCGGATGTCCGCATCGGCTATGCACGCGACGCCGCATTCGGCTTCTATTACCCGGGCGACCTCGACGCGCTGCGTGCCGCCGGCGCCGAACTCGTCCCGTTCGACACCCTTAGAGATGCGCGGCTGCCAGCGCTCGACGGCATCTTCATTGGCGGGGGATTTCCGGAAGTACACATGCAGGCCCTGGAATCCAATCGCTCGCTGCGCCACGAACTGCGCAGTGTCATAGAAGGGGGGATGCCCGTATATGCCGAATGTGGCGGGCTGATGTATCTCACCCGCAGTCTGAGTTGGCAGGGCAAGCGCTGCGAAATGGTCGGCGCCCTGCCCGCCGATACCGTGATGCACGAGCGGCCCCAGGGGCGGGGTTATGTGCGGCTGCGCCCGACCGGTTCCGGTCTCTGGCCGTCTGCGTCCCCGGACGAGATCCGGGCCCATGAATTCCATTACTCGTCCCTGGAAAACGTCGATTCAGGTCTTCAGTACGCGTATGAAGTCGTCCGCGGCACCGGAATCGACGGCCGGCACGACGGCATCGTGCACAAGAATACCTTCGCCTGCTACGCACACATGCGTGACCTCGAGTCGAACCACTGGGCGTCGCGTTTCGTCGCATTCGTGCGCTCCTGCTCCAGGCTGCGGGCGGCCGGATGAATCCGCCGCCGGAACACCCAATGAACCGAGCCCCACACAACCGGAAGATACACTCATGATCACGGTCACTTCACAGGCTGCAACGCAGATTCTCAGGTCATCAGGCGTCGAAGATGGCGAAAAGGTCTATCTCCGGCTCGCGGCGCGGCGCGATGAGGACGGAAAAATGGAATACGGAATGGGATTCGATGAACCCGGCAGCGAGGACCATGTAATCACATGCGAGGGAATCAACGTGCTGGTCTCCCCTGCATGCGCCGGAATGCTGGTGGGAGCCACGCTCGATTTCGTGGAGATCAATCCCGGGGAATTCCGGTTCATTTTTATGAATCCCAACGACGAGAACCACCGCCCGGCGGACGACGCAAACCGGCAGGAATCATGATCGGCTCGCCCGACTCCTATGACCTGATCGTCGTCGGCAGCGGACCCGGCGGCTACAAGACGGCGCTGGGTGCCGCACAACTCGGCGCGCGGGTCGCACTGATCGAGCGTGCCGACCCAGGCGGAACCTGTCTCAACCAGGGCTGCATCCCGAAGAAGACGCTGCTGCACATCGCCAGCCTCCTTGAGGACGTCCAGCAGCTTCGCGGCCGCGGATTGCGCGGGACCATTGAGGGCGATTTCACGGCTGCGCTCGAACACAAGGACGCTGTGGTCGAGGGCATCCGGGACAATTTTCCAGTGTGGCTGAACCGCTTCGGCGTCAAGGTCTATCACGGGCATGCCAGACTGCATGGCACCCGGGCAGTAGAGGTGCTGCCGACCGCAGGTGCGTCCCAACCGACCAGGCTGCACGCCGGCAGTATCGTCATTGCGACCGGCGCCGCCGCGCGCGAACACCCTGCCTGCCCGGCTGACGGCAGGCAAATCATCCATTCAAGCCACTTTATGCGCGGACGCAGGACCCTGCCGGCCTCGGTGTTGTGCGTCGGCGGCGGAGCCATCGGCAGCGAACTGGGCTATCTGCTGAGCCAGTTCGGTTCGCGGGTCACGATTGCCGAGGCATCCCACCGTCTGCTGAACAAGCCGTGCATTCCGGCACGCGCCAGCGCCCTGCTCGGCCGCAAGCTCGAGCGGCTGGGCGTCGAGGTGCGTACCGAGGTTACTGTGGCCTCGTGCGAGCCGACCGCCGGCGGCATGCTGGTTGGCTTCACCAATGGCGACTCCGAGGTGTTCGAGCAGATTCTTGTTGCGATCGGCCGCCAGCCGCGCTGTCTGGACATGGGCCTGCGCGAAGCCGGCGTGGATATGACCGCCCAAGGCTTCATCGAAACAGACGAATATCTCGAGACCAGCGTCACCGGCATCTATGCGGTGGGCGACGTGAAGCCCGGTCCTATGACAGCAAATGCTGCACTGCACGACGCCAAGATCGTCCTGGCAAACGCCCTGAAGGGCGGCCGCCTGCCGCGCAACTACCATACCGTGCCGATAGTCATCGACTCGGCTCTGGAAATTGCTGCGGTAGGGCTGACCGAGGACCAGGCCGAGGAAGCCGGATTCACTCCGGACGTGGTGCGTACCAGCTTCGGCGCTTCCGCGAAATCCCGCGCCAAACACGACTATGAGGGCTTCATTGAGGTGGTGCACGACGAGGAGACCGGTCAGCTCCTAGGCGGCTGTATCGTAGGCAACGAGGCCGGCGAACAGATTCACATGTTGGCGGCCGCCTGCCAGTCGGATCGCGGACTGTGGTTCTTCACGGACATGAACTACAGCCATCCTTCGTGGACAGAGGAGCTCGAAAACGCCATCGGCCCCTACACGACAGCCCTCACCCGCTCCGGCAAAGAGCTGTTCCAGCCCGGCATATACGCCAGCCATGCCCCCTGATGCGCGCAGACCGGCCCCGCGCCGCGCGGGGCCACGATATGCCGGCTGCAGGCGACCCGGATTCCGCCACGCTCCCTGGAGTTGCTATTTTCTCTGCTCTTATATATAACATCTAGTTATATTACCTAGCATTTCCGACCCCATCACCCCTTGCGGAGCCGCAATACAAGGACCGTCGCGTCACCATCAGGCGTAGAGTTGGGGCGGCATGACCCGGAGGGGGTCGAATGACACCCAAACCTGAGAATACGACGTCTCAGCCGAGCTCTATGCCGTTGGCGCCCTGGATGATACGACCTGCCGACGGCTGGCAGCACAAGGCGACCCGCTGGCTTCCGCGCCAGGCAGGAATTCCGCTGTTGGTGCTGGCCGCAGTGCTCATGCTCATGCTTGCGGCAGATTTCCTGGCATTTGCCAGACCCGGCCTACATCCCGATCTGCTGGTCGCCCAGGTCGTCCTGACCGCACTCGCGGTGCTCGCCGTCGGGATCCTTCTGCAGCGCGTGAACCGCCAGTTGCTCGAACCGCTCACGCACCTGCGCAACTGGGCAATGCACGTGCGGGGCGGAAACCTTTCGGCCCGTATTCCCGTACCTTCTTCCGGGGAATTCGCCGATCTCGCGCGGGATATCAACGGTCTGGGGGAAGAACTGAAATTGCTCACCCGCGAAATGGACGCCCAGGTACAGGCCCAGACCGAGCGCCTCGGCCGCAAGACGCGCTCACTCGAGATTCTCTATGACGTTGCGTCCAGCCTCAACCGGTCACGCAGCCTCGAGGAACTGCTCGAGGGATTCCTGGATACCTTCATCGACCTCGTACATGCCCGGGCCGCCACGGTGCGCCTGCTCACCGACAACAAGCAGACCCGGCTCGTCGCCTGTCGTGGCCTCGAACCTTCGGCCGTGGAGCAGGACCTGCTAGTCGACGTCGACCAGTGTGAGTGCGGCTGGTCGGCCCGCGACGGCCAGATTCGGATCGTGCATGGCGCCGGCCGCTGTGCCCAGACCGTAGGCAAGGGGCTGTTCAACGAAGGCTGCCAGGAAGTCGTGGTCGTTCCGATCCATTATCAGGATCGTATCCTGGGAATCTACAACCTTTTTCTCGACCAGCCGATTTCGAGCCTGGGAGACGATCTGCGCGAGCTGCTCTACAGCATCAGCAACCATCTCGGACTCGCCATCGAGAAGGCCCGTCTGGATAATGACGCCCGCCGCCTTGCCATCATCGAAGAGCGCAATATGATCGGCAATGAGCTGCACGACTCGCTCGCCCAGTCACTGGTGAGCATGCGCATACACATCAAGATGCTGGGAGAAATGCTGTTCCGCAGGGACATCGCGAGCGCGGAAAACGAAGTGCGTCGTCTACACATCGCGCTGGCCGAGGCCCATGCGAACCTGCGCGATCTGCTGGCCAATTTCCGCTCGCGCATGGACCAGCGGGGGCTTATTCCCGCGATCGCCGACATGGTCGTGAATTTCAAGGAAGAAACCGGAATCGCGGCCTTTTTCCACAATGAATGCAGCGAACTCGCCCTCACTCCGGCCCAGGAGATCCAGATTTTCCGGATCATCCAGGAAGCACTGGCGAACATCCGCAAGCACAGCAACGCGCTCAATACGCGTATCATGCTCAAATCCGATGAAACCAACAATTACCAGCTTCTCATCGAAGACGATGGGCTGGGAATCGTGTCAGCGCCGTGCTCGCAGCGTGGTGAACACGTCGGGCTTTCGATTATGCGCGAACGGGCCGAGCGACTGCCTGGCACTCTGACTATTGAAAGCGAACCGGGCGAGGGCACCCGCATAAGCCTGAGCTTCTCCGGACCCTCTCAGACGATTCTGCGCAACCGGCAAGCCGCGGGGAGATGACACCATGCGCGTCGTGCTGATCGATGACCACACCCTAGTCCGCAAGGGGCTCGAGCAGCTGCTCGAGAGCCGCGGAATCGAAGTGGTCGCCTCAGTGGCAACCGGCGCCGAAGGGCTGGCCCAGACGCCGGGACTCGCGCCCGACATCATTCTGCTTGACGTGAAAATGCCGGACATGAACGGACTGGAGGTCCTGGCGCGGCTGCGCGCCGCCGGCGTGCAGGTCCCGATCCTTATGCTGACCATGAGTCGCGACGAGGCCGACCTGCAAACCGCGCTTCGCGGCGGCGCGCAGGGATACCTGCTGAAAGATATGGATCCCGAGGATCTCGTTCCAGCGCTCCAGGATGCGGTGCGCGGCGACAACGTCGTTGCCAAGGAACTCATCGGCTCGCTGACCCGGCTGGTACAGGGTCAGCAGAAAAACACCCCTTCGCCAGCCGCCCCGCTCGCGGAACTAACCCCGCGCGAGCAGGAAATCCTGCGGCATCTGGCCGAAGGCCGCAGCAACAAGGCGATCGCGCGCGTTCTGTACATCACTGACGGGACGGTCAAGCTGCATGTAAAATCGATACTGCGCAAGCTTGGCGTCCGTTCCCGCGTCGAAGCCGCCGTGATGGCGGTCGAGCACGACCTCGCCACCCGCCAGAAGACCGGCAGCCAGCGCACCGGCTGAAGCGCGTCCGGAGCGCTAGGGCGTCCCGCCGGGCCCGACGGCCGCCGGCATGAACCACGCAAGCTTCTCGTGCAGTCGCACCACTTCGCCTACGATAATGAGGGTCGGGGCATGAATGTCGTTATGGCGGACGATGTCCGGGAGGGTATCAAGCGTACCGACGTAGACCCGCTGGTTGCGCGTCGTGCCCTGTTCCACCAGGGCCGCGGGCGTGCCAGCCGGGAGGCCGTGAGCCACAAGCTCGCCGCACAATACCGCGATCCCGTGCAGCCCCATGTAGAACACGATCGTCTGTCGGGGCTGCGCCAGCGCTTTCCAGTTCAGGTTGACGCTGCCATCCTGCAGATGGCCCGTTACGAAAACAACCGCCTGTGAATAGTCACGATGCGTCAGCGGTATGCCTGCATAGGAAGCGCAACCGGCGGCGGCGGTAATCCCGGGAACCACCTGGAACGCAATACCCTCGGCCATCAGGGTCTCGATTTCCTCGCCACCACGTCCGAATATGAACGGGTCCCCCCCTTTGAGGCGTACCACACGTTTGCCCTCTTTCGCCAGCCGCACCAGCAGCTGATTGATCCCCTCCTGAGGAATCGCATGGTTGTCGCGCTCTTTGCCGACGTAGATGCGCTCGGCTTCGCGACGGACGAGATCCAGCACCGCCGGGGCCACCAGACGGTCGTATACCACAACGTCGGCCCGCTGCATGAGCCGCAACGCCCGGAACGTCAGCAAATCGGGGTCTCCGGGTCCGCCTCCGATGAGATACACTTCGCCACGGGCCGGTTCGCCGCTCTCCTGGTCGAGAGCCTGCTGCAATGTCATCCGCGCCGCCTGATCCTGTCCGGCGTACACCTGCTCGGCGACCACGCCCTCTACGATCTTTTCCCAAAATATGCGGCGGTCCGCCGTGCGCCGGAACCGCTGCCGTACCTTCTCGCGGAATTCCCCCATCATTGCGGCCAAACGTCCGTAGGACGCCGGGATGAGCGTCTCGAGCCGTGCACGCAGCAGACGCGCCAGCACCGGCGCCGCGCCGCCGGTCGATACCGCCAGCACCAGCGGCGACCGGTCGATGATCGACGGCATCACGAAGGAACAGAGGTCCGGCCGGTCCACGACATTCACCGGAACGTGAAGCGTACGCGCCGCCAGCGCCACCGCGCGATTGACCGCCTCGTCATCAGTGGCCGCGATCACCACGGCGACTCCCCTGACCTGCTCCGTCTCGAACCGGCCGGCCCAGTGCTCGACCCGGCCTTCGGCTACCAGCGCCGACATTGCGCCGCTCAATTCCGGCGCCACTACCCGGACTCGGGCGCCCGCCTGCAACAGTACTCCAGCCTTGCGTGCAGCAACGTCGCCGCCCCCAATGACCAGGCAGGACTGGTCGCGGACGGTCAGAAAAATCGGAAGGAAATCCATGGCAGCAGTTGTTCCGGGATGTTATTTCGCTGATAATTATATTGAGAAACAATGTACTATCATATATATTTCGCCCTTATTCTATATCTCTTTCGGCGGATATGACCGGATTCTCCCTCAGCGGCGTATACCGGTGACTTTCCGTATTCTAATGGAAAATCCCGGAACTCGTGACCCGGCGAGAACTTTCTCGCTCCGGCAGTATAATCCGTGCCATCCTGCCCGGTGCGCCCGCCGGCCACGCGGAAGAACCGGACCAACCCGAGCGGCTCGCGCTGCACCCCGATCCGGTTCGGTGCTATGATCCGCTCTTTCCGCGATCATCCGGACCGGGCGCGCCTTCCGAACCCGGCAGATTCTGCCGCATCCGTCCATACCGCGTGAACCACTCGCCTTCTTCGATTCTCGTCGTGGGACCCTCTTGGGTCGGCGACATGGTGATGGCTCAAAGCCTATTCCAGCTGCTCCGGCAACGTCACCCCGGAGCGGCCATCGACGTACTGGCGCCTTCCTGGAGCGAACCGCTGCTGGCCCGCATGCCGGAGATCCGGAATGCCTGGCCGCTGCCGACGCGCCACGGCCAGCTGGGGTTGGGAACGCGGTTGCGGCTGGGCCGATCGCTGCGTGCGCAGCATTACGGACAGGCAATCGTGCTGCCCAATTCTTTCAAATCGGCACTCGTACCGTTCTGGGCCGGAATTCCGCTGCGCAGCGGCTATGTCGGAGAATTGCGCTGGGGATTGCTCAACGACATCCGCAGGCTCGACGCAACGCGGCTACCCACCACGGTCGAGCGCTTTCTGGCGCTCGGTCTCGATCCCGGCGCGGCACTTCCCGTCCCGATTCCTGTCCCCCGGCTTGCGGTCTTGGAGACAGGAATCGAAGCGGCGCTTGCCCGCCTTGGCCTCCGTCATGCCGGACGGCCGATACTGGCGCTCTGTCCGGGTGCGGAATACGGGCCGGCCAAGCGTTGGCCCGAGGAATATTACGCCCGGATCGCGGGGGTCTATGCGGCGCGCGGCTGGGAGATCTGGCTCTTCGGTTCCGAGCGGGACCGGACAGTCACCGCCCGGGTGCACGCCCTGTCCGGCATAGAGTGCGTGGATCTTGCGGGACGGACGACGCTGGGCGAAGCGGTTGATCTCCTGTCACTGGCCCGGACGGTCGTGAGCAATGACTCCGGTCTGATGCACGTGGCCGCAAGCCTCGGGCGGCGGTTGATCGCAGTGTACGGGTCATCCGATCCCGGTTTCACGCCGCCGCTGAGCAGCCAGGCGACGGTCCTATCTCTCGGCCTGCCCTGCAGCCCGTGTTTCAAACGCGAGATCGGAA
>JAJYEK010000068.1:0-924 GCA_021785795.1 Pseudomonadota bacterium
TTGCCCCGAGCTGACTGTGGATGCGTACGGAAATGAGATAGCCGATGTCGAGAACGACCAGAATGAACAGGGCGGTCGTGACAAACAGCGTGAGGATGCTTCCCCGGAAGGGCACGCCAAACCACCACGCGGCGGCCGCAAGGCAGAACACCGCATCGATCAAGCCGACAACGAAATAGGGGACGAGCTTGCCCAGCATGACCTCGAGCGCGGTCACCGGCGTCGAGATCAGTTGTTCCATCGTGCCGCGTTCCCATTCGCGCGAAACCGTAAGCGACGTCAGCTGGGCGCCGACCAGCGCCAGAATGACGGCCACCACGCCCGGAATGATGAAGTTGCGGCTGTCCAGGGTTTCATTGAACCAGGTGTTCTGTTCCAGATCGACCTGTCCCGTACGGGGCAGCCTCACGCCATGGGCGGCCGCCCAGCGCGCATCGATCCGGGCGTTGATCAGTGCCACAACGCCCTGCATATAACCGATGGCGATGTTGGTCGTGTTGACGTCCGTGGCGTCGAAGATGGCCTGCACGCCGACGGATCCCGTTGTCGCGAGCCTGCGCGAAAAATTGGCGGGTATGACGAGCGCCGCGATGCATTCCCCGCGATCCATGGCGTGCCGGATGCCGGCCTGACGGGTCAGGGTATGACTGATGGAAAACCAGCCCGAGGAGACGAAGCGCTCTACGATGCCGCGGCTTTGCTGGTTGTTTTGCTGGTCAAAGACACACAGTGGCACATGCTTGATATCGAGGCTCACGCCATAGCCAAGCAGCGTCATCTGCATGAGCGGCATGAGCAGGGCGATGGCGAGGCTGCGCGGATCCCGCCAGATCTGCAGCGCCTCTTTGTAGGCCATGGCAAAAACCCGCCGTATGTTCATGCTAGGCCTGCCCCTCGTGGTGGCCGGACACGAGCTGGACGAAG
>JAJYEK010000068.1:934-17778 GCA_021785795.1 Pseudomonadota bacterium
GAAAGCGTCGTTTCATCAAGACCCCCCGGACCCAGCAGCACATGCAGCCGGTCTCCGAAGATGGCGGCCTCCAGCACGCCCGGGGCGTCACGCAGGACCTGCAAGGCCGCCCCCAGCGGGGCGCAGCGGATTTCAAAAAGGCGCCCACCCAGATGGCGGCTGCGCAACTGGCTGGGTGTGCCCATGGCCACCAGACGTCCGCGATCGATCAGGGCGATACGGTTGCAGTATTCGGCCTCGTCCATGTAGTGCGTGGACACCAGGATAGTGACGCCGTCTGCCGCCAGATCATGAATGAGATCCCAGAAGCGCCGCCGGGCCTCTGGTTCGACGCCGGAGGTGGGCTCATCCAGAAACAGGATGGGCGGCCGGTGAAGGATGGCGCATCCAAGCGCCAGACGCTGTTTCCAGCCGCCGGCCAGTGTGCGCACCAGAGCATCTTCGCGGCCGGACAGCCCGGCCATGGTAATGGCGAAACGGGTGCGCTCACCCATGTCCTTGCGCGCGACCCGGTACATGCCTCCGAAGAAACGCAGATTCTCGCGGACAGTCAGGTCGCCATACAAAGAAAACTTCTGTGACATATAACCGATATGTTCCCGTACGGCCTCCGGCTCCCGGTCGACATCGAAACCGGCCACCAGGGCGCGCCCCTCGCTTGGGCGCAAAAGTCCGCACAACATGCGGATCGTGGTCGATTTGCCCGCGCCATTGGGGCCGATGAAACCCGCAATTTCGCCCTTCTCGATGCGCAGGTCGAGATGATCCACCGCCGTAAAGTCCTCAAATCTTTTTGTCAGACCTTCTGCGAGGATGGCGGGCCCCGCGGTGTTCATGGCGCCGTCCGTGCCCCGATCAGGGCCACGAAAACGTCCTCGATCCCGGGCTCGGCGGGCACAATGACGGCGTCGTTTATGCCTTGTCGGGCGAGAAGCGCTTTCAGTTCGGGAACGCGGCGGGCGGCATCATCGACGCGCACATGAATGCGGTCGCCCATGAGCAGCACGCCCAGCACCCCGGCCTGGCCCGCGATCCACTGCCGCAGGGCGCGCGGATCCTGCGACGTCACAGCGAGCAGGGCGCCGGGCATCGCCTGCTTCAGACGTTCGGGCGTGTCGCAGTAGCGGATCTCTCCCGCGTGCAACAGGGCCAGGCGGGAACAGCGCTCGGCTTCATCCATGTACGCGGTGGAGAGCAGGATGGTAACGCCGCTTTCGCGCAGATTGTAGAGAATGGCCCAGAAATCGCGGCGGGACACCGGATCCACCCCGGTGGTGGGTTCATCAAGCAGCAGAATGCGCGGGGTGTGGATCAGCGCGCACACAAGGCCAAGTTTTTGCTTCATGCCGCCGGAGAGCTGGCCCGCCAGGCGATCCTGGAAGGGCGTCAATCCGGCGGCCGTGAGCAGTTCGCGGCTGCGCGCCAGGCGCTCCTGGCGGGTGATTCCAAACAGTTCTCCGTAGAAAAAGATGTTTTCCGTGACGGTCAGGTCTTCGTACAGGCCGAAGCGCTGAGGCATGTAGCTCAAGTGCCGTTTGGCCCCTTCGGCGTCTCCTATCACATCGACACCATCGACCGAAATGGTGCCCGTGTCCGGTGGCAAAATCCCCGCGAGCATGCGCATGATGGTCGTCTTGCCAGCGCCATCCGGGCCGACGAGACCGAAGATCTCGCCGCGCGCAATCGCCATGTCGGCCTGGCGCACCGCCAGCGTGGATCCGAAGCTGCGGGTGAGCCCCTCGGTGTGAACCGCAAATTCCGAAGCGCTACTCATGGGCCGGGGGGCAGCAGCGCAATCCTCGCATCGGCAGGCATGCCCGGGAGCAGCTCGTGTGTCGGGTTGTCGATGTCGATGCGGATACGATAAACGAGCGTTACGCGTTCGGCGTGGGTCTCGACCGTTTTGGGCGTGAATTGCGCTTCCGATGAGATGAAGCTGATGCGGCCGTGGTATTTCTTTCCGGGATAGGTATCGGTGGTGACCGTGGCCGGCTCGCCCAGCCGCACGGCGCCGAGATCCCGTTCATTGACATAGGCGCGCAGCCACACATGATCGAGATCGTCGAGCGTAAAAATGGCCACCCCGGGTCCCGCCAGCTCACCCAGTTCCGCCTCGCGAACCCCCAGTACCCCACTGAAGGGCGCACGCAGCGTGGTGTAGGAAAGGGTCACTCGATCGAGGCCCACCCGCGCCTTTGCCGTGACAAGTCCGGCGCGCGCAAGGGACACGTTATCGCGGGCGACTTGCAGAAGGGCCTGGTCGCGGGCCAGCGCCGCGGAGGCCTGTGCCGCAGTCGTATAGGCCTGGTCATAGGCCTGCCGCGATATCGCGCCCGCCTTTATGAGGCGTGTTGCGCGGATGTAGTCGCGGCGGGTCTGCGTGACATTGAACCGGTCACTCAGGACGGTCTTCTGGGCGGCAAGGTAGTTGCTCTCATCGACCCGTACCTGCTGGCGCGCAACCTGCAGGTTGCCGCGATCGATTCGCAGCTGTTGACGGTAAAGGCGCGCCTCCACGCGCGCCAGCACGGTGCCGGCCCGGACGAAGCGGCCTTCATCGAACGGGAGATAGACGATGGGTGCCTCGACATCGGTGAAGCTCAGGATACTTTGGTGGGCTTCGATGTTGCCCGAAACGAGAATGGTGCGGGGTCCGGCCGGAAGACCGAAAAGAAAGCGTCGAACGGGGGGTAAAAGCAAAAGCAGGCAAGCGAGCGCCAGCACGGTGCCGGCGGCCAGAGCCATGCGGGGGCGCGGTATTTTCATGGCGGATCCCTCCGCCCCGCACCGTCCGATGTCGGGTTTTCGCGCATCACGCCCACGGTCGTATGCCCCCCTTTACAGACTTGCCCTGTCCGGGCAGACCGGCTGTCTGTTGCCTCGTCAATCACCTCTCGCATGGGATGGCGCCGCAGGCGGGGCATTTTCGATCCCCCTGCCTCTTTTATTCCTCCCCCGGCACTTCCCGTCCCGCCAGGGCGCAGGGACGTCTGACCGGTGGCATGCGTGTCTGCGATCACTCCCAAGACGGCCAATGTATGCTATGCCCTCTTTCCGGCGCTTGCCAGTGGCCCTTGGGGCCGTTTGCGTTCCTGCTTTGCCGCCGCGGGGCCGGGCGGCGGATTTCCTGACGCGAAGTGCCGGGGGTCTGTCCGATGGCGTTTCCGTCCTTTGCGGGCGAGGCCACTGGTGCCGCGAAGGCCGCCCGTTGAGAAGGGATGCCACGTGGCATCCTGCGCCGGGCCCGCCAACCGGGTGGGGAGCAAACGGACGCAGACTGCGGCAGGCTCCCTCTCAACCCGGGGCACGTGGTTCGTCGACCTCCAGGGAGCCTTGGGCTGTGATGTCGCCGGCAACGGTCGGCGGGCCCTTCAGTATCCATTCGAAAAAAACTCCGATCAGGGCACCCACTGTCGGTCCGACCACGTAGATCCAGGTCGTGTGCAGGTCTCCCCGCAACAAATCCGGCGCCAGCGAACGCACCGGATTCATCGACGCGCCACTGACAGGTCCTGCCCACAGTCCCGCGAGCGCAATGTAGCCCCCCACCGCAATGGCGCCATTGGTGCCGATGTTGCGGGCCCCCGAGGCAGTTCCCAATATGGTGTTGACAAGCCCCGCGGTCAGCACGATCTCCATGGCCAGCGCCCCGCCGGCGCTGACCCCGCGCCCGGGCACCGTGGCGCCCAGGGCTGCGGCTGCGCCGAACAGGGCCCGCAGAAAGAGAGCCGCCCCGAGGCCCCCGGTCACCTGGGCCAGCATGTAACCGGGCACGCGCCGCCACGGGAAATTGCGGCGCACGGCAAACGCGAGGGTCACGGCCGGATTGAGATGCGCGCCGCTTACCGCGCCCATGAAGTAGATGATCGCCATCACCATAAGACCGGGTGCCACGGCGACGTCCGCAGCACCCAGTGTCCCCGCGCTACGGGCTGCGACAACCTCTCCGCCGGCTGCAACCAGCACCAGGAGAAACGTCCCCCAGGTCTCCGCGAACAGCCGCCGCCACTCGAGCGCGGGATCAAGGAAATCGGGGGCTACCTGCTTTAAGACCATGTGTCTGCGCAGGGCCGCCGTCTTTTGTTCTTTGCGATGCGATGCCATGTCTTTCCCCCGTCAGCCTTTCAAGACCTGGTGTGTGCCTGCGGGATGCGTCCCCGTGTCCCGCTCTAGCGGGCGAGCTGTTTGCGTATCGAGAGCAGCTCGCGCCTTCGTTTTGGACCAAGCCGCGGATAGCTCATGTTCAATGTTTCCAGTGTGTCCAGGATGATACGCGAAATGAGCAGTCGGGCATTTTCCTTGTCGTCTGCGGGCACTACATACCAGGGCGCCTCGCGTGTGCTGGTAGCCCCCAGGCAATCCTCGTAGGCCTGCATGTACTGCCCCCAGAATTTCCTTTCGTGGGCGTCCGACAGGCTGAATTTCCAGTTCTTTTGCGGATCATCGATGCGTTCAAGCAGGCGTCTTCGCTGCTCTTCCGGCGACAGGTGCAGAAAAAATTTGACGACCCGGGTCCCGTTGCGGGTCAGATGTTTCTCGAAATCCCGGATCGAGCGGTAGCGCCTTTGCCAGATGGTGTCTTTCCCAAGAAGCTCCGGCGGAAGCTGTTCGCCGCGGAGAAGCTCCGGATGGACACGGACGATAAGAACTTCCTCATAATAAGACCGGTTGAAGATGCCGATGCGGCCACGCTCAGGCAGGCAGCGCGTCGTGCGCCACATGAAGTCATGTTCAAGTTCAGTCTCGCTTGGGTGCTTGAAGCTGAACACCTGGCAGCCCTGCGGGTTTACGCCAGACATCACGTGGCGGATGGCGCCGTCTTTGCCGGCGGCGTCCATCGCCTGAAAAATCAGCAGCAGGGAGTATTGGTGAGATGCGTAGAGCAACTGCTGGAGCGCGCTCAGCCGGGCGATGTCCGCATCCAGGTATTCACGGTATTGGCTCTTGGATCGGTAAAGTGGTTTTGTGACCGTCGGCCACGCCTCGAGCCTGACGCGTGTCCCGGCGGGTACGCGGAATTTTTTCAGCTGGATTTTCATTCCACCCCCTGTCGTGGTCCCTGTCTGTCGATTGTAGTACCGGACCCTCTTGCGCGCGCCTTCCTGATGGTCGAACCCGCAAACCGGAGCGGCCCGCGCCCCCACGGAGGGCTCAACCCCGGATTCGACCGCACGGGGGTGTCCCGCGGGCTCCCGGGAGTGCACGGGATTCCCGCGCCTCCCAAACCGGCGGGCGTGGTGCGCCACCGGTGTCCCTTGCGTTGGGGCAGGGACGTCTGCCCGCGATCTTCGCCCCGGTGGTTTTCCAAGACGCGTGTCGCCGGTCCGGGCTGACGGACTTTCTGCAGGGGGTGCGCGATTCAAAGAGGCTTTGGTGCGACTGAAAGGATGCGGCTTTGCCGATGGCGTTGCGGGGAGTCCCGGATTCTCGAGCCTGACGAAAAAAGAAGCGTGGTGTATCATGGGCGGCCTCATGCACGCGCTTTGCATCCATTCGCCACGCGATTTTCCGGAGACAACCATGCTGAAGAAGATTTTCTCTGTATCCGCCCTGATCGGTCTGTCCGTAGGCACGGCGGTTGCCTCGCCGACCATCGTTGCCGAACATTTCACCATGCCCGCTGCGATGGCCGCCACGCGCATCAGTCAGCAACTGGCTCAACACCGGTTCAAGGTGATCGATAATCTCAACGTGATCCCCACTATCCGCAAACACGCGCCCAAGCTGGCAGCCAGGATTCCTGCGAGGATTCAGGCGGAACGTTTGCTCGTGGCCTGTAATGCACCCGCCATAGTCGGCTATATGCGCACCGACCTCGCCGCCACCAGTCTGTGCCCGCTGACCATTTCCCTGGTTCAGGAAGACGGGCAGACGACCGCCTATTATCTGGAGCGCAGTGCGGTCCGCCCGGGCGCTCCCGCCCGCGCAGTCGACCGCGCGGTGCTGGCCTCTTTGCACGCCGCGCAGGTCGCCGGTCCCAGCAGACTGCGCAAATAGCCAAACCCGAAAGCGGCGGCTCCGTCCGGTTGTTCCGGGCGGGAGTCGCCGGACTGGTTGTCTGACCGTACGGACAGTGGTGCATTGGGGCCCCATGCCGGGGGCGCTGGGGTATGCGCCAGAAGGGGTGCGGGCGGGCACCAGGTGTCCTGCGGGGGTGGTGGCTCCATCTGCGGGACACGGATCCTGGCGAGGGAATGCGGGGGCCTTTCCCGTGCCGGCCGATCGCCTCACGGCCGGTCCATACCCTTTCGTGCCCATCGGCGGACCGTCCTCATCGCCGGCCGGGCGACCTGACCCGCAGGCCGGGCGCTGTGACCGGCGGGGGCGGCGGTCGTTACGCCCTCGATATCCCGCCTGACCGCGATCGGGGAGAAGCCCGTTTGCCACTTTGTCCCTGCGCGGGACGCCTCTGATCCCTGCGGCTGTCCATGCGCGGTTGCGCGATTGGTTCTGCCGGCCGGGAAGAGTCTGGCGCATAGCCGGGGATCACGACTTGCGGAATCTCCCGCTTGAGCATTTTCTGAATGTCGGCGAGCAGCCTGTGCTCATCTGCGCATACCAGCGAGACCGCCGCGCCCTCGTTGCCGGCCCGTCCGGTACGACCGATGCGGTGCACATAGTCCTCTGGTACATGGGGCAGCTCGAAATTCACGACATGCGGCAGCTGGTCGATGTCCAGTCCCCGGGCGGCCAGATCGGTGGCCACCAGTACGCGCACCGCACCTTGCTTGAAGTCAGCCAGTGCGCGGGTGCGCGCTGTCTGACTCTTGTTGCCGTGAATGGCGGCTGCGCTGATGCCGTCGCGTTCCAGCTGCTGGGCCAGGCGGTTGGCCCCATGTTTGGTGCGGGTGAACACCAGCACCTGTCCCCAGTCATGGGTGCCGATCAGAAAGGACAGAAGTTCCCGTTTGCGCTCGCGCTCCACCGGATGAACGGTGTGCGTCACACATTCAGATGCCATGTTGCGGCGGGCAACCTCGATCACCTCGGGCGAATCAAGGAGGCCGCCGGCCAGTTTTCTGATCTCGTCGGAGAAGGTCGCTGAAAAAAGCAGGTTCTGCCGCTGTTTGGGCAGGACCGCCAATACACGACGGATGTCGCGGATGAACCCCATGTCGAGCATGCGGTCTGCTTCATCGAGCACCAGGATCTCGACATGCGACAGATCCACGGTCTTTTGCCCCATGTGGTCGAGCAGGCGGCCTGGTGTCGCCACGAGAATATCCACGCCATCCCGCAGCGTCTCGATCTGTGGTTTTATGTTGACGCCACCGAACACCACGCCCGAGCGTAAGGGCAAATGCCTGCCGTATGTCTTCACGCTTTCTGCCACCTGAGCGGCCAGCTCGCGGGTGGGCGTCAAGACCAGTGCGCGGAGCAGGTGTCGCCCACTCCCGGAATCAGTGCTTAGCCGTTGCAGCAGGGGCAACGTGAATGCCGCGGTTTTGCCGGTGCCGGTTTGCGCGCTGGCCATGATGTCGCGTTTATCGAGTATCGTGGGAATGGCTTGCCGTTGTATGGGTGTGGGTTCGGTGTATCCCTGTTCAGAGAGGGCGCGAAGTAATGCAGACGAAAGTCCGAGTGTGGCAAATGACATAGTGGGTGCTGCTCCGAAACCGGCCTGCCCGCGGCTTGTGCCTTGGGTCGGTGTAGGCAGGATATGTTGTTGAGTTCGAGGCTAACCGGTTGGGATGACCGCGAAGAGCTGAGGCGACATACCGAAATGCGCCAGATTGCCCGCCATGGTAACAAAATAGCCAGACGAATGCTGCAAATCTTTTCCTGGCGCTACCCTTGTGCGGCGAGGGGTGGCCCTTTTGCGCCGGTTGTCCGACAAGCCGACGCGACAGTCCTCGCAACCGGGCTTGGACGCAACCCCCGATGTGTATTCGGGTCGCTCTTGTGCTGCGCCAGTTACTGCCGGCCAACCCTGTTTGGAGGCGGGATGGTACACGCGATCGGCGTATGGCAGGTGGGGGTCTTCAGGGTTCGTAAAGACCAGCCCCTCGTTTGCGTGACATCGGGGCTCGGTGTCGCGTTTATCCCCGGGGTGCCGCCCCGCGGATGCTTCCGGGCACGGCGGTCGATCGTAAGAAATTCCCGCCCGCAGCGACTAAACCCATGCTCAATCCGGTTTTGGCGAGACTTGGGCAATGCACACAATCCAACGAGGACATACACGATGAGAAAAGCAGGGCTTGTGGTGATGGCGGCGGCGATAGCTGTCGGGGGTCTCGGGGTAGGGCGTGCCCAGGCGGCCGATAGCGCTGCCATGGCCAAAATGCACATGTACTTCGTGCATCACTCTTTCGGTTTTCCGATGAATTTCTATCGGTTCCACCCGGGGCCACACTAAGATCTCATGCATGCCCCGCGCTGGGGCTAACGCCAACCCAGATGCAGCAGGAGAGGCGGCTTGCAATGGCCATGATGCGGGATACGATGCGGGGGATTGCCAGTCTCAGGCAAGCCTATAGGCTCTATCGGGTCGAGGCACGCCTGTCCGATCCGTCCATCAGGGTGCTTGTCCGGGATGTACGCTCGGTGGGGCGCGCCCAGGCGTATCTAGGCTATGAGATGATCCCCTATCATATAAAAGGCTATCGCGTGCTCGATGTGGCGCAAGGGCTTGTGTATCACCGCCTTGCGCGGGAAAACTGGATGCACAGGATGCGCGGTATGCACGGGTAAAGACGCGCCGCGCTACCAGCCACAGGATGACGCAGAAAAATGCCCGCGTCGCCCTTGTTCCGGGTGGTCGTGGTGTCACCGGTGACTCAAGGCTCCTTGCTGTTCCTTTGGCGGCAGCGCGTCCCGACCAGCGGGCTTGTGTCCGTCCAGCCTGTAAAGTGACATCCCCCGGCCCTGCCAGGGAGGCCGCAAATTCGGGTATCGATCACGGCCTTGGGGAGGGTCCGCTGTGCACCTCCGCTTCGGCCTTTCGCCTTGTTGCCGGCGGGCGAGCGCCGGCGCAGCCCAGCTGTCTGCGCGCCGCAATCCGCTTTCACTTTGTCGCCGTGGCGCGCTCGCCTTCCACACGATGCACGCGCGTGTCGCCGAAGCCGACCGACGCTTCGGCCCTTCGCGATGCAAGTTCCTGGCCGGCAGTGTGGGGATGCCCATCAACACTCCAACAGACCGTCACCTCGTCACGGGGAAATGGGCGGCGCTTCCTGGCCCTGCTCAAACCCTTAGGTAAAGGCCGGCAGGCTTTCCGCGATGCAGGTGCCGCGTGCCGGCACTGTGGCACAAGACCTTGTTTTCGCCAAAACGCACCCGATCGCGATGATTTTTTAATGCGCAAGACTTTTGCGGAGCATGACCGCCTCCGCCGACCATCGATCTGGCAGCATGTGTATGGATCCCGCACGGCGTTCGATCATGTGTATCCAAAACTCACCGCGACCGACGCTGTGCCGATCCTGTCGCTCAAGGAGCCCGGACTATGCGCTGCCCCGTATGTAACAGTACGGCTAAGCTTCTGTCTCGCGGCCATCAAATGGGCGTGATTGCCCATCAGCTGGCGTCTGTGCTGAAACTCGCCAGGCGACACGGAAAAAACACTTTCGCGCATCAAATCCTGGCAGGCATAGCCAGCCGATAGATCCGTCACTGCCGCTGTCTGGCGATCGCCAATCAGAACCCAGCCTTCAGGCGGAAGCGGCGTCGGCACATCTTGGGTTGTGCCACGAACCGTCTGCCGCAATCAGTGCGTCAGCCTGTTTTGGCCCCCAGGTGCCCCGCTTATAGGGGTACGCCGGATAGTGCGTTTTTAAGACCGGCTCGACCACCGCCCAGGCAGCTTCTATCGCATCCTCGCGGGTGAAGAGTGCGCCATTGCCAGCCATCGCATCCCCCAGCAGCCGTTCATAGGGCGTGTCTTTGTTCGACTGCTCATTCAGCAGGTAAAGTTCCCGCTGGTCGCCGACAAACTCTTTGCCGGCACGCTTGACCCGTGCGGCAAGTGCGACTTCCGCGTTGGGGGAGAGCCTAAAGCGCAGGTAATTCGCATGTCCATCCACCGGCGCAGAATCATCGAACAACCTTTGCGGGGGCGGCTTCAACTCCACCAGAACCTCGGCTGCCGATGTCGCCAGGTACTTGCCGGAACGCAGGTACCACGGCACGCCCTGCCATCGCCAGGAGTCGATAAAAAGCCGCAGGGCACAGAACGTCTCGACGTCCGATCCCCTTGCTACTCCTGGTTCCTTCCGGTAGCCCATGTACTGGCCGCGCACCAGGTCCTCTGGCTGCAAGGGGCGCATGGCCCGGAACACCTTCGCCTTTTCGCTGTGAACGGCCCCATAGCCCTGATAGGCCGGCGGTTCCATGGCCAACAACGCGGTAACCTGGAACATATGGTTCTGAATGACGTCGCGCAGACAACCGGCGCTTTCGTAAAACTTTCCGCGACCCTTTACACCGAAATCCTCCGCCAAGGTAATCTGGACGCGGGCCACGTTGTTGCGGTTCCAGATCGGCTCGAGAAACGAATTGGCGAAGCGGAAATAGAGGATGTTCATGATCGCCTCTTTCCCGAGATAGTGATCAATACGGAAAATAGAATCTTCTTCAAACACAGATCGCGCGATACGATTGAGCTCCCGCGCCGAGGCCAGATCGCGCCCGAACGGCTTTTCGATGATAACCTGCGCCTGGTCCGACAGCCCGGAAGAGCCGAGTCCTTCTATAACCCTCGGGAAAAGTGCGGGGGGAATGGCCAGGTAATGCGCGGGACGCCGCGCATCGCCCAGTGCGTGTTTCAGGGCCTTGAATGTCTCTGGGTCGTTGTAATCACCCCCCACGTACCGCAGCAGGGAAAAAAGACGGTCCAGGGCATCGCGGTCGTCGATCTTGCCTGCTTGTCTGATGCTATCCCTTGCCCGCTTCCGCAGTTGCGGCAGACTCAGCTTCGAACCCGCCACGCCTACAACCGGCACGCTGAGAGCCCCCTTTTTGACCATCGCGTAGAGCGCGGGAAAGATCATCTTGTGCACAAGATCGCCCGTTACACCAAAAATAACCAGTGCATCCGCCGGCATCCTGCGGTTAACGACAGAGGCCACCTCAGGGCTTGCCCGTTTTTTCATCGTGTCCACCAAATTGCTTCCTCATTGCCGACAGGACCCGGTTGGCATAATCGGCATCGCCGCGCGAAGAAAAACGCTCGAACAGCGCCGCGCTGATAACTGGCGTCGGCACGCCCTCGTCGATGGCGGCCAGCGCCGTCCAGCGTCCTTCGCCAGAATCCGACACACGCCCCGAAAACCCGGTAAGATCAGCATCCTTAACCAGTGCGGCTGCAGTCAGGTCGAGCAGCCAGGACGCCACGACGCTACCACGTCGCCAGACTTCCGTGATCTCGGGCAGATTCAGATCATACTGATAAAATTCCGCGTTGCGCATGGGCGCGGTCTCGGCATCGCCATCGCGCGAGCGCTTGCCGACATTGGCATTGCGGAGAATATTCAGGCCCTCCGCATACGCCGCCATCAGGCCATATTCGATGCCGTTGTGAACCATCTTGACGAAGTGCCCGGCACCGTGCGGACCGCAGTGCAGGTAGCCTCGATCTGCGGTGGCTGCAGGTTTTTCCCGACCAGGAGTCGGAGTTGCCGCGCCAACACCGGGAGCCAGCGTGGCGAAAATTGGATCAAGGTACTGAACGATGTCCTTCTCGCCGCCGATCATCAGGCAATAGCCGCGCTCAAGTCCCGCGACGCCACCGCTGGTACCCACATCCACATAATGCACCGCGCGCTTTTGCAATTCATAAGCCCGGCCAATATCGTCGCGGTAGTAGGAATTGCCACCATCGATGATGATGTCTCCCGCTTCAAGCAGTGGCACGAGCTCTGCTAGCACCCCATCCACCGCCGTTGCCGGTACCATCACCCAGACCACACGCGGCCTGGTCAGGCGAGCGACAAACTCGTCAAGAGAGTTTGTGCCAACGGCACCTTCGCTGTTGAGCGCCCTGATGGCATCGGGATGACGGTTGTATACTACGCATTGGTGCGCTCCCCGCATCAGTCGTCGCGCCATATTACTGCCCATACGCCCTAAACCCATCATGCCAATCTGCATCTCCAGGTTTCCTCGTTTGACGTGGGTAAGTCCGATCTCGCCCGCTACTGCGTTTCTTCCGCTAGAGCTGATACCGAGGGCAAAGTCCTACGAAAACACGGTTCCCGGTGTCACGCTCAGATTGATCGTGGGGCATCACACGATATCCATTCCGCTCGCGTCAGCATGGTCCGCATCGGTAACATGGCATGCGGCGTCCGAATTCTGCGCGGCCCGCCTTGTTCAGGGATGCCATCGGCTATTCTGGACTGGCTGTCACGTGTTCTAAACCGCGGGCGGCATCTTGTCCATCCGCTTCATGGAGAGCGCTAGTGTAATCCTCCGTTTTGTTTGGCACCAAACCACCGATTGGCCAGGATTACCTCGCGCGGGATGCCGCCGGCCCTGGCAGTCCGGATCAACAGGCTTGCGCTTCCGTTGTGCATGGCTGTGTATCCTTCAATGGCAGTCGTGAGTCGCGGCACGCTAGTCAGTATCAGAAGCATCAGCGACGACGGCATCTTGGTGCGAAGCGGTACGACGCTCACCAACAGCGGCACAATAAGCGGTGGCACCGGCGGCGGCCCCAATGGTGGCCACGGTGCCGGTAAGGTGGGTGTGATGGGGCGTAAGTGAAGTTCGAAGAAGCCGTTTTTGTTCTGCATTGCTTTCAGAAGAAAAGCAAGAGTGGGATCGCCACGCCAAAAGAAGACATGAACATTATCCGTGCCCAACTGAAGGTCGCCGAAACGGCCGCAAAGAAGGCACGCGATGGCAAAGCGCACCATTGAAGGCATTGAGGTAGAAACCGGTTCTGGCAACGTCTTTGCGGACCTGGGGCTTCCCGGAGCCGAAAAGCTGAAAATCAAATCCGGTCTCGTGATCGAAATCACCCGCGCCGTGCGCCACCTTAATCTTGCTCAAGATGAAGGCGGCCGGCGCATGGGCATTTCGCAGCCGAAGGTGTCGGCGCTCTTGCGTGGCGACTTCACTAATCTCTCCGAGCGCAAGCTGATGGAGTGCCTGAATCGCCTCGGGTATGACATGGAGATTACGATCAAACCCGCAAGCAAGGCCGTTGGACGCCTGACGTTGGCCTTGGAATGATGGGGTGCCTAGGCCAACGCTCAACCCGGGTGTTGCCTGCGCCAATCATAAATGTCGCAGTCGGCTGATCGGCAGTCGCCTAACTTAAGTTCGATAGTTGCCGGAAGTGCAAGAAATAAGTGAAATTGCGGTAGGTTGGCGCGCCACGACAGGCGATGAGGAGGGTCAAGCCCAAATTCTGCTGTAAATGCGATTCGGTAGTGACGTCGTTTCTCTAGCCTGACGCCACGATATTGTCTCCGGTGTGCACGGGTCGCCGCGTCATCCACCGCTCGTGGAATTCATCCCTGTCCAGGTAGCGGCGTTCGGCCCAGACCTCGTTCTGCCCGGCCAGTAGATTGGCCTACGAGGCGCAGGGCCGCGTCACTGTTCGGCAAGCGTCCGGCCCCCCACCTATGAATTGCTGACGGTTTGTGCGTTCTCTCTAAGCGGCAGCAGTTCATCGATGCGGCTGTTGGGCCACACCGGCAACCTTTCCAGAGTGTCTTTCAGTCACGCCGCAGATTCGATGCCGTTCAACTTGGCGGTGGCAAAGAGGCTTTGGATGGCGGCGGCACGTTCGCTGCCGGCGAACAACCAGTTCTTGCGTTTATGCAACGCTTTGCATAATCGAAAGAATTGGCTCTTCAGTTGCTCGGTCGCCGCCGTCAACGCCTCGGCCCATCTGTATGGTCTCATCGAGACCTGTAAGGCCGTAGGCCTCGAACCCTGCGCCACTCTGCGCCACCTCTTTACTGAACCCCCGAAGGTCCAGACCGTAGAAGGCTTTGAGGCCTTACTGCCACATGCCTTGGCCGCCGATCCCACGCTGCGCCGCTTCACGCCGCGTCGCTGACATCGTCGTTTCGCCTCAGCGTCCCACCCCGGGCGCCGGAGCCAGCCCATCCCGCCTCCTGACTGTTAAAGAACTGTCACCCCATCCGGTCGCCCCGTCCACCCGACCGACCCCTCCATGGCCTATACGATATCAGCGTGAAGCCGGGCATGGGAGAGTCGGGTTAATTGAGCGGATACGGATGACAAAGCGGTTAACGCGCGGATTGGCATGCAGGCTGGGTGCCCTATATACTCCAACCGTTATGGTGCCACAATGGTTGGATATACAATGCCTATGACACTAACCTTGAAAAATATTCCCGACGAGGTGTACGAGCGACTGAAAGCCGCGGCAGGGGCGCATCGTCGCAGCTTGAACAGCGAGGCCATAGTGTGCCTCGAGGCCGTGCTCATACCGACCAAAATGTCCTCTAGTGATCGGCTGGCCCGGGCCCGGCAGTTGCGGGCGGGATTGGGTACCCAGTTTCATGTCCGTGACATTGATGCGCTGAAGAAGCAAGGTCGTCCGTGATTGTCGTGGACTCGAATGTGCTGGCGTATCTGTACCTGCCCGGGGAATTCACCGCAGCAGCGGAGACCCTGTTGGAGCGCGATGCTGATTGGAATGCGCCCGTTCTCTGGCGCAGTGAGTTTCGGAACATCCTCGGTGGTTACTTGAGACGCGGGCAACTGACTTTCGGTCAAGCACACGCCCTCCAGGGCGAGGCGGAGGATTTGCTGAGAGACGGCGAGCACGAAGTGGACTCGCGGAGCGTTTTGGAGCTGGTGCGTGACAGCGAGTGCTCTGCATACGATTGCGAGTTTGTCGCGCTGGCAATGACACTAAGAACGAGGCTCGTAACCATGGACGGCAAAGTGCTGCGTTCGTTTCCGGATATCAGTGTCCCGCTCACAGCGTAAAAAGGATGCACGAAGAGGCCGCCGAAACGTTCGAATATCAGTGTGCAACACTACCGCCGTTGCCAGAAGACTGAACGGCATTGTGCGTACTCACGGCAAGGACAGAATCTCCAAGATCATTCCGCCACTCTTTAAATGTATCGAGGACTCGGCGCCGGGCAATTTATCCCGCTTGAAGATACCGATGGGCCCGGGATCCTTGTCAAACCGGATGTGGCCCGGAAACAGTTCGATGTCGAGACGGTGGCCCGCCCGGGAGCGGATGGAACCGGACCCACGCCCTCTGGCGGCACTCAACCGCTGCCGATACGTGAACCGGGAGGGACGCCAACCCCCTCCGAGCCGGCGAGAGCGACGCGAGCCGCATAGCAGATGAGATCATGGCCCACCTCGCGGGTCTAATCGGTGCCAACGTCAAGGCGAGACGCTGACCTTCTACCGCCTGCCCCGCTACCGCCTGCCCCGGGCGCACCACAAGCACCTAAAGAGCACCAACATGCTGGAGCGGCTAAACGAGGAGATCAAACGCCGCACCCGGGTGTGCGGATCTTCCCGAACACCGAGTCCTGCCTGCGCCTGGTCCGGGCGCTGTGCGTCGAGACCCATGAAAGGTGGCTTGAGGACAACCGCTACCTCAATATGGACTTGCTTGAGGAACAGCGGCGCGAACGGCTGCGGGCGGCCTGATGAAATCCTCCCTCATGCCAAAATTTGCACAATTTGACGGACACAACCATGTGTCCTTCCGGCAAGGATGCGTAAACCGCTTGGGTCACCGCACAGATCGGCTAATCTGGAGTTGCTAGCTCCCCCGAACAGATTTCCCTTGGCATTCAAGCCCTTTTGCAGAAATCCGATGGTCTCGTTCTGACTACACCACCAACTGGCCGATCAGATCCAGCGCTTGTCGCTGGAGTGGGTTTGATTGGGTCGTCACCGTAAAGGTCGGGGCATCCTCTTCGGCGGAGGTGCGACAGGTGTTGCGCACGATGGTGGCGAGCTCCGTGAGGAGTGTGTGGAAGCTGTGGATCGGCGTCCCGTCCTCGTGGTGCCGCCGTGCGACCTTCGCTTTGGCGCCCGCCAAGCGTTCGGCGGGCGCCACCGGGTCGCGGGTGGCCTTGGCCGCTTGATCCTCGTCGGCAAAGAGCAACTCGCGCCAGGCCTCGCGCATATGCCACTCGACGTAGTAGGCGAGCATGCAAAGGAAGATGTGGGCACGGACCCGGTCAGCGAGACGGTGGTGAATGGGACGGACCTTGAGGTCCACAGTCTTCATCGAGCGAAACGCCCGCTCGACCTGCGAGAGGGATTTGTAATGACGCACGCAGCTGGCCGCATCCAGGCGCTCAGGCGTAACAGATGTGCGGATGACATACAGTCCGTCAAGCGCCGCCTCCGCAATGATGGCGTCCTCCTTACGCGCAAAGGCGAGGCTCGTGTCGGTGATCGTCAACGTCAAGTGCTTCGCCATCTTGTAGCGGTTGATCACGCGACCGACCGCTACACCAATCTTGTCCCGCCCCTTCAGGCGGCCGGCTGTGATGCGGGCTGCCATCTTTACCAGATCCTCTTCGGTCGCCTGCAAGAGCTCAAGACGCTTATGCGCCCGGAGTTTCATTAAGGCACCTCTGATCTAGTCCATACATACAAGCCGTTATGATAAAATGGCGCCAGTTCAAAGGGAAAACGCATGCCCCAACTTACCGTAGCCGCCGGTACCTTCGAGACCTACAGGAAGCATACCCGTCGCGAGCGATTTCTTGGCGACATAAAGAAAGTGGCGCCCTGGTAGGATCTTTGCGCCGTAATCGCGCCCTACTGTCCCAAGGGCGAGAACAGCAGGCCTCCAGTGAACTTGGAGGGCATGCTGTGCAACTATTTCTTCCAGCAGTGGCTCAACCTCTCCGATCCAGGAGCGGAAGAGGCACTGTAAG
>JAJYEK010000069.1 GCA_021785795.1 Pseudomonadota bacterium
GACAGGCCTGAATTAATATAAAAAGATGCCGCGGTCGGTTGCGGCCGCATGCAGGCGGAACACCGGTCATTTTGATCTGAACCATCTGCATTCCCTATTTTCAAGGTCGGCCCGGGGCTGTTCCATGGACAGCCTGACAGGCCATACTGGTGCCGGAACGCCCGAGTGGCGCTTACGGCTGCCACTGCAATGTAGAGCATTTCGGCGCAGATCGGGTATACTGCGGCACTCCTTAAGTTTATGGGGGCGTAGCTCAGCTGGGAGAGCGTCTGGTTCGCAATCAGAAGGTCGGGGGTTCGATCCCCCCCGTCTCCACCATCGCATGAAAAAGGCCAGTCATCGCTGGGCCTAGAAGCATAACCTTGCCGCCCCGGCAAGGTTATGCTTCCGTTTTAGGGGCAAAGTTTTGATTCTCGGACCACCCCGAAAGCGCGTCAGTTTACCGCACCGAGAGCCTCAAGTGCCCGGCCGCCCGGCCTGCGGGTTTCGCCTTGATCTCGATGTCGTACCCAAGGCGACTTGGACAGCCCATCAACTTGCCATCGGAGAGGGCGGCAAGGTCCCCGCGCAGCAGCGCTGAAACTTTCGGCTGTGAAATGCCCATGCGCCGCCGGCCTCTCCCTGGGTAAGTCCAGGACGGCGCACGGCACGGGTGATTGCGACGACCAGCCGGACTTGATCTTGAGCTTTTAGGCCCCCCGGCAAGCCCAGGTCCGCGAAGACATTGCCCGATCCGATCTCAACCTCGATACGGTTAATGATGCGCTTTGCCACAGCGCAACTCCGTTAGCTATCGCCGCGGCGATGTTCAGCCGGGCGCGGATGTTGTTCATGTGCTCTTTCGGCGTGACGATCCCGCTCTTGCTCTTCTTCTGAAAGCAATGCAGGACGAACAGGGCCTTCTTCGAACTTCACGGCATAATCTGCGCGCTAGGCGCCACCGGCGTCATCCTCGACGATCTCCAAGACGCCGAAGCCCTCGAGCAGCTTTTCCGCACCGCGCTGATCGCAGCGCTGCGCGAAATCCCGCGCGTGACCGAAGAACTTCGGCACGCCGATCGGCCAGCACCATCTCCAAAGCAAACCGGCATGCGGGGCACGGCAAAGCCGGACGGAAACCACGGCGGACCACAGCTCAAGGAATCTCGCCGACCCGTAATCACCGGCACTCCCTGCTTGCCGCCACAGCATACGATCATCGCCAAAAAGGGTCGAAAAGCGCGCTTGCGGCGACCGCTGGCGCCATTTTGCCAAGCGATGCAGGCCGAGCGCCAGTGCCGCTGCCGGCGTTACCTTAAGATTTGATGCCGAAGCGTCCGGACCGAAGGAGCGCTGCCGTACGGCAACGTGGGACCGTTGCGGGCTCAGCCGGCATGCAGCAGCAGACGAAGATCGTGGCTGATGTCAGAGGCGGTATCCGAACTGGTGGCAAGCAACCGCGCCTTGCCGCTGCCGTCGAAAATAAATACCCCGCTGCTGTGGGATACGTCGTAGTTCCCGTGGGCGTTAGCCTTCGCACGGGTGTAGACCACACGGTAGCGCTTGGCCAGCGCGAGCAGTGCATTATTGCTGCCGCGCAGCCCGACGAACTCGGGTCCGAATGCGCGTACGTAGCGGTGGAGCACAGGTATGGTGTCGCGTGCCGGATCGACCGTAACGAACAGCACGCGGACATCGTTGCCCTCCGAACCCAAGCTGCGAATGGCACTCGCAAGCTTGGCGAGCGTATCGGGGCAAACATCGGTGCAGTGGGTATAGCCAAAATAGAGCAGCACCACCTTGCCGCGGTAATTCGAGGCCTCCACCGTCCGGCCAGTATCATCTGTGAGTCTAAACTTGAGCGCGGGCGACAGCCCCGAAATATCGTGAAGCAGCCAGTGCTGCGACCGGCTGCAGGCCGCCATGAACACGAAAAACAAGACCGCCACCAGGGCTATCCACCGTCGCCCGCGCATGTTGCTGGAATCCGTATTATTCATTCGCGGTCTACTCCGTTGACGTCGAACATTATCCCCGGCGCGGCTTCCAGATCGAAATCCGCGGCGGCGCCGGTGCACGCCCACTGCTACGCAACGACCTAACGCGCCCAACGGCCAATCAGTAAGGCAACCGCCGAGCGATGGCGGGTCGCGTCACTATATGTCAGCGACCCGGAACGCTCGCCATGGCAGAACCAGCAATGGGTCTGGAATCCGGTTCGAGCAGCATGCGGCGTAGCACAACGAGGATACCCAGAACGCACATCATCGACGGCGGTATCCAGGTAATCAGGCCACCCCATTGCTGATCCGTCATTGGACTGATATTCCATGCGCGACCGCACAGCGCGTAGACGGTGTATATAATCGACCCGTGCAGCGTAATGTATGCGCCCAGCACGATCTGAAAAACCATCACAATGAAAAAGATCAGGATGCGCAACGGATAGGCAATGCTGGCGTGCCCCTGTGCATTTCGCGGAGCCAGCATGAGCCACCAGAACAGCATTCCATCCACCACCATGCTCCAATTCATGGCGTTATAGCGATCCACATCCAGCATGGCGGTGAAATGGACGGACGGAATGAGCCAGAAATACAGCAGGCCCACAAAGAGCAGCGGCGCTACCACGGGATTCTGGAGAAATCTGTACAACAGTCTTACCGCCCGATTGCCGAAAAGGGGTCGCAGTATCCGTTCGCGCAAAACGCGCGGTGTCCCGCGCGCCATGATGTCCCAGGGCGAAGCCAGCGCCACCAGGAACGGGGCGACGTGGTGCAGAATCCCCTGCTGCAGACGGTGTACCCAGAACATATGCTGGGACAGAAAATCCACATACGTCTGCAGCACGATGTAAATGAGCGCCACGCCCACGAAGAACGAGAGTGTCCGCCAGAAACCTGCCGCCTCGCCGGCACGCCTGGTAAGCACCAAGCCCCGTGCGTACGCGGCGGCCGGCAATACGCAGGCGAGCAGCACGGTGGGGGAAAATTGCCAGGGCTCGAGGTAGAAGAGGATTGGCTGCACGGGCATTCAGCCTGTTTCTGGCATGGATTGCGGCTTCAGGCAGTATCGAAACGCCGCGATTGCACTGCGATTCCGTTCTGGACCGACCGCCACACGCCGGCAGAGAGGGGGCTTTCTCGGAGCCGATTCCACCACGGGACAGTGCCGGCCACTTGCAGCCGAGAAACGCCTTCGCCAGCCTGTCTGGAATCCGTGTCCGGCCCCAAATGTCACCGGTACTGCCCGTACTGTATCAACTGCGCCTGCCTTTAGCCGCAGCGGTACCCTAAGCGTCTTGCCAGAAATGCTCCCGGCCTGTCAATTTTCAAGGGGCCGCAATAGCTTTAAATTGAATCTACATCTTTGCATGGGCTGCTCCGCGTTGCAACGGGTCTGGGCCGTGCAGGGGTACCCGCGGCGCCATGGAACCCGGCGCACGCAAACGGCAGGCGCGGATTCGCCGGGCCCAAAGACCCAATTCTTCGCCACGACCATCCCGGAGGGATGATAGAATGCGCCTCTCTGCCCCGGTAGCTCAGTGGATAGAGCAGCCGCCTCCTAAGCGGCAGGTCGGACGTTCAATTCGTCTCCGGGGCACCATTATCGCACCGATGCGGAGGGCGCTTTGCTGGAAGTGATCAATTTGACCTGCACCCGCGGGGACAGGGTGCTGTTCGAGAATCTGTCTTTCTCGGTTCAGCCGGGCGAGCTGCTGTATGTCCAGGGCGTCAATGGAAGCGGCAAAACCACGCTGCTGCGAACGCTCTGCGGATTGTCCCAGCCGGCGGATGGCGAAATTCGGTGGCAGGGCTCCCCGATCCGGACACTCGCGGAGCAATACCGTGACCAGCTCTGCTATGTCGGACATGTCAACGGGATCCAAGGCGACCTCACTGCAGCCGAAAACTTGAAATTTGGTACCTGCGTCGGGAACGAAGACTCCGATGCCGACATCGTGACTGCCCTCGAGCGGGTCGGGCTCACCAGAGCGGCCCGTCTGCCGGCGAAGTATCTGTCGCAGGGCCAGAAGCGGCGCCTGGCGCTGGCACGCCTCCTGTTGACCTCCAAACCGCTGTGGATTCTCGACGAACCGCTCACGGCGCTCGACGTTCATTTCGGTGCGATCATGAGCGCACAGCTGGCTACCCATGTGACAGGCGGTGGACTCGTCCTCATCACCTCACACCAGGAACTCGCGGTGACCGCACCTATCCGCAAGATCAGGCTGGATTCCTAATGTCCCGGACCCTGCTTAGCGCCGCGCGCTGCATATTCCGGCGCGACCTGACCCTCGCTGCGCGCAAGCCGGCAGACGTGGCTACGCCGCTTGCGTTTTTTGTCATCGTGACGAGCCTGTTTCCGCTGGGCGTCGGCCCCGAGCCGGACGTTCTGAGCAGGCTGGCGCCCGGAGTCCTGTGGGTCGCCGCCCTGCTCGCTTCGATGCTCTCGATGGGGCGGCTGTTCGCAGCCGACCATGCTGATGGCACGCTGGAGCAGCTGACCCTGAGCCCCCATGCCCTGACGCCGCTTGTTTTCGCAAAAGTGGCGGCTCACTGGGTGACGAGCGGTCTGTTGCTGGTGGTTTTGAGCCCATTGCTGGCCATGCAGCTCAATCTTCCCACTCACGCCACGGGAACCCTGATGGTGACGCTGCTTTTGGGCACTCCCGTCCTCAGTCTCCTGGGCAGCGTCGGGGCCGCGCTCACGCTTGGCGTGCGCGGGGGCGGCGTGCTGCTGTCACTGCTGGTCCTGCCGTTGTATACTCCAGTACTGATTTTCGGAGCGGGGGCCGTCACGGCTAGTGCCTCGGGTCTTGATACCAAAGCCTATTTCTCCCTGTTAGGGGCATTTTTGCTGCTGGCGCTGGCTTTCGCGCCCTGGGCCACGGCCGCAGCACTGCGCATTTCCCTGGACTGAGTCCAGCCGGACACCAAATCAACTATGTACAAATACGCCTCTCCCAAGAACTTTTACGCCCTGGCCGGGCAGCTCGTCCCCTGGCTGGGCATCATCACCCTGCTGCTGTTCGTGATCGGGCTGTATCTCGGTCTGTATGTCGCACCACCGGATTACCAGCAGGGCGATAGCTACCGGATCATGTTCATCCATGTGCCGGCCGCATGGATGTCCATGTTCGTCTACGTCATGATGGCCGGCGCTGGACTGGTCGGCCTGGTGTGGAACATCAAGCTGGCGGATATGCTGGCTACGGCGAGCGCCCCGATCGGCGCTTCCCTGACGCTCATGGCTCTCGTTACCGGCTCGCTCTGGGGCAAACCGACCTGGGGGACATACTGGGTATGGGATGCGCGCCTCACATCGGAGCTGCTGCTGTTCTTTCTATACCTGGGCTTCATCGCACTTCAGGCCGCTATCGATGATCCCCGTCGCAGCGCACGCGCAGGCGCAGTGCTGGCCCTGGTGGGCGTCGTCGATATCCCGATCATCCACTTTTCGGTGGTCTGGTGGAACACTTTGCACCAGCCAGCGTCTATAGGTTCATTGAACAGGCTCATATCTCCGAGTATATATCCGACCATGCTGCATCCTCTGCTAGTCATGTCCATCGCCTTCTTCCTGTTCTACTTCACGGTGGTTTTGATCCGCATGCGCGGTGAAATCCTGGCGCGCGAGCGTCATACGGGCTGGGTCATGCAGATCGTACGTTCCAGCACGGAGGCCATGGAGGCGGGGCGGTGACCTGGCGCACCTTTTTCGCGATGGGGGGCTACGCGTTTTACGTGTGGGGCGCCTACGGTTTCGCTACGGCAGTGCTGGTCTGGAATGTGGTGAGCGCTTTGCGCAAACGCCGGACGGTTCTCAAGATGCTGCGGGAACTCGCCCTCGCCGAGCAGGCACCGAAGGATAGCGAGACGCAGCATTACGCGAGCGAGTGAGGTTCGACAGACTCCAATGAAAACCAGACACAAGAAACTTCTTCTTATTGTCGGTGGCGTGGCCGTGCTCACGGTGGCATCGCTGCTGATTCTGAATGCCTTCCGCAACAGTTTGGTGTTCTACTTCACCCCCACCCAGGTCTTCGCAGGCAAGGCACCGATCCACACCGTGTTCCGCGTGGGCGGTCTGGTGGAAAAAGGCAGCATCAAAAAAAGCGGCAACGGCATGACCGTGGACTTCATAGTGACCGATCTCAACAAGAGCATCCCGGTTTACTACCACGGTATCCTGCCCGACCTGTTCCGGGCGGGCCAGGGCGTGGTGTGCCAGGGCCGGCTTAATTCCCGCGGCCAATTCATCGCCGACCAGGTCCTCGCCAAGCATAGCGCGAAATACATGCCGCCAGAGGTGGCCCAGGAACTCAAGCATCCGAACGGCGCCACCGCGCAAGTCGATTCGACGCCGCAGTCCTACAAGCCGTGAAGAAGTTCCTGATCCCGATCGTGCTGTTTGCGGTACTCGGCGGGCTTCTGGCCTACGGGCTGCGTCTCGACCCCCGGAGAATTCCGTCGCCGCTGATCGGCAAGCCCTTGCCGCACTTTGACCTGCCGATCCTCCAGGAACCGGGCAAGACCCTGACCAACGCGGACCTGCGCGGGCACGTGGTGCTCATCAACATCTGGGCGTCGTGGTGCGTATCCTGCCGCGAGGAACATCCGTTGCTGGTTGCGCTCGCGCGCAAGCATATCGTCCCGATCATCGGCGTAAGCTACAAGGACAAACCTGCCGACGCCCTGGCGGAGCTGAAGGTGAGTGGCGACCCCTACAAAGAAGATCTGCTGGACGCCAATGGAGAGGCCGCCATCAACTGGGGAGTCTATGGCGTACCGGAAACCTTCGTCGTCGACCGGAACGGCATCATCCGCTACAAACAGATCGGACCCATCACGCCGCAGGCATGGCAGCAGAAGTTGCTGCCGCTGATTCGCAAGCTTCAGGCCTAGACGAGACCCTCCGAGGGGCGCGGCGCCCTCCGGCCGGCGCATCAGTGCGCCCGCGCTGACGGCCAGCCGCCCCGTTCGATCCGCGCCTACACAGACTGCTGCCGACACCGCCGCCAAGGACCGCGCCGCTGGCAAGAAACCGCTATTTTCCGGGGGGGTGTGCCGCCGCCTGCATCTGGGCCTGGACCTCCGCGATGCCGTGCATCAGGGCATGGTGCGCCGGGTTATCCCCGGGAATCAGGGCTGCGAGCCGCTTCCAGTAGACGATGGTCTGGGCAGGATCGCCGCTATGGTAGGCGGCCAGCCCCAGGAACCAGAGCGCGTCAGGATTGTCGGGCTGAAGCCTGTGCAGCCGGCTGTAAAGCGTAAAGACCAGTCCGCTCGTCTTGGCCGGATTGCTGGTGAATTTGGCCCAGGCATAATCGGAGACGATGTCCGGGTTCTCCGGCGCCAGCCGGTAGGCCTTGGCATAGGCCTTGAAGGCGTCGGACTTGCGTCCCAGCACGAAATAGGAATGACCCAGCCGCGCCCAGCCGACCGCATCGTTGGGCTGCATGATGAGCTGTCGGTGAAGCTTCTCCACCATCGCCAGCACCATCGGTGGCACGTCAGGCTGTGCCCGCGTCCCGCCATCGGCGATGCTCAGCATGCCGTCCAGCGTGGCACTGTTGGTGAGGGCATAGAGACCCACGGCAGCGGCCGGAACCAAGATTCCCAGCACCGCGACGGTCGCGAACCAGAGCCTGCGCGGACCTGGCCGCGTTTCCGCAGGGTTCTCAGGCAGCTGTTCCAGCTGCCTGAGAACCGTTGCCAGCTCGGCTGAAATCCGCAGCTCCTCGTCCCGCGCCACCTGTGCATCCATGCCCTTGTCCGCGCGTTCAGCATCGATTTCGTTGAGCTGGGCCACGAGCCGCTCGCGCACCAGCAGTAGCTCGTGCCTCGGCGTTCCGGGTATTTCAACAGTAGTGCGCCGCAGCGGGCGTGCGACGAACCACACCGTAACGACAACTAACAGCAACGCGGCTGAGAGCAGTATCCAGATCCAGAGCATGGCTTAATCCTGTTGGCGGGCGGCGCGCACGCGCGCCAGATCTTCCTCGGTGAGTTGCGGAGGGGGCGTCTCCGTCGCCCGGCTGTGGCGACGAATGACGAGCCAGCCAGACAGAGCAAGCACCGCCAACAGAAACAGCGGCAGCACCCACACGACCGTGCCGACCACATCGAACGGGGGCTTCAGCAGGATATAATCACCGTAGCGCGACACAAAATAGGCAACGATCTGCTTGCGTGACTTGCCGGCACGCAGCTGCTGGCGAATCAGGGCCCGCATATCCTTGGCAATTCCGGCTTTCGAATCGGCCACCGACTCGTTCTGGCAGACGGTGCAGCGCAGCGTCCTGGCAATGCTCAGCTCCTGGCGCGTCAACGCATTCTCGTGCACCACCCTGCCCCCTTCCGGTGGCGTGGCGCCGAAGACCGGGGCCAGCAGTAACAGCAACCCCGTCAGCAATAGAAAACGACGCATGGCTTTAAATTAACCGATAAATCTACTTTACGTAAGCCGAGACGGCCTCTGTAGCGACGGCGCGCGCCGCGCGCCGCACTCTGTGGCTCAGCGTGACGCCGAGCCCGAATACCATGGTCAGCCCGCCCATCCACAGGAACTGAACCAGTGGGTTGATAATGACCTGGACGACATAGCGCGTTACCCCGTTTTTTCCCGGAACAGAACTACCCATCACGACGTAGACATCGCGCAACAGATTGGAGTTCACTGACGCGTTGGTAGTCGGCATCTGCTGCCGACCATAGTCCCGCCGTTCCGGTCTGAGGACAAAACCTCGGTCAAGTGAGGTCAGATGTCCTTGCAAGGCCACGTAGTTCGGCCCCTTGACGGTGCGCACGCCATCGAAACGCAGCCTCTCGCCCGCAATCTTCACCACATCACCTGGAGCCATGACCACGGACTTCTCGATCCGGAACAGACCGGTGCCCACGATGCCTATTGCGATCATCAGAACGCCCAGATGCACAATCATTCCGCCATAGTGGCGCCGATTTCCCACCACGGTGTGCCATGTGGCGACTACGACGTTTTCCGAGGCATGCTGCACACGCCGCTGCTGCACAGCCCGCGCCAGATCGACCACCAGGGTACCGAAGACAAAGCCGACGAGTCCGACAGCCACGGGGCCGGTCCAATATACCGGCCAGGCCAGTACCGCCATGGTCACCCCGGCCGCCAGCCCCAGGATCACCGGAATCACTACGCGCGCGCGCAGGCGGCTCAGGTTGGCCTTGCGCCAAGGGACGAGCGGTCCGATCGCCATCAGCAGCAACATAATGAAAAATATTGGCAACATCACGGTATTGAAATAAGGAGGACCGACCGTGATGCGCGATCCGTTCAGCGCATTGACCGCCAACGGATACAGGGTTCCGAGCAGCACACAGGCAGCAGCCGTTGTGAACACCACATTGTTCCATACGAACAGGGATTCGCGTGACATCGGAGAAGTCACCGTCTCTTCCGCTTCCTGATAGCGTCCGCGAGCAAGAAAGATGCCGAACGACACAGCCAGCGTCACGGTCATGAACACCAGGATGTAGGAGCCCTGCCCGGGATCGACGGTAAAGGCATGCACCGAAGACAGAACGCCGGAACGGACCAGGAAGGTGCCGAGCAGGGACAGGGAGAAGGTACAGATCACCAGGAAGATGTTCCAGGTATGAAGCATGCGCCGACGTTCCTGCACGGTGATCGAGTGTATCAGCGCCGTCCCCACGAGCCAGGGCATGAAGGAGGCATTTTCGACCGGATCCCAGGCCCAGTACCCTCCCCATCCCAGCACGTAGTACGACCACCATGCCCCGAGGACGATGCCCAGAGTCAGGAATCCCCAGGCGATCAGCGCCCAGCGGCGGATGAGACCGATCCAGAGCTCACTCCTCCATTTCGTAATCAGTGCCGCCATGGCAAACGCGAAAGGCACCGAGAAACCGACATAGCCCATGTAGAGCATCGGCGGATGCATCACCATCCCCGGATTCTGAAGCAGCGGATCCAGGTCCGCACCTTGGGTCGGAACCGGAAACAGCCGCAGAAAGGGATTCGACAGGAACAAGGACAGCCCGAAAAAGCCGGCCACCAGCCAGCCCTGCACAGCCAGGATCACGGGAAGACGTTCCGGATAGCGCGTCTGTCCGTCGAATGCCAGCACCATGGTGAACAGGGTCAGGATCCAAATCCACAGGTACAGCGAACCCCGGTGTCCGCCCCACAGCGCCGCCATTTTGTAGAACAGCGGCATATGCGTATTCGAATGACTCGCGACGACCAACACGGAAAAGTTGTTGGTTAAAAACGAGTAGATGATCGTCGCCCCGCCGATGCTCGTGAGCACGAATACTGCCACCGCCAGGTTGCCGGTCAGGCCCGCCAGCTGCGGACGGTGGAGCACCCGTGCCGCGATCGGGGCAAGACCCTGAACAATCGCCAAGACAAAGGCAAGGATGGCCGCAAAATGGCCTAGTTCAATGAGATTGAGGGAGAGGCCGTTAGGTGACATAAGCGCACGAGTATCCGTCAGTAAACAGACATCCGGGAAACTGCTCGCCGCCGACTGCGGCGACTGCGTAGTCTACGCCCTACCCGCCGGCAGAACAAACGGCTACCATTGCGCCCTGGTACAGTGCGGTTATCGGAACCGGCCGTCCCGGATGCCGGCGCGGCCGGCACTGTAAGGATGAGGCTCCGGTCATCGGGGTGGTTGTACACAGTTCCTGTGGATAAATTTGTGGGCAAGCTGGGAATTCCGGCACCCGATTCCAGTGAATGCCATGTTTCAGTTGGATTGAACATTTTTTAAACAGCAATAAAGTATTTATAAAACAGTGATATATAATTTCTCTAATATTGAGCAGATATACTTAGTCTCTGTCACAGAAAGAATTTTTTCATCTGTGCAAAATCCGCCCTCCGCGATCGTCCGCGAGCGCCCTGTCGCCGGCCGGTCCTGCCAATGACCGCGCCCGTCTCCGAGCCGAAAATGTCCGGCCTTATCCGGCGGCTGGCAGCCATTCTGTACGACGTGCTGGTGTTCGCAGCGGTACTGCTGGTGGCCACATTGCCATTCGTGCTGATTGCCCGGGGGGCCCCGACGAGTCAGGTCGGCCAATTCCTGTTCCGACTCTACCTGCTCGCCGTGAGCTTTCTATACTTCGGATGGTTCTGGGTGCATGGCGGCCAGACGCTTGGGATGCGTGCCTGGCGGCTGCGTCTGATCAATGGCAGCGGTGGCAGGATCTCCTGGCGCCAGGCACTGCTGCGCTTTCTGGGGGCCATTCTCTCGTGGGTGCCAGTCGGTGCCGGCTATCTCTGGATCGTGATCGATCACGACAAGCGGGCCTGGCACGACCGAATCTCGGGAACACGCATGATCGTGCTTCCGAAGTCCCGGAGGCGCCACTCCTCCTAGCCGACCCGCTGCAGCATGGCGAGCGCGATGGCCAGAAACAGGACCACGGGCAGCGCGGTCCCAAGCGCGGGCGGCAACCCGTAAAGCAGCCCGAAGTAGCCGAATCCGCGGCTGAGAATGTAGAACGCGGCACCCAGTCCGAAACCAATCATCAGGCGTACGCCGACACCGCTGCTGCGCAGGTGAGAGAAGACAAAGGGAATCGCCAGGATCACCATCACAGCCGTGGCAAACGGAGAGACGATCTTGCTCCAGAACGCCAACTCGTAACGGCCGGTATTCTGCTTGTTCGCTTTCAGGTGCTGGATATAGCTGTATAGGTGCCAGATCGACAGGCCTTCCGGCTTGACTGCGAACACCGCGAGCGTGCTGGGTTTGGGGGCGCTCGACCATACCTCCGAGGCCAGGCTGCGCGTCTGCACCCGGTTATCTTCGATCTGGCTCTGACGCACGTCGGAGAGTTGCCAGTGATGGTCCACATAGCGGCCGCTGGCCGCGTAGGTCTGCAGACGCAGATGGTCGTCCGCCCCGAATTCGTAGATATTGACCTTGAGCAGACTCAGGTCGGGAAGCACCTCGCCGATATGCACAAACGAAGGTCCGTCGCGCATCCACAGGCCATAGTTGTTTTCCTGGTCGACTCCCTGGTGCAGCGCCTGCGAGCGCCCACGCTCGGCCATGTTCTCCGTTACCGGAGCAATGACCTCGCCGAGAATCAGCGCGAGAATCGCGAACACCAGCCCCACCTTCATCGCGGCCCCGACGATTTGGAGCACCGAAACTCCGGCGGCACGCATGGCGATGAGCTCGGAATCCACCGCAAGCGATGACAGGCCGAGGGTGGTCCCGAGCAGCGCGGTCATGGGAAACAGCCGGTACATCTCCCAAGGCATGCGCAGCAGCACATACGTAATGATTTGCGTCATTCCAAAGCTGCCCTTGCCGTAGTCTCCCAGGGCAGCGGCGAACTTAAAGAACATGAACAGCGCCAAAAGGACCAGAAAGACCAGGGATGTGCTGGTCGCGATGCTGCGGGCAATGTGCCGGTCGAGTATGGTCATGGGCTAGCCGCGCAGAAACCGGGGGCGCGGCACCAGCGGCCGGTTGGCCGCGCGCCGCCACAGCAGGTAAACCGCCAGCACGGCAAAGATGCCATGAACCCACCACAGACCGACCGCCGCTGATACCCGGCCGCTCTTGATCAGAGCGTCACCGACGGCGAGCAGGTTCGCATATACGAAATACACAAGTATCGCGCTGAACAGGCCGGCGTAACGGCCGCGACGCGGGTTGGTGTAGGCGAACGCTACCGCGATGAAAGCAAGTATGAACAGGGTGACCGGCTTGGCGATCCGCCAGTGCAGCTCGGAGATCGTATTCGGGTTGTTCGCCTGCAGCAGCTGGTGCAGCGACATCGCGTCGATCTGCGTCGGAGGCGGCGGTCCCGCCCGCGGCACGATTCGCACGATGTAAGTCTGGAACTGCAGGATGCGGTAATCGGCCTGCCCCGGCGATCCTTCGTAGCGGGTCCCATTGTCTAGCACCAGGTACTGGTCTCCGGAGCTGCGGTCCCGGTAGTAATGACCTGTCTTTGCAAACAGCACACCCTGCTTGCCGAGCTGCTCGTTGTTCACGAAGATGTCGCGCAAGCTGGATGTGGCCCGATCCACGCCGCCAACGTAGAAAAATCCGCCGCCCTTCACCCGATTGAACGTCCCGGGAATGATTCCGCTCACCTCATAGCGATTATTGCCGCTGCTTTGCGCCTTGTGGATAAGTCCGGAGGCGAGCGGCTCCAGGTAAAAGGAAAAAAGCCCGACAACCAGCGCAAACCCGGCGGCCAGCAGCGCTATCGGACGCAGGAAATGGCCGATGCCGAGGCCGCACGCGGCAAGCACAGTCATTTCGTTGTCCCGGTACCAGCGGCCAAGCCCGAGGAGTATCCCTATGAACACCGACAGCGGCAGCATCAGCGCGAGCGTCTTTACGGTCTCGAGCCCGAGCAGCGTGAACAGGATGGCCACCGGCACGTCACCCAGCGCTGCTTTCGCCAGGCCGTTCACCAGGCTGATGACCAGAAAGAGCACCAGGAAGATGAACGAGACCGCCAGGCTCGACTGGAAGGTGTCGCGCATGAGCGCGCGGTCGATGATCAGCATGAATTACCGGCGGTGTGACACCGCTGCGCCAGGGCGCAGGAGACCGCTGCCCGGGCAGGAAGTCCCGAATATCCTGCACATGGAGCGCGGGAAACAGCCATTGCGATGGTTCACCTGTCCATTACGAGCGCAACTCTCCCCTTCTTCCGGGACCTTCCCGGACAGCGGCCCCAACCCACCGCGGGGATGTGCTTGTGTCCGAAAATATACCATAATCGGCGCGCGCACAGCCCCAACAAATCTTTGAGGTGTCCATGGAATTCTCCGTAAAGAGCGGCGGTCCCGAAAAACAGCGCAGCGCGTGCATCGTGGTGGGCATCTTCGAAGGCCGCAAACTTACACCCAGCGCCCGCCAGATCGATCAGATCTCGGGAGGCGCGCTCATGGCCATACTTCGGCGCGGCGATCACTCCGGCAGTACGGGGCAATCCCTGCTCCTGCATCACCTGCCGAACATCCCGAGCGAGCGGGTGCTGCTGATAGGCTGCGGCAAGGAAAAGGACCTGGGCGACGGATCCTACCGGGCGATCATCGGACATGCTGCGCGCGCCCTGGGCGACACTGGAGCGACCGAGGCGGCTGTGTTTCTTGCCGATCTGGACGTCAGGGGACGGGACCTCAACTGGAAACTCCGTCACGCGGTTGAGATCACCGAGGACGCCTATTACCGGTTCGACCAGCTGAAAAGCCGCAAAAGCGAGAAGCGGCGCGCGCTGCGCCGCATGGTGCTCATGGTGCCGAAACGCAGCGACCTGGCGCCGGCCGAAAACGCGGTCCGCCAGGGCAAGGCCATCAGCGCCGGCATGACGCTGGCCAAGGACCTTGGCAATCTGCCCGGCAACATCTGCACCCCGACCTACCTGGCCGATCAGGCGCGGGCGCTTCAGGAGGAATATGGCGTCAAAACCACTGTGCTCGAAGAGCAGGACATGCGCACACTCGGCATGGGCGCGCTGCTGTCAGTAGCGCGCGGCAGCAGCCAGCCACCGAAACTCATCATCATCGAATACCAGGGTGGCGGCGAAGGACAACCCCCAGTCGCGCTGGTAGGCAAGGGCCTCACCTTCGATGCCGGCGGAATTTCCATCAAACCGGCCGCTGAAATGGACGAAATGAAATACGACATGTGCGGCGGCGCCGCCGTACTCGGAACCCTCAAAGCGGTCGCCGAACTCAGGCTTCCGATCAACGTGGTCGGCGTAATACCGAGCTCGGAGAACCTGCCGGATGGAAATGCCAACAAGCCGGGCGATATCGTGACCAGCATGTCGGGCCAGACCATCGAAGTGCTGAATACCGACGCCGAGGGGCGCCTGATCCTGTGCGATGCCCTGACCTACACCGAGCGCTTCAATCCCTCGGTGGTGGTCGATCTGGCCACCCTCACCGGTGCCTGCATCGTCGCCCTGGGCCGGCATGCCAGCGGTCTGATGAGCAACAGCGAACCGCTCGCGCGCGCCCTAACCGGGGCCGGCCGCTACGCCTTCGACCGGGCCTGGCAACTCCCGCTGTGGGACGACTACCAAAAACAGCTCGACAGCAATTTTGCGGACATGGCGAACATCGGTGGACGCGATGCCGGCGCCATCACAGCCGCCTGCTTCCTCGCGCGCTACACCAAGAAATTCAGGTGGGCCCATCTGGATATCGCCGGCACAGCGTGGAAAACCGGGAAGGAAAAAGGAGCCACGGGACGGCCCGTGCCGCTGCTGACCACATTCCTGATCGATCGCAGCGAGCACCACGGACCGACGGAGGCATGACCCGGATAGACTTCTACGTGGCACAGAACCCCGATGCGGGCAGTCCCGCGCTGCTAGTGTGCCGCTTCGTGGAAAAGGCGTTCCGCAACGGCCACGAAACCTACGTCCTGACGGCCGATGCGCAGCAGTCGGCGCACCTCGACGAACTGCTGTGGACGTTCAGTCCGGGCAGCTTCGTTCCGCACCAGTTGAGCCCTGGCAGCCAGGATCCGGCGGAGGACCCCCTTCCGGCCGTGCTCATCGGGCATGAAGAGCCGCCGGCGGCGTGCAATGACGTCCTGGTGTCGCTCAGACCGGAAGTGCCCGATTGCTTCAGCCGCTTCCGCCGGGTTGCGGAATTCGTCGGCACAGGCGAGGAAGAGAAGCGCCAGGCGCGCGTGCGCTTCCGCTATTACCGCGATCGCGGCTACCCGCTGGAGAACCATACCGTCTAGCACGGTCCCGGGCGGCAGCCTAAACTACCGGAATGACGAACGGGTCCACGGACAAGCCCAAGCACATACCCTCATCCAGGCACACCCTGGAGGAAGTGCTCCATTCGCTTCAGGATCTGCTCCGCAACGAACTCCAGGCGGCCGGGGGAAAGCCGCCTGCACCGGCGCGCGACGAGAGGCCGCCGCAACTGCCGACGCCCGCCGATGTGATTTCTCAGCTTCAGGGCAGTCTCGCCGACCTCATGCCATCGGGGCAGGCGGCTGGACCGCAGGACGTGCCCGTCGGCATTACGGAGGACTCCGGAGTCGAACTAGGCACAGCGCGCGCACCGTACGGACCCGATCCATCCTCTGCTGCGGCGCCGGCCGGCGCAGACCCGATCCGGCCTGCCGCGGGCCCGGAACGGACCGGGGTTGGCAAAGCGATACAGCAGCAGCTGCCGTTTGCCGACCTGCCGGTTTTGCAATCCGCGCCGGCAGGCGGCTCGCGACAGCTGGAACCCGAACACCGGGACATGCCGGATGCGCGTGGTCCTGCCGTCGCCGGATCCGTCGGGGAGGCTGGCCGCAGCGGCGAGACGCCGGGCCTGTTGCAGGTTCCCGCTGGCGAGGAACCGCCGACGGAATCCGCAACCGGCGAGGGCGGCAGCTCGGACCAGGGCCTGGAGCCGTCTGCTGCGACCACCGCCGCCGAGGACTGGGATGACATTCCAGTCCTTCAGAATGCCATCGATCTCGTACCTGAAACCGGTGCGCCGGAAATCCCGGCGCCGGCGGCATCCGGTCCGGAAGCTGGCAAACCGCAGCGGACAACGGCCGCGAAGCCGCCGGGTTTCGATAACCACAGGATTGCGGTTCTGGCCACGGCCCGGCTCGACCTGGAACTGCGCAGGTCAGGGGGGCAGCCACTCGACACCACGACAGTCGCGCGGCTCGCCCAGATCCTTGAGGAAGTGCTGGCGCAGGCTGCAGCAAACATGGACAATACTTTCCAGAAATAGACACCGGCCGGAGCCTGCCCGATCCGGAGATCCGAGTAGCAGGGCGGTGCGCTCGACCATCACGCTTTTCACCCAAGAACACGCGACATGAGCCTTCACGATCCGGAAAGCGGCGTGCCCCACAAGGTCGGCGCGCCGCTCGATAAGACCTATGAGCCGCGCCTGCTGGAGCAGCGCATCTACCAGGAATGGGAACGCTCCGGCTATTTCACTTCCAGGGCCCGCGCATCCGGCGCGACGGGTGCGGGCGGCACGGAGCCAGCGCCTTACTGCATCATGATCCCGCCCCCCAATGTCACGGGAAGCCTGCACATGGGGCATGCGTTCCAGGACACCCTTATGGATGCGCTGATCCGCTATCACCGCATGGGGGGCAGCTCCACGCTGTGGCAAGCGGGAACCGACCATGCTGGTATCGCCACGCAGATGGTCGTCGAGCGACAGCTCGAAGCCGAAGGCAAGAGCCGGCACGACCTCGGGCGCGAGGCCTTCGTCCAGCGGATCTGGGAATGGAAGGGACAGTCGGGCGGCGCGATCACCCGTCAGCTGCGGCGCATGGGCGCATCCCTCGACTGGTCGCGTGAGCGCTTTACCATGGATGAAGGACTCTCGCATGCCGTGATCGAGGTGTTCGTGCGGCTGCATGCCGAAGGCCTCATTTACCGCGGCAAGCGCCTGGTCAACTGGGATCCGGTGCTGCACACGGCGGTGTCTGACCTGGAAGTCGCGGCCGAAGAGGAGCCCGGCCATCTCTGGCACATCCGCTACCCCATCGCGGGAACGGCGCAACATCTCGTAGTGGCAACCACACGGCCTGAAACACTGCTCGGCGACACCGCCGTGGCGGTCAATCCTGAAGACGCACGGTACCGCCACCTGGTCGGGAAGACAGTCGAGCTGCCCCTCACCGGCCGCCGCATACCAGTGATCGCCGACGCCTACGT
>JAJYEK010000070.1 GCA_021785795.1 Pseudomonadota bacterium
CGTGATGCTCGCACTGGCGCTGCTTTTCGCCGGCAGCGGGGCCGCTGCTGCCTCCTCCAGCGCAACGTCGGTATTCGGCCATTCGGTGTTGCGTGCAACGCTGCCCAACGGGCTGCGGGTGGTCATCGTGCGCAACACGCTCGCGCCCGTGGTGACCACGGAAGTCAATTACCTGGTAGGTTCGAACGAGGCGCCGCCGGGATTCCCGGGCATGGCTCATGCGCAGGAGCACATGATGTTTCGCGGCAGTCCGGGGCTTTCCGCCGGACAGCTCGCCGACATCATCGCCAACATGGGCGGAAAGTTTGATGCCGATACCCAGCAGACAGTGACCCAGTACTACTTTACGGTTCCCGCCCAGGATCTGGACGTTGCCCTGCACATCGAGTCCATCAGAATGCGTGGTGTGCTCGACACCGAACCGCTCTGGGTGAAGGAGCGCGGCGCGATCGAACAGGAGGTGGCGCAGGATCTCTCCAGTCCGCAGTACGTCCTCTACACCAAGCTGATCGGGACAATGTTCAAGGGCAGTCCCTATGCACATGATGCGCTAGGCACGCGGGCTTCCTTCAACAGGACCACGGGCGCGATGCTGAAGAAGTTTCATGAGTCATGGTACGCGCCCAATAATGCCATTCTCGTGATTTGCGGTGACGTCAATCCGCGCCAGGCCCTGCGCCAGGTGCAGCGCTACTTCGGAAATATACCGGCGAAAAAGCTTCCGCCGCGTCCGGCGGTCGTATTGCAGCCGTTCAAATCCCGGGTGATTCGCATGCCGACCGACCAGCCCTACGGCCTGGCGGTCATCGCATACCGTGTTCCGGGCCTGAAGGCCCGCGATTTTGCAGCCATGCAAGTACTGGCCGATGTCCTCAACAACCGCAGGGGATCGCTTTACGCGATGGTTCCAAAAGGCCAGGCTCTCGATACCGGCTTCGCCCTCGAGCAGCTGCCCACGGCTGGCATCGGCTATGCGGTTGCCGCGTTTCCCAAGGGCAAGCACGGGATGCCGCTGGTCCAGCAGATGCGGAAGATTCTTGCCGAAGACCTCAAGAACGGCTTCCCGCCCGATCTGGTCAATGCCGCGAAACGGCGTGAGTTGGCGTCTGCGGAATTCGAGAAAAATTCCGTTCCCGGTCTCGCCGATGCCTGGTCGGAAGTGCTCGCCGTCGAGGGGCGGTACTCGCCGGATGACGATCTGCGGGCGATTTCACGTGTCACGCTCGCCGATGTCAATCGTGTCGCGCGCAGGTATCTCTCGCCCCGCAGCACCGTGGTCGCAGTGCTGACGCCCGCGGCTTCGGGCAAGCCGGTAGCCGCGAAGGGTTTCGGCGGCAAGGAGTCGTTTACACCCACTCAGACCAGACCGGTGGTGCTTCCGGCTTGGGCGCGGCGCAGCCTGCGCAAACTCGTAGTCCCGGAATCGACCGTTCATCCGGTCGATACACGCCTTGCGAACGGGATTCGACTCATCGTGCAGCCGGAGACGGTGAGCAACACCGTGAGCGTATTCGGCTATGTGCGCAACAGTTCGGCAATCGAAACACCGCGGGGACAGGATGGGGTGGGTGATGTGCTCGACCAGCTCTTCCGGTACGGCACGACCACGCTCGACCGTGTTGCATTTCAGAAGGCGCTGGATGATATCGCCGCCAGCGAGTCCGCCGGAACGAGTTTTTCCCTGAAGGTGCCGGCGTACAACTTTAAGCGGGGCGTGGCGCTGCTCGCCGATAATGAACTGCATCCGGCCTTGCCGACGAAGGCGTTCAAGGTCGTGCAGCGGCAAACGGCTGCCAGCGTTGCCGGCCTTTTGCAGAGCCCGGATTATCTGACGGGCCGCGCCCTGGCCGTGGCGCTTTATCCGCCGCACGACCCGGCTCTCCGCCAGGCAACCCCGGCATCGATTTCGTCGCTGACCCTGAAGGATGTGAAGGCCTACTACCGTCACGTATTCAGGCCGGACCTCACCACGATCGTGGTGATTGGGAAGATCTCGCCGGCTGCCGCGCGCCAGGCCGTGGAGAAGTACTTCGGCGGGTGGCGGGCGTACGGGCCGAAGCCGCGCACGCTGCTGCCCCCCGTGCCGCTCAACAAGCCGTCGGTCACCAACGTGCCGGACTCGAGCCGGGTACAGGACAACGTCACGTTGGCGGTCAACCTCGGACTCACGCGCTCCAACCCGGATTACTATGCGTTGCAGCTCGGCAATCACGTTCTTGGTGGTGCATTTTACGCCACCCGTCTCTATCACGACCTGCGCGAGGAATCCGGCCTGGTTTACTACGTATCCTCTTCCTTTGATGTCGGTCGGACGCGTTCGGTATATTCAGTCAGCTATGGCTGCAATCCTCCGAATGTGTCGCGTGCGCGGACCATCATTGTGCGCGACCTTCGCGCCATGCAGGATACACCGGTGACCCCGGCGGAATTGCGGCGCGCCAAGGCGCTGCTGTTGCGCGAGATCCCGCTGTCGGAATCGAGTCTCGATCAGATCGCTGCCGGGCTGCTGGATCGGGCGCGTCTGCGCCTGCCCCTGGACGAGCCTACCATCGCGGCCCACAAGTACCTGAAGCTGACGGCGGCAGACGTGAAGGCGGCATATGCGCGCTGGCTGAAGCCTGCCAACCTGGTTCAGGTTACCGAAGGGCCGACTCCGCACTGATGCAGCTGGTGAAGCGCGCCATCGGCTCCGTGCGGGGATGGTCGGGTTGGGGTCGTGTCACTGCAGCAGGTCGTCGGCTGCCGGCTCAAGTCAGGGAAGGGAAGACTCGAGGAACACTGTTTCCTCCTCGGTGAGCTGCGAGGCGGCGTCGATGGAGATTGACGGCTTGGCGGCCGTCGTTGGGGCCTGCGCTTGGTTCGCCGGCTCGATCAGCAGTGCAGCCTGTCCATTCACGAGCAGGACGCGGAAGCAGAAGATCTGCAAGCGGGTCGGGTCCGAAGCGATCAAGCCGACCCCCGGCGGCAGCGCGGGCATCAGTACCACAAGGCGTGGCGAGAGCGGCCCCTCGATATTGCCAAGTTGCGGATAGAGTCGCTTGAGCCAAGGGGTGCCCGCGCATGTCTCCTGCCATGCCGAGAGGCCCGTCAGAAGGGCCTCGATGCCGTCCTCGGGATCGAAACTGATCAGCGTCAGCCCGCTGGCGGCTTCGAGCGCCAGGATCGGAGATCCCGAGCATGACAGCTCTGCGTCCAGAACAGTTGCCGAAGCGAGAAACGAATCCAGGGATGCGGCGATGAGATCCCGCAGTGCGGCTTTGGATGGGGTCGGTTCGCAGCGGATGTCGAGTGCCATGTCAACGTATCCGGGCCGATGCGTTCTTAGGAGTATCGGGAGTGCCGGCTGGATGCGACCCCGGATTGCGGCCCAGAAAACCTTCCTTGATCAGCGCATCGACGACGCCCTTGAGCGAGTCCGTCGATACGCTACCAGGTTTGTCGGCTGGTTCCGCCGTCGGCTCGGAAGTGATGACCGCGCCGATATAGGTCACTGTACGTCCGAGGAAACGCATCGCGGCAGCGGCCAGACGGTCGAAATAGCAGCGGGCGTCCTCGTCGCTTGTTGCGCCGACTATGATGGCGCCGATGCGCGTCAGGACGCCCGCAACTGCAAGATGCTTCACGTTAAGATAACAGCGCTTCAGGGCCGGTAACGACGCGCCCACCGCGATCAGAGTGTGCTCGTATTCACGCAGGTGTGGATCCCGCGAGTCGGTGACCGGTATCAGACAGATACGCGGCGGCCGCTTGCTTCCGCCAATTTCCTCTTGCAGATGTCGGCGCAGCGCTGCCGGGGAATCCAGATGGCTGCTGAGGGACGAGGACCGCGGATCAGCGCTGCGCAGGCTCGATTCGACGTGGAGTACCAGTGCTGTCAGCCCGTGCGTGTGCAGGGCGCGGGCGAGGGCGTAGACAAAGACTTGCGTGAGCTCCGAATCCACCAGTACCGGAAGCAGGTGGGTATCGGGCGCGGGCGCATGTCCATCCGCCGGGTTGGAGTCCGGTTCGCTCAGAAAATACTGGCTGATGCCAGCAAGCCGCTCGCGTGTGCCCGTGACCTTGCCGCTGCGGGATGGGGTCATTACAGATCCATCAGTTCCGCAGGTTCCTGCACCCGCAGCAGCGAATTGTGGCCGCCGACATGATTCGGAATGCGGGCAGGGTTGACCGGATCATCCTGCCAGCGCCCGTCTACAACCAGACGGTACTGATACAGTCCGGGGGCGACCAGCAGGGTCTTTTCGACATCGTTGCCTACTATCCGGGTCTCGACGTTCTGATCCGGGATCCAGTCGTTGAAGTCGCCGGCAACCTGGATGTTTTTCGCAGCGAGACCCGGGAAATGCAGCACCGTGCGCTGCGGTTGGCCGCGACCGGCGGCGCGTGACGGGATCTTCGGGGTGGTCAATGGCTGTGCCGCATTGGCCGGGGGCGCGGCGGTATCTTCGCGCCGTTGCGGGCCTTCGCGACGCCGCTCGGCGAGTCCTTTCAGCACCTCGTCGGCAAGGCGATTATACTCGACGGCGGCAACGCAAGTCGGGTCGAAATCTACGATCGGTCGTCCATCGCAAACTGCCTCCTTCAGCCGTACCGTGTAGTGCACCATGAGGGGAGTGACTTCATCGGCAAACCGCTCCCAGATCTGGCGCAGGAGCTTCCGCGACAGGCGTGTGCGGTCGTCGACCAGCGTGGGCAGGATGCGCATTGGTATGTCGAGCCCGTATTTTTCGCGCAGCAGCGAGATCGTTTCGCGCAGCCGCTCGATGCCGTCGACCGCAAACAGGCTCAGTTCCATGGGTATCAGAACCTGGTCGGAAGCACGCAGTGCGTTGATGGACAGAAAGCCAAGCGTCGGCGGACAATCGATGATGACGTAGTCATAGCGGTGCCGGAAACGCGCCAGATGCATCGTGAGTTGGCGTTCGCGCTCGCTGTTGTCCGGCAGGCTGTGTTCGGCGGCAGCCAGCGATATGGTAGCCGGAACGGCGTCGACGCCGGGAACAACCTGCGGCAGGATGACCTCGCCCAGAGACGCCTCTCCGGCAAATACCTCGTATAGCCCCGGAATGTCTTCGCAGCGCATTCCCAGTCCGAGGCAGGCGTGCCCCTGGGGGTCCATGTCGACGAGCAGAACGCGCTGGCCCTTGTTGCCGAGGCAGGCTGCAAGATTGATGGCCGTCGTGGTCTTGCCGCAGCCGCCTTTCTGGTTGGCAATCGCAATAACCGTCATGTGGTCACCTCACTGGGATGCCGATTCCGAAGAGATCGGCTCTGTCGAAGTTGCTCCCGGCCTACCCGCTGCGCCGGCTTCCCGCCGGCTGGGTCTCGTTATCGCTCCTGCTGCCCTGGCTTGCCTGATTTGGCCGCTTATTCCGGGTCCGGACGTCCGGTCCGCCAAACAGCTCTCCCTGTTGCGGTCCGGACTCTCCGGTCGCAAGGCCGAGCCGTGCCAGCTGCCGCTGCAATTCCGCCAATGGCAGGATCCATTCCTGGCCGCTCATGGCCTCGAAGGCGATGCCATCCCGGAAGACGAGGACCACATCGCCGGTGGCTATGACCGAAAGCTCGGCAAGCGGTTGCTTAAGCGTGGGGAGCAATTGCTGCAGGGATCCGATGCTTCGGCGGATGTGCCGGAGCGATATGCCCGCATCGAGCAGTTGCGCGGCTGCACGCAGGGCGACCAGGTCGGTAAAGCTGTAGCGGGCATGTCCGCCGCGTGTGCGGCGGGACGGTGGGACCAGCCCGGTCTTGCGCCAGTAATGCAGCTGGCGAAGAGTCAGTCCGGTGACGGCGCTAACCTGCCTGCTTGTGAACCCCAAGTCGATCCTGGGCACTCAGCCTCCAAGGATGCGGATCGGGCCAAGGGTAGGGGAACGGTGCGGTAAAAGTCAAGAAAAAGCGACAAAAAAGCGTCAGATTGTCGCGTTTGTTCGGAAAAGGTCCCGTGCCGGCACGGCCTGGGCGACGGGGGCGGCTGCCTGCCGGGCGCACGGCATCGGATCGCATCGCGTTTCCGAAAGCAGGTATGCTGGGCGTGCCGGGAGTTGCCGGGCACTGGCTAACCGTTGCGGAACCCGGCGGCGTTGTCGGCGGTCGTATCATCCGTGCAGTCTCTGAAGGGAAGGCTGAACAATGATTGAATTATTTACGGCAGCGACCCCTAACGGGTACAAGGTGTCCATCCTGCTCGAGGAACTGGGGCTTCCGTACACAGTGCGGCCCATGGATCTCGGTCGCATGGAGCAGAAGGAGCCTTGGTACCTCCAGATTAATCCCAACGGCCGAATCCCGGCAATCATCGACCACGATCTGGGAGATTTCGTGGTGTTTGAGTCCGGCGCCATTCTGGTCTATCTGGCGGAAAAAACGGGCCGGTTTCTGCCCACGGATCCCAAAGGACGCTCGCGGGTGATGCAGTGGCTCATGTTCCAGATGGGGGGCATCGGGCCGATGCAGGGCCAGGCGAACGTGTTCTTTCGTTACGCGCCGGAAAAGATTCCCTATGCCATCGAGCGCTACCAGAAGGAGACCCTGCGCCTATACCAGGTACTAGAGCGCCAGCTGGACCAGCGTGAATACCTGCTCGACGAGGTGTCGATCGCAGATTTCGCGGCCTTCCCGTGGGTGCGTAGCCATGACTGGGCGGGGCTGTCGATCGAAGGGCTGCCCAATGTCCGAAGATGGCTGGATACGCTGTCGGCCAGGGAGGGGGTCCGACGCGGTCTGACCGTGCCCGCCAAGACAGAACGCGTCTCCAGTGACGCACAGGAGCAGGCCATTCGGACGGGTCGCAGTCTTCTGTAATCCGGTCGGTCGCGGTGCGGGGCGTCAGACGGCGTTTGCCTGCCACGGATTGGCAAGCGGCCTGTCCGAGGCCAGGGTCTGTTCGCTCTCGAAGCTGTAATCCATGTCACTGGCCGGAGGGCTCAGGCTCTCCCCCTGGACGTAGTCGAGCCCGCAGTTCCACAGCAGCGAGAATACGGCCATGTCTTCTACGCGCGTGGCAATGCTTTGCTTGCTGCACGACCTGGCGTCATCGGCTGCGCGCCGCAGAACTGATTCCACCGCGCACTCGGGCACCGAGCAATTGATCTTGATGAAGTCGGCGGGAATTTTCGCCAGAGCCTGCACGCTGAACAAGTCCGGTCTGTAATCGTCCAGCACCACACCGATGCCCGCGTTTTTTACCTTTTGCAGGAACTGGTGCATGGCTGCGCCCCGATGCAGCAGTGCGGCCCCCGGTATCTGAAAATGAAGTCGCGCCGCACTCAGACGCGTCGCCTTAAGATGCTGCTCGATGGCCGGCAGAAGCATTCGATCGTCCGCGGCCGACTGCGACAGCGGGATGAAAAGCTCGGCATGCGCCCGCCGCCGGCTGCATTTTGCCAGCGTGGTAATTGCTTGCTGGAGCACCCAGCGGTCGATCGTGCTCGCCAGGCCGTCCATTTCAGCCGCTGGCATGAAACGCGCAGCTGGCACGAGCGCTCCATCCGCCGTTTCCAGAACCACGTGTGCCTCGTAGTACTGGCGTGGTTCGCCACGCAGATTGATCACAGGCTGGAATAGCAGTTGGTAGCGCTCCCTGGATATCGCGTCCCGCAGTTCGGATTCGAGCGCATGTGCGCACGCGATCTGCACGACCGGAGCCTCCGTGGCTACTGCTTCCGGGGCAGGCGGCGAGGCCACGGCAAGCCGAGCGGCTTGCGGCGGGTCATCGCGGTGAAACGCCTCTGCCAATAGCCTGTGGCGGTCTGCAACCGGGTATTCGATCTCCACCAGGTGCAGTCCGAAACGGAAATCGAAGTGCTCCGTTCCTTCCTTGAACCGGAAATCGGCAGTCATCTGCTGCAGCGTCCGCAGCAGTGCCCCGGCCGCATCACGCGCAGTTGAGCACAGCAGAATCGCAAACTGGCCTCCGCCTACTCTACCGACAAGCTGCTGTTCGGTCAGCTGTGCGCACAACTGGCGGGTCAGCATGAGCAGAAGGCGGTCGCAGGTTTCATGGCCTAGCGTTTCGTTGATTTCCCTGATCTGGTGCAGTTCCAGTCCGATCAGGAAGCTGGGGCCGTAGTCGGCGTGCACCCGCTCGATTGCCTTTCCTAGCTCCTGAAGGAAGTACGGCCGGTTGCACAGACCGGTAAGAGCGTCGCGCTGGTGCAGGAACTGCAGTCGAGTTTCAAGCGCCTTGCGCTTGGATATGTCCGTAACGACAATCTGCACGCAGGGTTCGGCTTCGATGTTCACTGCAGACACGGTGATCTCGACCGGCAGCTCCTCACCGGTGCGGGTCACTGCGGTGTATTCGCGCGAGTCCCGGAATCCATCCGGACTGCGCAGCTGGGATTTGAATCGACCCCGGTCCCTGTTGATCACCAAGTTGAGAATCGGAACGCCTTTCAGCTCGCCGATGTCATGGTAGCCGACGAGGGCGAGGTAGCTTGGATTGGCGTCCACATACATGCCGTCGTGGCAATAGCATACAGCCTCGCGAGACCCTTCGATCATCACGCGGTACCGGTCCTCCAGACTGCGCATTGCGTCGGCAGTTCTAGTTGATGCCCTGCGGTCGGCGGCTGCCAGCAGTTCGCGCTGCAATGCCGGCAATAGGCGCCCCCATTGGCCCTTTTGGATCACATCCCGTGCGCCGTCTGCCATGACCTGGTGCAGCTCGCGGTCGCCGATCTTGCGGGTCACGACAATCACGGGAATATCGAGATCGCGATCTTTTAGGGCCGCGAGCGCCTTCGTTGTACTCATCCGGTCCATGTCCTGATCGATGAGCAGCGCGTCCCATTCGGAGCCGCAGAGCGCCGCCTTGAGTTCGTCAGGATCCGTCACCCGGCAGGTTCGCACGGGCTCCCGCGCCTGGCGCAGCGCCTGAATGCACTGTTCGGCGTCGTCTGGGGAGTCGTCGGCGATCAGTATTCTTAGCATGGTTTGTTGCCGTGATCGATTTGTCGGTGTGCGCCGGGGGGCCGGTTGAGCGGCCGATCGGCTGCATCTTTTTCCGCGCAGCAACGCTGCCCGGTTTGCCAGCGCGACGGTTCCGACTCTTTAAGTGATGGCGCTGGGCCTGCGCGATGTCCGGGCGGCATCACTGGCGGGCCCGCTGGAGCATCGTGACGTCAGATACAAAGCATATTTCGTACCAATGGGCGTGGGACACCGGAAAACGGAGTATAAGTCAATGAATCTATGTGGGTTCATTAGGGTGCTGCGGGTGGATGCTGCGAAGCATTCGGGCGGTGCTGAGGTGCTGACCGACGGCGTGTCGATGCCGATTGTCGGCAATGACCAGTGTCGGGGCGAAACGGGGCTCGATCTGCCGCATTACTGCCGTACGGGCGGGCCAGCCGGCATTTCGTCGCCTAATCCCGGAGCGGGTCCTGTTCCGTGGCAGCGGCAAACCCAGGACGCTTCCGCCGGGGCCAATTCTGGCCGCAGTCCGGGCATGCCCGGGCGGTTGCTTACGACCGGGTCTGGGGTATGATTCGCCCTCTTGGCCTCGACACGAAGCGCATAGTGGTGCCGTGGGGCTAACCTCCCGCAATCCGCAGACCCGGCACGCAACCGTGATGGAGGAGCACCCATGATCCAGCTTTACGTTAACGGCAGTCGGCATTCCCTCGATGTGGATCCCAGCACGCCGCTGCTGTGGATTTTGCGCGACACCCTCGGGCTCACCGGTACCAAGTATGGCTGCGGAATCGCTGCCTGCGGAGCCTGCACCGTACATGTCGACGGCCAGGCGCTGCGGTCCTGCGTTACGCCGGTATCTTCGGTGGAAGGAAAGCACGTTACCACGATAGAAGGGTTGTCGGACGACGGCGGACATCCAGTACAGCAGGCATGGGTTGCCGAGGAGGTGCCCCAGTGTGGGTTCTGCCAGTCCGGCCAGATTATGGCGGCAGTGGCCCTGCTTGCCGGGAATCCGCGGCCCACAGATGCGGACATCGAAGATGCCATGTCGGGAATCATTTGCCGGTGTGGTACGTATCAGCGTATTCGCCGGGCCATCCGGCGGGCCGCGCAGAGCATGGCCAGGGAGGCATGATATGGGCGAGATGGTCACGATCGGACGGCGCAGCTTCCTCAAATATACCGCTGCTGCTGGCGGGGGCCTGCTCATCGGCTTCTCCCTGCCGGCGCGGGCATCGCAGATCGGGATGGAACCAGCCGCCGCTGAATTTGCGCCGAACGCATGGATCCGGGTGAGCCCAGACAATGTAGTCACGCTGATGGTTGCCAGTTCGGAGATGGGGCAGGGCGTGATGACCGCCATACCTATGCTGGCTGCCGACGAAATGGACGCGGACTGGAGCAGGGTGCGCATTGAAACCGCGCCCGCCGCGCGAGAATACTTCAATCCGCTCATCGGCCAGCAGCTTACCGGAGGCAGCACTGCAGTGCGTGCTTTCTGGATGCCCGTACGCCAAGCCGGCGCCGCCGCCCGGGCAATGTTGATCGAGGCGGCAGCGGCAACGTGGGCGGTGCCCGCAGCGCAATGTCATACCGATAACGGTACTGTCGTGCACCGTGCGAGCGGGCGGAAGCTGAGTTACGGTGCGCTGGCGGACAAAGCGGCCGCCCTGCCCGTGCCAAAAAGCGTCGTTCTCAAGGAACCGTCGGAATTTCGCCTTATTGGTACGCCGGTGGCGCGGGTCGATACACCCGCCAAGGTTGCGGGCAAAGCGGTCTTTGGGCAGGACGTTCGGCTTTCCGGAATGCTGACTGCGCTGGTCCTGCGTTGCCCGGTCTTCGGGGGCAGGCTCGCCGGGTTTGATGCCGCCGCAGCGCGTGCCGTTCCTGGCGTCCGGGCGGTCTTTGCCATCGAATCCGGCGTGGCCGTGGTGGCCGAGGGTTTTTGGTCGGCCAAGACCGGACGGGATGCGCTGCGCGCGCGCTGGGATGAGGGCGCTAATGCGGCATTGAGCAGCGCTGTCATCAAGCGGCGTTTCGAGGAGGCGGCACGGCGGCCCGGTGCTGTGGCGCGCAACGTTGGCAATGCGGGTGCGGCAGAGGCGAGCTCGACGACGAGGCTCGATGCGATATACGAGGTTCCGTTTCTCGCGCACGCCTGTATGGAACCGATGAATTGCACTGCCGACGTGCGTCCGGATCGCTGCGACGTATGGGTCCCTACCCAGGCCCAGACCGGGGCGCAGCGGACAGCAGCCGCGATCACCGGGCTGCCCGAGGGTCGGGTTATGATCCATACGACGTTTCTGGGCGGCGGGTTCGGGCGGCGCTCGGAGCAGGATTTCGTTTCCGAGGCCGTGCAGATATCGAAAACCGTCCGTGCTCCGGTAAAACTGCTGTGGACACGCGAAGACGACATGCAGCACGATTTCTATCGTCCTGCAACCTACAACGTCCTTTCCGCCGGAATCGGAGGCCGCGGCGCGCTGTTGTCCTGGCGGCACCATATCGTGGGGCCGTCGATATTCGCGCGGGTTTTCCCGAAATCTATCAAGAACGGCATCGATCCGACTTCCGTCGAAGGCGCAGCCAATCTGCCTTACGCTGTGCCGAATATCCACGTCACCTATGTCCTTGACGATCCCGGCGTTCCGGTCGGCTTCTGGCGTTCGGTGGGCTCATCCCAGAACGCCTTTGTGACGGAATGCTTTCTCGATGAGGTTGCGCACGCGACCGGCAGGGATCCGTACCAGATGCGCAGAGCACTGCTGAACAAGCATCCGCGGCATCTGGCGGTGCTTGATCTTGCTGCCAGACAGGCAGGCTGGGGCAGACCGCTGCCGCCAGGCCGCCATCATGGCATTGCAGTGGCCGGATCATTCGGCAGCTATGTTGCCGAGGTCGCCGAGGTGTCCATTTCGGCGCATGGCGGGGTCCGCGTGCACCGGGTGGTCTGCGCGGTCGATTGCGGTATGGTGGTTAACCCCGATACCGTGAAAGCGCAGATGGAGAGCGGGATCGTGTACGGCCTGTCGGCTGCGCTTGCCGACGAGATCACGATCAAAGATGGTCGGGTCCAGCAGAGCAATTTCAACGATTATCCGGTGCTGCGTATGGACAGCATGCCCGAGATCGAAGTGCACATCGTACGCAGCGCCGAGCCCCCGGGCGGGATCGGGGAGCCGGGAACTCCGCCGATCGCCCCGGCTGTTGCGAACGCGGTATTTGCCGCCACCGGCAGGCCCATCCGGCGCCTGCCGATCCGGATTGCCTGACGCGCGCTGTCACCATGGAAGCTCCCGATCTCGAAGTCCTGCGCTGCGCGGTGGCATGGTCCGAGCAGGGGCAGGAGGTGTGTCTTGTGACTGTGGCGGCGACCTGGGGTTCGTCGCCGCGCCCCGCCGGTTCCATGCTGGCGCTGCGTGCCGATGGCCGCATGGCGGGGTCGGTGTCCGGCGGTTGTGTGGAGGAAGATCTCGTGCAGCGCCTGCGGAAGCAAGAACTCACCGGCGGACTTCCCGAAACCCTGCGTTACGGCGTGACCTCCGACGAGGCGAGGCGTTTCGGACTGCCGTGCGGAGGGCTGCTGGAACTCGTCGTGGAGCGCTTGAGTTCCGTGGAGCCTTTGCGTGCCATCATGCGCGCCATCGATGCGCGCACGTTGATCGCGCGGCGCCTGTGCCTGGCCACCGGAGAGGCGAGTCTGCATGCGGCCGAACGCGGCCAGGATTTCTTTTGGGATGGGCGGAATATGGTCAAGGTCTTCGGACCCGCGTGGCGCCTGCTCATTATTGGCGCCGGGCAGATTTCGCGCTACCTAGCACAGATGGCAACGGCGCTCGACTATGAAGCGATCGTTTGTGATCCGCGTGTCGAATATCGCGATGCCTGGTCCGTCGACGGCATCACGGTCGATGCCTCCATGCCCGATGACGTAGCGGCTGCATTGGCAAACGATGCACGCAGCGCCGTAATTGCCCTCACGCACGATCCGAAGCTAGACGATTTGGCATTGATGCAGGCCTTGGGTTCCGAAGCCTTTTATGTAGGGGCGCTCGGGTCGACTGCCAACAATGCCCGGCGTCGTGAACGTCTTGTGTCGCTCGGCCTTTCGCCTGATACCGTCGCACGACTCCACGGGCCTGTCGGTTTGCGCATCGGCAGCCGTACGCCGCCGGAAATCGCGGTAGCCATACTCGCAGAGCTGACCGCCGTGCGCGCGGGTATGGCGCCTGCCCTGGTGTCCGGCTTTGCTTCGTCGACCGGGCACTGCGCGCCCGAGCACGAAACTGTCGCGTGACGTGATCGCAGGGGTACTGCTGGCCGGCGGCGCCGGGCGCCGATTCGGGGGGAACAAGCTGCTTCATCCGTTGCCTGACGGTTGTGCCATCGGTGTGATGGCAGCTCGCAATCTGGTTCGGGGTCTGCCGCGGTCCGTGGCGGTGGTCCGGCCGGGCGATGACGAGCTCGCGGCGCGCCTGGAGGAAGAGGGGCTGGGCGTGATGTACTGCAGCGAATCGCCGCACGGAATGGGCCATAGCATTGCGTGCGGTGTGGCCGCCACCAGCGAAGCCGGAGGCTGGGTGCTGGCGCTTGCGGACATGCCGTTTATCCGGTCTGCCACCATAGCCGCGGTGGGTGCGGCGATTGAGCGTGGGGCTGCAATTGCGGTTGCAGAATACCGCGGGCAGCGCGGGCACCCGGTAGGATTTGATGCGCAACTGCGAGCGGAGCTGTTGCAGTTGCGCGGAGACACCGGTGCACGCAGTATCGTTGCGCGCCATGCAGACCTCGTTGTGCGGATCCCCGTGGATGATTCGGGGGTCATGCAGGACATTGACACGCCCGGCTGACGCCGGGCATGTTGTCGGCCGTTAAAGCGAACCCCACGCCGCGTGGCCAGTCCGTTTACAGGACGAGGCGGCGCCCTTGAAACAGACGCGCGTAGACCCTAAATTCCCATTTCGAGATTTCCGGAAAAACCTATTTGAAGGAGCCCGTTCCGTACCATGACTAGCGAGATGCACAAGGAAACCCTCGGCTTTCAGGCCGAAGTCCGCCAGCTTCTGGATCTTATGATCCATTCGCTATACAGCAACAAGGAGATATTCCTGAGAGAGCTGATTTCCAATGCCTCTGACGCTGCAGACAAGCTGCGTTTCGAAGCATTGACCGATGATGGCCTGTTTGAAGGCGATGCTGATCTGGCAATCACGGTAGAAGTCGACAAACAGGCGCGGACGGTAACCGTTTCAGACAACGGTGTCGGGATGAGTCGTTCGGAAGTCGTTGAAAACATCGGCACCATCGCCAGGTCCGGGACCCGGCAGTTTCTGTCGTCACTCACGGGAGACCGCGCAAAGGATCTGCATTTGATCGGCCAGTTCGGGGTTGGCTTCTACTCCACGTTCATAGTTGCCGAAAAGGTGACGTTGTACTCGCGGCGCGCGGGCCTTGGTCCGGAACACGGGGTGCGGTGGGAGTCGGACGGGAAGGGACAGTATACGCTGGAGACCATCGAGCGTCCGGCTCGTGGTACAGAGGTGGTTTTGCATCTGCGTGATGGGGAAGATGAGTTTCTCGACCCCCACCGGCTGCGAGACATCGTGCGCAAATATTCAGACCACATCACGCTCCCTATCCGCATGCGCAAGGAAGACCAGAAGGACGGAGACAGCCATGAAGTTGTCAACCGAGCTTCCGCGCTTTGGGCGCGCCCGCGTGGCGAAATTACTGAGCAGGAATACGAAGAATTTTACAAACACGTAGCCCACGACTTCGAGCCGCCGCTGGCGCACATTCACAGCCGCGTGGAAGGAAAGCAGGAATACACGTCGCTGCTCTATGTGCCGCGGCGTGCTCCGTTTGATCTCTGGGACCGGGACAAGCGCCATGGTGTGAAGCTCTATGTGCGCAGGGTATTCATCATGGACGATGCGGAACAGCTGCTTCCGCCGTATCTGCGTTTTGTGCGTGGCGTGGTTGACTCCAACGACCTGCCGCTCAATATCTCCCGCGAAATCCTGCAGCACAGCAAGGACATCGATTCCATGCGTGCCGGGTCCGTAAAGAAGGTGCTCGACCTGCTCGATGATCTGGCCCAGAAGGACGGCGAGAAGTATGCCATGTTCTGGAAGGAATTCGGCCGCGTTCTCAAGGAGGGCGTGGTGGAGGACTATGCCAACCGAGACCGCATCGCCAAGTTGCTGCGGTTTGCCTCCACAAATACCGACGCCGACAACCAGGACGTCACGCTCGGTGCCTATGTGGCACGTATGAAGCAGGGACAGGAACGGATCTTTTATGTGACCGCCGACAGCTTTGGTGCTGCCAGGAGCAGTCCGCATTTGGAGATTTTTCGCAAGAAGGGCATCGAAGTCTTACTGATGTACGACCGCATCGACGAGTGGGTGGTCTCGCATCTTTCGGAGTTCGAAGGAAAGCAGTTGCAGTCTGTGACCAAGGGAGACCTCGACCTAGGTGATCTCGAAAACAAAGAAGACAGGGAGCAACAGCAGAAGGCGGCAACGGAATTCAAGGAACTGACAGACAGGATTAAGGAGGCGCTTGGTGAACAGGTTAAGGAGGTGCGGATCACTCACCGTCTTACCAGTTCGCCCGCTTGCCTTGTGACTGGCGAACACGATATCAGCGTCAACATGGAGCGGTTGCTGAAGGCGGCGGGACAGACCGCATTGTCTGTAAAGCCGATACTTGAGATCAATCCCGAGCACCCGCTGGTCGTTAGGCTCAGAACAGTGAGCGATTCCGGAAGGTTTTCTGACTGGAGCCGTCTCCTGCTCGATCAGGCACTGCTCAGCGAGGGCGGGCAGCTTGATGATCCGGCGGGGTTCGTCCAGCGTCTGAACCAGTTGTTGGAGGTTCTAGCCGTGGCGTGATTGGCAGCAGTTGTACCGGGGCTTGAACAGTTTGCATCGAATCTGCGTAAATCTATGCTAATAACTCCAAAATGGAGAGATTCGTAGGCATAGGCGAGGCCGCGCAGGCGCTGGGCGTGTCGATCACGACGCTGCGGCGCTGGGAAGCGGCGGGACGGCTGAGCGCGGAGCACACGGCGGGCGGTCATCGCCGCTATGACCTGGCGAAGCTGCGCCCGGAGATGTTCCGCGCCGAGGATGAAGCGAACCGGCGCACGGTCGCCTACGCCCGCGTCTCCCGTCACGACCAGAAGGACGATCTGGAGCGGCAGAAGCAGGTGCTCGAACTCTACTGCGCCCGCCAGGGCTGGACGTTCGAGGTCATCGCCGACCTGGGGAGTGGCATGAACTATCACAAGAAAGGCCTCAAACGGCTGCTCGATGCCGTCATCGACGGCGAGATCGGGCGGCTGGTCATCACGCACAAGGACCGGCTGCTGCGCTTCGGCGCGGAACTGGTGTTCGCCATCTGCGAGGCCAAGGGCGTCGAGGTCGTGATCCTCAACCAGGGCGAGGACACCACGTTCGAGGAAGACCTCGCCCAGGATGTGCTGGAGATCATCACGGTGTTCAGCGCCCGGCTGTACGGCAGCCGCTCGCGCAAGAACCAAAAGCTGCTCGACGGTGTACGGGCCGCCGTGGAGAATGCCGCATGCTGATTGCTCACCCACTGGACCCGAACAACGCCCAGGCAACGTATCTGGCCCGCGCGGCGGGCACGGCGCGCTTCGCCTACAACTGGGCGCTGGCCGAGTGGAAGCGCCAGTACGAGGCGTGTAAGGCCGACAATAGCCTGCCGAAGCCCTCGCAAGCGGCGCTGCGCCGCCAGTTGAACGCGGTCAAGCGCGAGCAGTTCCCGTGGATGCTGGAGGTCACGAAGAACGCGCCGCAGATGGCGATCATCCAGTTGGGCCAGGCGTTCCAGAACTTCTTCGCGGGCCGCGCCCGCTATCCGCAGTTCCGCAAGAAGGGCGTGCACGACCGCTTCACGCTCACCAACGACCAGTTCGACATCGATGGTTCGCGCATTCGCATCCCCAACCTTGGCTGGGTGCGCATGCGCGAGACGTTGCGCTTCCAGGCCAAGATCATGTCGGCCACGGTCTCCCGTGTGGCCGACCGCTGGTTCGTCAGCATTGCCGTGGATACGCCCGACAGTTCGCACCTGCCCCAAGCCGAAAACCAAGGCGCGGCGGGTGTCGATCTGGGCGTGTTGGCATTGGCGACGCTCTCGACGGGAGAGAAGATCCCCAGTCCTAAGCCCCACAAGGCGCTGCTGGATCGCATGCGCAGGCTCTCGCGCAGCCTGTCGCGCAAGGTCAAGGGATCGGCCAACCGCCGCAAGGCCAAAGCCAAACTGGCGAAGCTGCACGCCCGTATCGCCGCCATCCGCTCGGACGCCCTGCACAAGCTCACGACGGACCTCACGCGCCGCTTCCACACCATCGGCATCGAGGACCTGAACGTGCATGGCATGGTGAAGAACCGCCATCTGTCCCGTTCCATCGCGGACATGGGCTTCTTCGAATTCCGGCGGCAGTTGGAGTACAAGGCCGCGATGCGTGGCGTGCAGGTGGTGGTCGCCGACCGCTTCTTTGCGAGCAGCAAGACGTGCTCGGCGTGCGGCAAGAAGCTCGACGAACTGCCGCTGTCGGTGCGCGAGTGGGCGTGCCCG
>JAJYEK010000271.1 GCA_021785795.1 Pseudomonadota bacterium
CCGGATATGGGTCTCGGCCCGCAGACGCTGCAGTTCGGCGCCGGCGCGCGCGGCGAATATCTCCATGATCTCGCGTACCTGGTCGACATGTTCGAGCGGCGTGCCGTTGAGCATCGCCATGATGCCGAGCGGTTGGCCCGCGGCATCGAACAGCGGGGTGCCGATGTAGCCTTCCACGCCCATCTCGGCAAGCAACCGGTCCCCGGGGAACAGCTGCTGCACGTCATGCGGGTAGGCACAAGTACCCTGGCCCATGACATTGGCGCAAGGTGTGCCGACGAGGGAGAAGCTCAGGTCGGGCGCGATCTCGCCGTGGGCGCAGACCGCGATCGTGTTGACCCGCTGCGCGTCGCGCTCGTCCAGCACTCCGATGAAGGCATGGTCGGTATTGAACAGCTTCACCAGGCTTTGCACGAGCTGCTGGAAGAAACGCTCGCCGGTCGCGGCCGAAACACCGGCGGCGATCAGGCGTATGGCGTCCTCGACGCGTTTCTTTCCGGTGACGTCCTCATGCACCAGGATGACGTCGTCAATGGTCCCGGCCTCGTTCTTGATGGGATAGACATAGGCGCGCACCCAGCGATCACGTACCGGGCCGGCTACCACCGGGTTATCGGCCGGGTTGTACATGATCGGAGGGATTTCCGCGGCCTCGCCGGCGAAACCCTTTTCGAGATAGGGCATGGCGCCTTTCTCAACGAGCTGCCGGTCTTCGAGGATGTTGTAGTCGGCGAGCCGTTCCAGCTCCACGCCCCAGAGCTTTTCCCAGGCGTGGTTGACCTGCCGGGTCTGCCCGTCCGGCGAAAGTATCTGGATGCTGAACGGCGATTGCTCCACCAGCGACCGGAAGCGGCGTTCAGAAGCGCGCAGCTGCTGCTGGGTTTCATGAGTCAGCGCCGCGCTCATGACGAGAACCATCACCAGGAAACCGAACGGACCGAACTCGATACCATTGAGGAGCGACAGTCGCACGAGGATGCCCTCCATCCCGCTGAGCACAAAAAGCCCGATGGCGAGCATCATGATCAAGTGCGCGCCCCGGCGTTCGCGACGATACCGGCCGCCGAGGGCATAGAGCGCGTACCCGAATGCCGCCAACACTCCCGCTATGGTGGCGTAGGCCCAGGCGCCGTTATGGCCGACTCCGCGGGCGACTGTCTCACCCCAGGGCAGATGCAATACCCGCAACCCGTCGATGCGGTCGTACTGCAAGCCATAGGGCTGCGTCAGATTGACCACGAACAGCACGATAAACAGCGCGCTCAATCCCCCCAGCAAGGGCAGCGGGCGTTTCCCCGTGCGCAGGGCGATAAACCAGAGAAACAGGGGGAAAAAAAGGAGTGCGGCGGCAAGGCTCCCCTTGAGTGCCGGGATGAACTCGCTGATGTTCTCCGCTTGCAGAACCAGGGCATGAAAAAAGGCGAACGGCACCATCATCGAGCACATGCCGGCGAACAGCAGATGGGGGCGGTTGACGGGCCGGTGCAGGGCAACGATCAAATGATGGATGCCGACCGCGACACAGACGCCGGACAGCAAGAGCAAGGTCAGGTGGATAACGTCGGTCATCGCATTACCGCTGCTGTCTTGACGCGCGGCAACGACTCGCCGTCTCGCCGTGTGATCACTAGAGCACCGAGCAGATTGTCTTGGCGAACGTCCATGTTCATCTCCTGATCGAAAAATGGGGCTTGCGGATCTTCCGCCAGCCCGAAAGAGCCCGGCCTCGGGGTGTCATGGAAGAGGGGGCCGGGCTATGGGTGGTAATCAGTGGGCAAGCGTGTCCTTGTCGGTGATCGCGTTGCCGTTCGCATCGACACGACGACAGTGTGGATTTTGCAGCGTGTCGCTGGCGTAGCAGTTCCAGTAGCGGTTGCGGCACGAATAGCTCCACTGATTGTGCGCCGGCCCCTCGTGATGCGCGACAGGACGTCCAAGATGGTATGGACGCCCCTCTCCTGAAACGGCATCGAATGTGCCAGAGTGGAAGCGTTGATTCATCCACTTCAATCACTGAGAGGAGCGTCCACCATGAAGATTAGCGTAATCGGTCTGGATCTGGCAAAAAACGTCTTCCAGGTTCACGGTGTGGATGAGCACGGCAAGGCCGTGCTCACGAAGCGGCTGACACGGACCCAAATGGCGAAGTTCTTCGCTACACTGCCGTCGTGCCTGATCGGCATGGAAGCCTGCGGGAGCGCCCACCACTGGGCCCGCAAGCTTCAGGCCTGCGGGCATGCCGTGCGGCTCATCTCGCCCCAATTCGTCAAGCCCTACGTCAAGTCGAACAAGAACGACCGCAACGATGCCGAGGCCATCTGCGAGGCCGTCTCCCGCCCACACATGCGCTTCGTGCCCCTTAAGAGCCCCGAACAGCAGGCGCTGCTCGCGCTGCACCGGGGTCGATCCGGTCTGGTGAAAGCGCGCACGATGTGCGCCAACCAGATCCGCGGACTGCTTGCCGAGCAGGGCATCACCCTGCGGGTAGGGCTGACTGAGATCACCCGCCGGGTGCCATCGATCCTCGAGGATGCCGACAACGGGTTGCCGGATCTCGCCCGATCGCTGTTTGCCCAACTCCTGGAATACCTCCGGGATCTCACGCAACGCATCGAGACCCTCGAGCGCGAGATCCTCGCCTGGCACCGCACCCACGAGGCGAGCCGGCGCCTTGCCGCCGTCCCGGGCATCGGGCCGATCACGGCCACGGCCCTCGTGGGCGCCGTGGGCGATGCGCGCGCGTTTCGCAACGGCCGTCAGTTCGCGGCCTGGATCGGCCTCGTGCCACGACAGCATTCCTCCGGCGAGCGCACCCGTCTGCTCGGCATGAGCAAGCGCGGGGATGTCTACCTGCGCACGCTGCTCATCCACGGCGCCCGCTCGGCGATCAACGGGCATGGCCGCAAGGCCACGGCGCCGGTGACCTGGACGGATGAACTCCTTCAGCGCCGGCACAAGAACGTGGCCACCGTGGCGCTCGCCAACAAGAACGCACGCATCGTCTGGGCGCTGCTCGCCCACGACCGGGAATATCAAGCAGGATAGGCCGCGCGCACGGCATGAGCGGATAATCCTGCGAACACCCACCTTACAGACAGGAGGTACACACTGCCCAACGATTGCTCAGGTTCACTCGAGGTGATGGCGATACAGGTCAGACCGGGACGGATCAAACCTGAAGGGCGACTCGGAGCACCAGGCTCGATTCCAAGATGAGGTATCCGTCAGCAGAAACCATCAGGGCCGAAGACCAGAACCAGCGGTCTCACTGAAGGCCGGATATAAGACTGCAATCCGATCCTGTCCGTCATGGCAACGAGGGGGCTTGGCAAAACAGGGGCGTCCATATTAAGTCACCCTTGCGCACTCGGTTTGAGCCGGCGCACTCCTTTGTGCCTTCGCCTTGCGGCTACGGCACGGCCGCGGCCACCCTGCGGTCGAGCGGTGCGCGCTTATCGAGCGCGCACCAGACGCTCGCCCACAACGGCTTAACGGCGCTATTGCCGTAGTCTAC
>JAJYEK010000272.1 GCA_021785795.1 Pseudomonadota bacterium
AAACAGGGCTTCTCGGAGTTCTCGGCGACGAGCGCGGACGCTGGATTCTCGATTCTGCACACAGCGACGGCCGGTGCGAGTACGCACTGACCGCTGTCCTCGGCGGCGAGCTGCGCAACGTGGTGCTCGACCGGACGTTCGTAGATGCTGCCGGAATACGCTGGATCATCGATTACAAGACAAGCGCGCACGAAGGCGGGGGAGTGGAGGAGTTCCTGGATCGCGAGCGTGAGCGCTATCGTGCACAGCTTGAACGCTATGCGAAGATCATGTCGAAGCTGGACGGGCGGACCCTGCGTCTGGGGCTGTATTTTCCCCTGATCGGTGGATGGCGCGAATGGTCTCCGGAGACATGACCTTCAGAGCCGCTTTGCTTGCCGGTCAGGTGCGCCAGGGGCGGATTGGCTGCGACGGGTGCTTTGGCAGCGTTCATTCAGCGTGCGCCGGTTCGGCATTCCCCGGTGAGGCGTAGTGCTCGATTGGCAGGAGCGTGCGCCGGTTGGAGAGGATGCCGCGAGGCCTCCTCCGGCGGCATCTGCTAACGGTGGAGGCGGGGATCAGCGGGTCCGGTGCCCGGATCTGCGTCGGATTCCCCGCCTGGGACCGGTGCCGGATCGGTTGGCGGAGTTCGGCTGGCACGCAGCACGTGAAGCAGCGTGTCGTGGATCCACAGAAAACTGACCTTGGTGAGCGTGGTGACGGTGTATTTGCGCGGCTTGAGGAAAGCCACCGGGTGGCTTGCTTTGGCGCCGCCACCCTCTACGGTGTACCCGGCGCCGTCGGCAGCAGTCAGAAGTACGGTTCCCTCGAGAAGATACATGTTCCACGGGTCGGCCATTCCCAGATCGAGAAGAGGGCTGCCGGGCGCGGCCGTATACACGAATGAGCGGGCGGCCAGTACGCTCAGTCTTGCCGGATCCAGATCCCGGAAATGGACGAACTCCTGCAGCCGGGCCGCGCTTACCGCCCGGTGCGGAAGCTCCAGCCAGCGTTCGACGGGTTCGTGATGTTGGCTGACATGCAGTTGCTGCAATGCCCGCTCCGGCAGAAACACGTCCCGATCCGTGCGCTTGTCAACGCCATGGTATTGGGCGTCACCGGCCGTTTCTGCATACAGCGGCTGTGGCAGGTCGTCGAGAATGTCGAATGTCGGTGCATCGCGCCCGTCCTGCATAGGCAGTGAACGCTGAAGCCGCGCGCGCAGCGCGAGGATCTCAGCGCTCGCGCGCTGATTGAGCGCTAGCGGTGCGGAAAAATTCAGGACTTCGATGACGGGCGTATTGGCTAGCTCCGGGGCAGCCGCCTGTCCGGGCGCGTCGCAATAGTGCGCGAGCATGGTGTGGCGGTCGAACAGGACAGGGCAGTACAACGGTATCTCCGGAGCGATATCCGGATACTGCGAAAGCAGCAGAGCGATCCCATGGGCAAGATCCTGGTGGCGGCATTTCTGCTGGAAGGCCGTCAGGCTCCCGGAGTTGCGATTACCTGCCGGGTAGAGCTGGTGGATCACGTCTGTTTCGAAGCAGAGGTCTGCCGGGTTCCGTGACGCTGGGTCCTGAGGCCGATGGATCAGCGCGAGCCGCCAGCCCGGCATGTCAGGCTGGCGCAGGTAGGCACGCAGAAGATCGCGACTGTGCGTTTTGAGTCTGTCGACCAGTGAGCGCTCCGTGGAATCGGCGGTATTCCCGGCAGGAAACGTCAGCTCGCCCTGGGCGGTGAGGAGGCCGAAGTCGGCAAAGCCGCCAAGTGTCTGCAGGAGATCCGGGAGCGTACGGGTCATGGGCACGACCGGAATGTGTGCGGATCCGGCGGACTATTTGTCCGCCGCAAACGGTTTCGGAGAAGCGGTTTGCGCGGCATGCGGAGTCGCCGCTGCGAGATGTCGATATGAGGAGGAGATGGTTTTGGAACCGTGCGAAAAGCGTCGGCGGCAGCGGCGGACGGCTCTGTGTCCGTGCTGTCAGGCGGCGCAGCGCGCGGAGCGGGGAATCGGTACCGGTCAGGCAGCGTCGACATAGCCGGTCCAGACGCCTGTCTTGCATTGGTTCTCAACCCACTGCTTGAGATCGTGATCCGGCATGGGGCGCGCCACATGGTAGCCTTGGGCGACGTCGCAGCCGAGTTCGGCGAGGCGTTTCCAGCTGGCCGCACTCTCGATACCTTCGGCAACGACGCGCAGACCCAGGTCGTGCGCCAGCCCGATCGTCGATTGCACGATCAGCGCGGCGTCTTCGTTCGACAGCATGTCGATCACAAAGGACTTGTCGATCTTTATGGTGTTGACGGGCAGTTTGTTCAGGTAGCTCAATGACGAATAACCGGTGCCGAAATCGTCGATGGACAGCGTAATCCCCATGTGGCTCAGTTTCGTCAGTACGTCGAGCGCTCCCGAGGGATCCTCCATGATGGCGGTCTCGGTGATCTCCATCTCCAGCTGGCTGCATTCGATGTGGTAGGCATCGACCAGTTCCCCGATCCGTTTTACCAGACCGGGATCGTGCAGGTTGTGCGCGGAAAGGTTGACTGCGATCGGAATGCGCCGGCCCATATCCGCCCATGCACGCAGCTGTTTCATGGCGGTCTCAATCACCTTATAGGTGAGAGGCCGGATCAGTCCGGTGTGTTCCGCCAGGGGTATGAATTCGTCCGGGGAAATGATGCCGTACTGAGGGTTGTTCCAGCGCGCCAGCGCCTCCACCCCACACAGCTGCCCGGTCTTCATGTCGACCTTCGGCTGGTAATACTGCAGCAGCAGGTCCGTGTCTATCGCCTGCCTCAGATCGCAGGCAAGCGCCAGCCGCCGCGGGCTGTCATCGTCGAGACCCGGCTCATAGAATGTGTAGCCGCTGTCGGAGCGCTTGGCGCGGCGCACGGCCAGGTCCGCGCGCCGCAGCAGCTGGTCAACCTGGTTGCCGTGCTGCGGGAACTGGGCGATGCCGATGCTCACACGCACGTCGAGTGAAAGTTCTCCGGTGATGAACGGCTGCTGCATTATTTCCATGATGCGCTGTGCGGTCCTGATCGCATGATCCGCGTCATTGTCCGGAAGCAGCGCGGCGAAATCGTCGCCGCGCATGCGTGCCACCAGTTCCTCTTCAGGCAAGGTGCTCCGTATGCGCGAACCGATTTCGTGAAGCAGTGCGTTGGCATGCTCGATTCCCACCGCGTCGTTGATCTCGCGAAAGTGATCGACGTCCAGCATGAGCAGCGAGAACGAATGGGCGTTGTCGGTATTGTCGGACAGCATCTGCTGCAGAAATTCGGTGAGCCGCGCGTGATTGGGAAGCCCCGTTACCTCGTCGTAATAGGCCATGCGCCAGATCGTCTCGTGCGCCTTCTGGCTCAGTGCACGCGTTCTCAGGGTCTCGATGCCAAAGGCGATGTCATCGGCCAGTTCCGTGAGCAGATCCACTTCCTTTTGGGCGAATGTGTCTGATTCCGTCGAGTAGATCATCAAAACGCCGATGACCTGCCC
>JAJYEK010000071.1 GCA_021785795.1 Pseudomonadota bacterium
AGGTCTTACCTACACGCGTTTCGCAGCGGAGACACCCGGGTGTCTGCTCGCTCGATCAACAGCTTAGCCGGAAGCGCGCGGCAGAAATTGCGTGTTCTGGGGGTCGAATAGCGAAAGATGGGCTAGCAGCGGAACGTTTGCCGGCCCACACAGACCGAGCTCGCCTTCCGGCCTCGGTGCGATCCCGATGCAATGAGCCCACCACGGTGCACCAAAATACATCTGGCCAGCGGCACGATTGCATCCACGCCAGCTCATCAGGGATAGAGTCCCGGGAGCTCTCGGCTGGGCGGGCGCAACGCCCGCCACATCACATCTGGGCCGATGGGCCGGGGTCCGGATAGGGGTCAGCGCCAACGGAGCGCATCGAGACGCTCTTCGGCGTACCGCTTTAGGGTCGGATTGAGCCGGGTGAGGGTGGCACGGGAATACGCTTGCCGCGCAGACGCCCAGCGGTTTTCGGATTCAAGCGAGATCCCGAGTCCGATCCACCAGTTGCCGTCCAGGGGTTGAAGCGCGAGCGCCTGCCCAAACAGCCGGACGGCTGCAGCACTGTTTCCAGCGCGTTGATCGAGCATAGCCAGGAGCGCCAGATAATCGGGATCGGATCCGGCGCTGGCCAGACCACGTTCAAGCAGCGCTATTGCCGGACCTGGAGCGCCTCGCGCAGCGTCAATGCGCGCAAGCAGGTAGACAAATGCAGTCTGTTGCGGCAACACCGCCAGCCCTTGTTCGAGCACCCGCGCAGCATCGGACTGCCGGCCCCGCTGGAGCAGCAGACCAGCCAGCAGCTCTCGTGCCGGCACATTGCGCGGATCACCGCGCAACGCTGACCTGAGGGCCAGCCGGGCCAGGGCTGGATGCCCCTGCGCCAGGAGATTCACCCCCCGACGGTAGGCGTTCTCCGCGATCTGTCCGGTCGTAAGCGGAATTTCCGTCTTCTCGAAGCCGTGCGTACCCACTGCGCTTCCACCGGAGACCGATGGTCCGGAACGCGACGGCTGAACTGCGACAACCCGGCGGATCGTCTTGACTGTGCCATGCGCCGGACTCTCGTGAATCGTCTGCGGTTGGCGACTGGCCTGAGCCAGGCGCACACGCGCAGGGGCTGGCCTGCGGCGCAAGTCGGATGCGCCGGGTTCGGCGGCACCGATTGCTGTCGCAGCCCGCTTGTCTGTGCGCGACTTCATTGCCGGATGTGCCGTGACCGCGACAGTCGGCGCGGGGCGGACCGGCATAGCGGCGGTGGTCGAAACACGCGTCAGCGCCAGCTGGCGGTGGCGGGCGACCAGGCCGGCCGCGATCACTGCCGCGGTTGCCAACACGAGGATCCAGGGCAGCGCGCGACGGCGGATGCGGTCCGGCGCCGCCGGGCGCAGGTCTTCATAGACCGGCTGCGACACGGCACGTTCCGATACCGCGTGCTGGCGCGCCTCCAGGTCCCTGAGCATCTTGTTGATCAGGCTCACGCGCGCAGCCCCCAGAACAGCATTCCGGCAGACACCAGCAGAAGCCCGAGCACAGCTGCGGCGGCTTTGAGTACTCGTACGCGGCGCACGCTGAGGCGCAGACGCGTCGACTCGGTATCGGCGATGGCTTCTTGCACGTAACGCGCCCCGACGAGGTGCGCGCCCTCGCCAAAAGCGGCGATCATCGCCTTGTGCGCTACGATATTGACCAGACGGGGGATGCCGCGGCTCGCCCGATGGAGCGCGCGCACGGCCTGCTGCGAAAACAGCCGTGGCCCGTGATACCCGGCGATCCCCAGGCGGTGGGCAACATAGCACTCGACATCTTCGACGCTCATGGCAGCCAACTTGCAGGAGAAGCTGATACGCTGCCTCAGCTGACGGATCGAGGGCTCGTCAAGCCGCGCATCCAGCTCCGGCTGGCCGAACAGCACCACCTGCAGCAGCTTGCGGCGCTCGGTTTCCAGGTTGCTCAGCAACCGCAACGCCTCAAGCGTCTCGATCGGCATGGCCTGCGCCTCATCCAGGCACACGACTACGCCGCTGCCCTGCGCATGCACATCGACCAGGAATGCCGTGAGCGATTTAAGGAGATGATACTGGTCGGCATCGCCGTCATAAGCCATACCGAGTTCATCGGCCACCGCCCGCAGCAGCGTCATCGGCTCCAGATAGGGGTTGGGAATATAGGCGGTGACAAATCCCTCTTCCAGGCTGGCCAGCAGCTTTCGGCACAGGAGCGTTTTGCCGGTGCCGACCTCGCCAACCACCTTGATGAACCCCTCGCCGCTGCGTATCGAAACAAGAAGCGTATTGAGCGCGTCCTGGTAGCTCGAATGCCCATAGAAGAAGCTGGTATCGGGAGTAATGCTGAAGGGATGTTCCGTCAAGCCGAAATGCGATTTATACATGGTTCAATCCGTCCGGACGCGCGCCACGAGCGCGGTCAGCGACTGCCTTCCAGGTTGCGGAACTGGCGGCTCGAATCCTGAATCGAGTCCTCCCAGATTTGGCCATTGTCCACGATCGTCGGTTTGATCAGGATCACCAACTCGTTCTTGACCCGTATCGCCTGCTTGTGCTTGAACAGATTTCCCAGAACAGGAATGTTGTCCAGGAACGGCACGCCGGCGTTTTCGTCGGTGCTCTCCTCCTTCATCAGGCCGCCGATCACCACGTACTGGCCGCTCTTGGCACGCACGACATCGTCCGATTCCTGGATCGTGCTTGAAGCAAGCGGGAGGCTGTTGACCTGGCCGTTGAGCGTAAAGGTGTTGTCCTTCTGCACCACCTGGCTCACTGAGGGATGGATATGCAGGATGATGTCGCCGTGCGAATTGATCTCCGGGGTCACGTCCAGCGCGATACCGGAGAAAAACGGAGTCAGGTCCACCTGACTGGACACCGTTGTGGTCCCTCCGATGGAGGCAAGCGGCGTATTGGTCACGCCGGTGATGAAGAAATCGTCGCCGCCAACCTTGATAACCGCTTTCTGGTTGTTGATGGTGGACACCCGTGGGCTCGACAGCACGTGCACCGTGCCTTCCGTTTGCAGCAGTTCCAGGAACGAAGCGAAATTGGCGGACTTGGTCGCGATGCTGAATACGCCGCCGAATGCCGACACGGCGGTGTTGTTGATCACGCTGGCGGGAGTGTTGCCCGGCACGGCAGGATTGAGGCTGCCGGTGTTTCCGGCAATGTCGCTTGTTCCGGCGCCGCCGAAGATGGTTCCGCCACCCGTCTGCGCAAACACCGAGGAGCCCTGCAGTGCCGCCCAGTTGATACCGGTCTGGAACTGGTTGTTGAGCTGGACGTCCAGGATTTTCGCATCGAGTATCACCTGCCGATCGACGGATGCGCTTGTCTGGTGCAGGTAGCGGCGAACCATTTCCAGCTCCCGCGGCATGGCGCGCACGATCACGATTCCGGCCTGCGGATTCGTCACTACCCGGCGGCCGTCGGCAGTTCCGATGATTGCCGTCAGGCTGCTCTTAAGCGTGCCCCAGAAATTGGACTTGGATATCGTCTTGACACGGATGTCGGGTATCACCTGGGAAGTCGAAGTCGTGCCGCTTCCGGTCATCGAACCGTTCGTGCCGCCCGAAGTCGTGGTCTGCGTGAGTTCACCCGAGGTGACGCGGATATCAGATTCCCCGTCGCGGATCATGTCGAGATAATTGATATGAAAGATACGCGTCTGCATCCCGAGACCGTAGACGAAAAAGCGGTTGCCATCGCGCCGGAAACCGTAACCGTAGGCTTCGCGGATCGCATCCAGGGCTTCCGGCACCGTGACATTTTTCAGATGCATGGTAATGGTCCCGGTAAGGTTCGGGGGAATAACCATGCTGTAAGGAGTCCCCCGCACCAGCCCCATGAATACATCGCTCGCCTGGGCATCGTGCACCGACAGGTCGAAATGCGGCTCGAGCGGCGCACGCTGGCCATGCGGCAGGCGGATTTCCAGCGGCGGAAGCAATGCCTTGCTCACGGACTGGGGTACCGCGGACGCATCTGTCCTGCCGGCACGCTCAAGATTGGTGCCGATGCGCGTTCCGACTTCATTGCTCCAGCGATACGGGTTGGTCTGACAGGCGGCCAGCGCGGTGGCGGCAAGGACTGCCACAAGGACACGCACGCGGCGGCACTTATCGGATTGCGGCAAGGGGCATGTTCTCATCGCGTGTTCTCTCGATATTCAATTTCGGCAGCAGGCGCAGCAGCTGGCGCCTGCCGGCGCGGCTCAGGATCACGCCGTACGGACGGATCTGGAGGATCTCGGCGTCGCCGACGCGCTCGCCGATTTTGAACGTACGGCCATTGATCACGGCCAGCCGCTGCAGTGGGGACACCAGCGTGGACTGCAGCACCAGCCCAGCAGGCCGGTGGCTCGAAGCAGGGAATCCGGAATATGGCCGCGTGGGATCGGGCAGTCCGATCAGCGAGTCAGCGGCAAAAGCCCGCGCGCCGGCGGCCAGCAGGAGCCCCAGCGACAACACGACTATTAATATGCGGTCTTTGTCCATTCGCCTAAGGGCCGATTCAAATTTCATGCCAGTCATACGCACGCCGGCCGGCTACATCCCGATCCACGCCCGGTTGAAACCGAGCGTGTAGATGACCAAGGTTACTTTCGTTACGGGATAATGTTCGGTTCTGAGCCTGAGACTGCCCCAGAACATCTTCCAGCGCAGCGCTTCCAGGGCCTGCAAATAGCGCACGATATCGACATAGCGGCCCTTGAGAACCAGCCTCATGCCATGAAGGTAGAGCACCGGGGCACCTGGGACCTCCGGAGCATTCGCGGCGGCGGACTTCACTACCGCCAGTGCCGGGCCGACCGTGCCGTTGCTGCCTCTGCGAGCGGATCTGCCCAGGGGAAGCGGCGGCAGATTCTCGATAGACACCAGCTGCAACGCGCCGTTTTTCGCCAGCACCACGCGCACCAGCCGGGCCATTTCCCTAGGGTCAACCAAGCCATGCGTGATGACGGACAGTTCGCCACGGCTCGCACGCAGCTGCCGCTGCAGCTGCGCGATCTGCGCGCGGGCGGCAGTATCCGGGCGACCCATCCTTGAGCTGAGCAGCTCATCGCCCTCGGTATCGAGCTGGCGCGCCTGCCGCAATCGGCTCGTTATCTGATTTTCCAGACGCAACTGTTCGGTACGCAGCGGTACGAACAGAAAATTGACTGCGATCACGATCGGCACCGCCAGGATGCCGACAAAGACCAGGGCACGCTCGCGCAGTGAAAGCGCATCGATCCGGTCGGCTATGCGCCGGGCCGACTGGCGCCAGCCGCCGGTCATGATCGCCCCCGCGCGCCGGGTCCGGCGGCGGAAGTCCTGACGATGAAATCCACGTACGGCTCCAGCGGCCCCTTGCCCGACGCCCGCGCCGGACGGGTAATACGGAACACGGCGAAGTCGGTTCCGGCCAGGATTTTTTCCGTGGACAACCGCTGCAGATAACGGGGCACGAGATCAGGAGCGATGCTGCGCCCTTGCAGGGTCATATTCTGACCGACGCCTGCGATGCTCAATCCGGTGAGCCACAGCCCGGAAACGTGCCGGCGGGCAAATGCAACCAGGTAGCCGGAATAGCCGACTGTGCTGCCAAAGTGCTCATGCTGCAGGATACGGTATGCCTGTTCGCTTGCCGCCACCCGCTCCTGAAGACGGCGCAGCTGCGCCGCCAGCTCCGGCTTGACGGCGCGCGCGGGGAACTCCCGACCTATGTCGGCAATGCGGGTGGCGGCCGCAGCCTGCTGCTGACCCACTTCGCGAGCCTGTGCGCGCAGTACATCGAGCCGCCACCAGGTCAGGGCATAGACCAGCACGATACCCGTGAGCACCGTGGCGCCAGCCTGGAGCATGGCCTTGGCGGAGAACTTCTTCTCCTGCTTGCGGAAGATCGGATGATAAAGATTGACCTGCTGAATCATAGGGCCCTGACCTCCTGGCGCAGCGCCGCGCCTACGTGGACAAGGCAGCGCGCCTGCATCTCCTGCGGCAAGGATTGGTTGCAGTCCAGAAGCGGTGCCAGATCAAGCACCGAGACCTGCACGTTGAGATTGGCGCGCAGGTGTTCGATCAGCATCGGCAGTCCCGTTGCCGCGCCGCCAAGAACCAGATGGCGGATCGGCGCCTCGCGGAAATGGCTCTCGTAATAGTCGAGCGACCGCTGGATTTCCAGGACGATGTGGTCGTGATAGCCGGCCGGCTCGGCCGCAGCCTGCAGGGTATCGAAACCGACGCCGAGCGTGCGGCTGAGATACAAGAGGCCCTGACGGGTCAGGGTAATGAGCCCGCTCGCCGCCTGCAGCGTCAGCATGGCCACTCCGTTTGCATCTTCGGGCAGCAGCGAAGAGACGTTACGCTGAGCCAGCTCGGGAATGTCAATGACGTCCAGATTGATTCCGGCCGCCTCGAGGGCATCCGCCCGCGCCCGGATCGCATCATTGCGTGCTGCCACCACATACATCTCGCGCGCCCGCCCCGGCGCAACATCTCCCGGCAGGTCAAACACATCAAGGCTGGCATCGTTGATGTGGAAGTTGATGAGATCCTTGACGCGCCAGCGCAGTGCTGCCTTGAGCTCGTCGGCATGCACATCCGGCGCTTCGGTAAGCACCAGCTGATACTCGGCCTCGCCGAGCAGCGTCGTGCAGCGGGCGTGCTTGAGGTCGTGGTCGCGGGCCAGTCCGGCCAGCACCTTGTCCTGCGGCGCGTCGGGACTCACCGGCCGGAACTCCCACTGCTCAATGCGCGGACGCTGTTCCGGCTCGCGCACCGCACGCACCAGGTACACGCCGTCGGCGGCGATTCCCACGGCCGTCAGACCGGGGAGCATCCGTTTTCTTTTCAGCGGCGCGAACAAGTGTGAGTACCCGGGGAAACGGCTGGATCCTGCCTATCGGCAGACATGATCCAACCCATGTAGTTGTTGTTCATATTTGAACCATAGCAGAAAATCTGCATAGTAACTCTATGTTGTCAATGGAATTTCCGTATTGCCGCCTACCCCTGATGTCGCTACGGGTTTACCCGTCGCGTACTACGGAAATTAGCAAAAATCCTTGCCAAATAGTGCCTTAGTCTCGTGTACTCCCGGTATCTCGGCGGCGGCTCTACCGCCTCTCCGGCCCGCTGCCTCCACCCGGTCAGGACTCGACTTCATGCCACTGGATGACCACGGTCGAGCCGCCCCCGCCGGCACCAGCCGGAAACGATACCGCGTTGAGCTGCGCGGTCGTTCCGGAGGTCACGGCCACCCAGGTGCGGGCAGCGCCGACACCGCTGCCGAGCAATACCGTACCGCCTGCACCCACTGCCCAGCATTCATTCAAAGACAAACAATCCATACCATACAGGGTCTCGCTCACCGTCGTCGGAATCGCACTCCATTGAGTACCGTTCCAGTAGGCGAACGTCGAATCGCTGCCAATTAGGGGTTCGGCAGCCCAACAGTCGTTCGTCGCGTCACACGAGATTGGAGCGGCACTCGAAGCGCTAATGCCATCAGCCGGAATGCTCGTTTCGCTCCCGCCGCCTGGTCCCAGCGCATCGAAATACCAGGGGCTACCGCCGCCGTCACCATGATGCCCTCCGTAGCTCTCTGTCGCCCAGCAATTCGTGGCCGATGCGCAGGAGACCATGCTCAAGGAATTGGAGGCATTGCTGTTTTGCATACTCCCGCCGCTGCCGTTGCCGACCCAGTACTGGTTGGCGGCAAAATATCGGCCAGCGATGGTCGCATAACAGGCGGTACTGGCCCCGGTACCAGCGCAGGCGATGTCGGTGAACGATGCACCAAACTGCTGGCCGATTGAGGGTATATTCCAGGTATTGCCGTTCCAGTGAAGAATAACCGGGATCTCGAAGAACCCGCCCCAAAGATATGCACCGCTAACAAAGCAGTCCTTGCCATTGCCTGGCTCGCAAGCGACCGCCGTAAATTGTAAATTGCCGTAGCCGATCGGAATCGGGCTCCACGCCGACCCATTCCACTGGATGACCGTTCCGTTGGCGCCCACCGCAATGCAGTCTGAGGCTGTCGGACACGATACGCCGACCAGGTTGTCGGGCGTGTTTGTCTTGGTAGCGGTGCAGGTCTTGCCACCGCACTCCAGCGCCACACCGCCGTTGCCGACGACGAATCCAGTCGATGCCGGCCGCTGCAGGACGGCCTGGACTGTGCGCTGCACCATGCCGACGGTGCCCTGCACCTGCACGCGGCATTCGCCGGCCGGCAGGTTGGCACCGCTCAGATCGGTGCTGTAGACGGCATTGACCGTGAATGACCCCTGGCCGAGGGTATAGGGGCCATCGACCGCCAGGCTGGCGCAGGGGGTACCTGAGGCGTAGCGCGCGGCAGCCCGTTCCACGCCGCTCTCCGCCAGGAGCAGGGCGCTCACGCCGCTCTGCGCAAGGCTGGTGTCGGTGATGTCGGAACCGGACATGCGCGTCGCCACCAGCACCGCGAAGGCGATCACGATGAGCAGGAACAGAACGGCCATCAGCGTGGCCGCCCCGCGCTCCGGTGCGCGGTTGCATTCCCTGGTCACGGCCGGCCGGCTCATGACTGGTTTCTCAGGCTCACCCAGGTCGTCTGCCCGTAGGGTATGCCGTTCTGGGTCAGGGTGAGATCGATGCGCACGAATGCCACATCCGAAGGCCCGGTGGCCGGAGTCACGCCGTCGATCTTGAGGTAGCTGAATGCCAGGCTGCTGACCTCGTCGGTGAGGATGGCCGAGACGGCCGGCGTCGAGTAGGACAGCAGCACGTCGGGCGGGCTGGACGTGATGGTCACGCCGGTGCCATCGGTCTTGGTGAACGCCAGCGTCGTCGCGGTCATGGTGGAGATGTCGTAATCGGCGGTATTGGCCGGGTCACGCCGGATCTCGCGGATTTCGCGCGCCATGCGCGCGGTTGCATAGCGCAGCTTGCTCAGGGCGTCGAGGCTCGTCGAGGTCGCACCGAAGGCCTGGACGCCGCTCGTCAGCAGCGGCGCCACGGCGACGGCCAGGATGGCCGTGAGCACGATCACGACCACCAGCTCGATGAGCGTGAATCCGCCCTGGCGAGAACCAGGTTGGGCGGTCGCAGCGGGCCGGGTCATCGCGCGGTCCATCAGTAATTCGCCAACATCAGGCTGGCCGTGTCCAGGGTCTGCGTCCCCTGGGTCACGCTGATGCTTGCGAGCTTGCAGGTACCGGGGCAGGCCGCGCCTTTGTACGGATCAGTGAACGTGACCGCCACCGACAGCCCCAGCGGGTTCGGCAGAGCGCTGCAGATGGCGCTGCCCTTCAGGCCGCTGTACCCCATGGCAGGGTTGTCGCGGCGCTGCGCGATCAGGTACTCACCGCATTCACGTGCGAGCTGCATGCCCGCCTGCAGGTCGGAGTTGGTGCTGAGCGAGCGCGCCACCTGTCCGTAGCCGGAGAGGATTGCGACTGCGGCGATGCCAAGCAGTACGATCACCATGACCAGCTCGACGAGGGTAAAGCCCGTGGCGCGGCGACGCGTCATGGCGTGGACACCGTCACAAAGCCGGTGAGGGGCGCAACGCTCACCGACCAGGTCTGGCTGCCGGTATGGAGGGTATAGACCGTTGCCGCGCCGAGCAGCGCGCCGCCGGCCGATACCGGCCGGCCGAGGCTGTCGAAATAGAGCGGAGTACCGGTGAGCGTGACCCCATAGCTCAGCGCTTCAGTGAACGGCGAGCCAGTGGCCGGGTCCGTGACCGGCGCTCCCCCGCCCCCATTGCAGGGCGCGCCGGCGTTGCCGACGCAGGAGACGCTGTAGCCCCCGCTGTTCGGAGTCAGCTGCAGTGTCTGTCCCCAGGCCATGGCTAGCATCTGCATGTGACGGATGCTGCGGGCAAGCAGCTCGCCCTGATACGGGGCAGTGGCGCCGCTGGCATTCCAGCGGCTAGCGACGACTGCAGCCAGTACCGAGGCGAGCACCAAGACGACCACGAGTTCCACAAGGGTCATGCCGCTCTGGCACAGGCAAGTATCGCGGATGCCTGTCACCCGGCATCTGGAAGTCCGTTTACCCATGGCACCGTACCGCGAGATCAAAAAAACGGGGTGCTGTCGACCAACACCCCGCTCGCACTGCCTGTCTAACCAAACTCAGACGCTGTCCCCGGGACACGCTTGCGCCCGGCGGGACAGTAATGTCAGCAGCCACCGCCCGAGCCGGTAATGAGCGTGGTGTACGTTGGGGTCGCGGTTGCCGTCGCAGGCGCGTAGGTCACGCTGCAATTGGCCGGAACGGTGGCATCCGCCATCTCGACCTCGTTCGTGGATATGGTAAAGTCACTCTTCGGATGCAGGCTCATTGCGTTCAGAAGATCGGTCATGCTGGCGGCATAGCCATAAGCCGTTTTGACGGTCTGGCCGCCAACCGCTACGCTGCCCGTTGCACCCAGGCCGCCGGGAGTCATTGCGGCCTCGGCATAGATCTCCGCATTCGTGGCGCGCATGCTGCCGGCCACGCCCTGGATCACGGAGGTGCGGGCATTGCCGCCGAGGTTGACAAACTTTGGCAGCGCGACTGCCGCCAGGATGCCGAGGATCACGATCACCATCACCAGCTCGATCAGGGTAAAGCCGCTTTGCTTCTTCATGTCAGGACTCCTTTGTCGAAACGTCAGTCAGTGTTCTGTCGGAACGTCAGTTTTCTGGCGGCGGCACTAGCAGCCTGTGGTCACCACGGCCACCGCGCCGATGGTTCCCGGCGCCTTCTCCGTGTACGTCACGTAACACATCGCGCGCAACTTAAAAGTCGCGACGCCGCCGGCGTAGGTGGTGGTATAACCGGAGAAAGGCTGGAGGTCGCTGGCGGCCTGGATGGCGTTGCCGATCCCGACCGCCGTCGCCAGGGGAATGCCGCCGTCGTCAGCGCCGACGTCGACCGCCACCGTTGTGCCATCGAGCATGGTCACCGGCGAGGTGGCCTCCCCGGTGGCGATATAGCGCGACTGGACCACCGCCACCGCCGAGCGTATTCCGCCGGCCACGCCGTTGACGCTCGCGATGCGCGCCGACTGCCCCAGGTCGACGTACCGCGGCAGAGCGACCGCCGCCAGGATCCCGAGGATGATGATCACAATCACGAGCTCGATCAGGGTGAAGCCCGACTGCTTCGATTTCATTACTGCCTCCTCAATCAGAAATCCAGAATCCGGTCGATAAATCGCACGATGCCGTCCTTCCGCACTGCATCCGGCCGCGGCCCCCAATGGTAGGGCGCTACCGCAACCAGCACCGCACCGAGCCCTTCGCCTTGCCCCGGCCGGGTCTGCGCGACCCGGATCATGAAGCCGGCACGGGGCGGCGACCCGAGCCCGCCGCTGAAATAGTCCTGGTTTCGGACTCGATAGATCAGCATCCGGCTGCGCCGGTCGAAGTACCAGTGTCCGCCTCGAATGGCGGCCGCATGGACATCGCTGAATGCGCCCAGATAGTTCTTCGGCGCCTGGGCCAGAATCCGCATCGGGTTGCTGCCCGCGAGGCGGCGCAGATTCGCGACATCGTCATTCACCAGATCACTAGCAACCTTCATGCCAAGCGCGCTGCGCAGCGTGCCCAGCACCTGCTCCATGGCGGTCGCTTCGGCCTCTTCCTGGAGCGCCCACAGACGATGGATCGCCACCGTCAGCAACAGCGCGATGACGGCAATGACGACCACAAGCTCCAGCAGCGTGAACCCTCGCTCCCGCCGCAACCGCGCGGGAGGTCCTTCCGGTGGACGGGTGCGGCCCGCGACGGAGCGCGGGCGCATGATTCCGGAATCCTTTCCCAGACCGTAGGATACGAACAGTTGCTTGTCCAGTTTCTGGCAGTCCGGGTGACGCATGGCGTCAGTGCGCCTGGGCAGCGCGAGCCAAATCCCACATGGGCAGGAAGACACCGAGGGCGAGGATGAGCACAATCACGCCGATGATCGAGATCAGGATCGGCTCGATCGCGGTGTTCAGATTGCGCAGATCATAGTCGACCTCGCGCTCGTAATAATCGGCGACCTCGCGGAGCAGGTCGTCGAGCGCACCCGACTCCTCGCCCACCGAGATCATCTGCAGGACCAGCGGCGGAAACAGGCCGGTCGCGGTGGCGCAACGGGTGATGCTCTCGCCCCGCTCCACCCCATCGCGCATCTGCGCGATGCGTTCGCCGACGAACTCGTTGTCCACCGCGCGGCTGACCACCGACATGCCTTGGACCAGCGGCACACCCGCATCGAGCGTCACCGCGAGTGAACGCGCAAAGCGACCCAGCGTGGCGCAATAGATGATGCGCCCGACAACCGGAAGTTTCAGCTTGACCCGGTGCCACCGGTAGCGCCCGTCGGCCGTGCGCAGGTAGCGTTGCACGCCCGCGGCCACGACAACCACGGCCGTCAGCATGACCCCCCAGTAATGCACCACGAAGTGCGAGGTGGCGATGAGCAGGCGTGTCGGCAATGGCAGCTGCGCGTGGAAGCCGGTGTACACCCGGGCGAAGGCCGGGATGACGAAAATGTTGATGATGAACAGGGCGACTGTGATCGCGAACACCACGATCGATGGATAGCGCAGGGCCTGCTTGATGCGCTCGCGCGTGTCCTTCTCACGCTCCAGATAGGCGGCCAGCTGTTGAAACGCCTCAGCGAGATTTCCGGTGGTCTCGCCTACCTGCACCAAGCTCGCGAACAGGTTCGAAAACACCTGCGGATGCCGCCGCACTGCGGTAGTCAGGTCCATGCCCGCATCCAGACCCTCGCTGATGCTGCCGATCACGCTGGCCAGTGCCGGGTTCTGCGTCGAGTCACGCAGTCCGCGCAGGCTTTGCATGATCGGAACCCCGGCCTTGAGCAGGGTGTACATCTGCCGGCAGAAAAATATCAGATCGCTGATCGCGACCCGGCCTTCGCGCAGGCGGCCCAGAAGGCTTTTCAGGTCGCCGAACACGTCGCGCACGGCGGCGGACGGCTGGATGTCGATCGGCGTGATCCCGTTGTTGAACAGCTGGCTTGCCACCGCCTCCGCGGTGGCCGCCTCGATGTGACCATTGACGGCCTCCCCGCGGCGGTTGCGTCCGGTGTACTGGAAACGGGTCACGCTCATGGCGCTCCCATCACTCCGCCAGCCCGAACGTGGCGCGCATCACCTGGTCCATGGTCGTCAAGCCGCGTCCGGCAAGATCGAGCGCGCCCCGCCTGAGACTCAGGAAGCCGGGCTGCGCCTTGGCCGCCTCGGCGAAAGCAAGCGGATCGCCGCGGTGCAGCGCCTGCACCAGGCTATCGTCCATTTCCAGCAATTCGTAGATGCCGATACGTCCGTGATATCCGGTGTGGTTGCAATAGGTACAGCCGCGCCCGCGGCGGAACTCCAGGCCGTCCGCCGTGCGGCCCAGCTCCTCCTCGACCACGACACGCAACCCGGGTTCGAGTTCGACCGGCTCGGAACAGCTTTCGCAGATGCGCCGCACCAAACGCTGGGCCAGGATGCCGCGCAGGCTGGCGGCGATCAGGAACGGCGCCGCCCCCATGTCGAGCAGGCGCGAGGGGGTCGACACGGCATCATTGGTATGCAACGTCGACAGCACCAGGTGCCCGGTCATGGCAGCCCGCAGGCCGATCTCGGCGGTTTCCTGGTCGCGCATCTCGCCCACCAGCACGATGTCCGGATCCTGGCGCAGCACCGAGCGCAGCACCCGCCCGAAGGTCAGATCGATCCGGCTGTTGACCTGCACCTGGTTGATGCCCGGCAAGCGATACTCGATCGGATCCTCTACGGTGATGACTTTCAGCGTCGGCTTGTTGAGTTCGCGCAGCGCCCCGTACAGAGTCGTGGTCTTGCCACTGCCGGTCGGTCCGGTGACGAGCACCATCCCGTGGGGGCTGTGTATCATTTTGCGGAATCGTGCCAGCAGAGCCTCAGGCATGCCCAGCTGCCCGAGGTCGAGCACACCGCTGGTCTGGTTCAGCAGCCGCATGACCGCCGACTCGCCGTACTGTACTGGCAAGGTCGACAGGCGCACGTCGACGCTCTTGTCGCGTACCCGCACATTGAACCGGCCGTCTTGCGGCAGGCGCTTTTCCGAGATGTCCAGTCCTGCCATAAGTTTCAGGCGTGACAGCAGCGCGCTGGCGATGCGCCGCTCCGCAGTCGTCTGCACACGCAGCACGCCATCCAGACGGAAGCGTATGCGCAGTTCCTTTTCATCAGGCTCGATGTGGATGTCGGAGGCGTTGACCTGAACCGCATCCTCGAACATCGTCTGCAGCAGCTTGACCACCGGCGCGTCGGTCAGGCCTTCGGTCCCGCCCAGCTGCCCCAGGTCGACGTCGTAGGCAGACATCTCCTGGCCGAGTTCCTGGGCGAGTCCGCTGATCTCGTCGGTGCGCCGGTACGTGAGGTCGATGGCCTTAAGCAGATCGGCCTCGCGCACCACCGACAGGCGCAGCGGCCGGCGCAGCACCCGCGCCAGCTCGTCGTAGGCAAAAATATCGGTGGGGTCGGCCATGCCGATGAGCAGGCCGTCGCGCCCGTCTTCCAGCGCTAGCACACGGAAACGGCGCGCATGCGCCTCCGGAATGAGGCGCACGACATCAGGCTTGAGGTGATAGCGCTTGAGGTCGATGTACGGAATGCTCAGCTGCCGCGCCAGGAAATCCAGCAACTGGTCCTCGGTCAGGTAGCCGTTCTCGATCAGCACCCGCCCCAGCTTGCGCCCGCTCTTCTTCTGTTCCGCGAGGGCAGCGTTGAGCTGTTCCTGCGAAATGACCTTGTGCTCGATGAGCAGATCCCCGATACGGATCTTTTTCGGCTTGGCCGTGACTGCGGACATGACGCCAACCTCGCTGGCCGGAGCTGGTTCGTATAGACTGCCGGCACCTGTAGCTAACTGTAGTTAAGGATCACACGAAATCTACCCGGCCCTCTGCAAAATACGCGCCAGCGCTTCTCCTTAAGAACCGGCCATGCTGCACGTCGTGCTCTACCAACCTGAAATTCCGCCCAACACGGGCAACGTGATCCGCCTGTGCGCCAACTCGGGCGCGCAGTTGCACCTGATCGGGCCGCTCGGCTTCACGCTCGATGACCGCCGGCTCCGACGTGCCGGCCTGGACTACCATGAGTGGGTGATGGTGCGCCGGTACGCCGGGCTGGATCAGTTCCTGAGCCAGGTGGGTCCGTCGCGCATTCTCGCCTTCTCGACCCGCGGGCGGCGACTGTACACCGACGTCGACTACGGCAGCGGCGACGCCCTGCTGTTCGGTCCGGAAACACGTGGACTACCGCAGGAAGTACTGCAGGGCCTGCCGGCGGAACAGCGCCTGGTCCTGCCCATGCGGCCCGGGGTCCGCAGCCTCAATCTTTCCAACGCGGTGGCCATCGCCGTCTATGAGGCATGGCGGCAGCTTGGCTTCGTCTGACGGCAAGACCGTGCCGGCAGCGTCTTGCCGGGAACGTTTCGCTGAGATTCCCGACCCGGGTCAGGACTTTTCCTGCTTCGGCTCGCGCCGCAGCAGCGCCGTCACCGCGTCCCGGGGCGCCAGACCTTCGAATAAGACGCGATAGACCTGCTCGGTGATCGGCATGTCCACGCCCGCCCGGCGCGCGAGGGACCGCACTTCGCGGGCTGTCGCGACACCTTCGGCCACCTGTCCGAGCTCCGCCAGGGTGGTCGACAGCGCGCCTCCGCGCCCAAGGGCCAGCCCCACCTGGCGGTTACGCGACTGGTCATCGGTACAGGTCAGAACCAGGTCACCCATGCCGGTCAATCCCATGAAGGTCTCCGGCCGACCACCCAGCGCCGACCCCAGGCGCTCAATCTCGGCAAGCCCCCGGGTGATCAGCGCGGCGCGCGCATTGGCACCAAGTCCGAGGCCGTCGCTGATGCCAGTGGCAATGGCCATGACGTTCTTGACGGCGCCGCCGAGTTGCACGCCCACCAGATCCTGGCTCGTATAGACGCGCAGATGGTCGTTGCGAAGCCATGCGGCGATGGCCTCGGCAGTTTCCGGATCGCGGGCCGCCACGGTCATCGCTGCCGGCAGACCTCGGGCCACCTCACGCGCAAACGTCGGGCCCGATATCACCCCAGTACGCCGCTGCGCCCCGAGTACCGTGCCACATACATCGCTCAACAGCCTGCCCGACCCCGGCTCCAGGCCTTTGGTGGCAGAGGCCACAATAGCCGTCGGCGAAGCATGGGGAACCAGGGCTTCGAGGGTCGCGCGAAAGGCCGAGCTCGGCACCGCTACCAAGAAGCGCTCGCACTCCTGCGCGAGCGCGGGCAGGTCTTCGCGCACATGTAGCCCGTCGGGGAATGCGATTCCGGGAAGATACAGGGCATTGACGCGCTCGTGCGCCAAGCGGGCCATGCGTGCGGCATCGTGGCCCCAGAGAAAGCTGCCGTAGCCATTGCGGGCCAGCACTACAGCCAGAGCTGTGCCCCAGGATCCTGCGCCCAGGACGGCAATGGCGGAACCAGTCGTCGCTTGCGCCATGCGTGGGGTCGGCACTTCCAGCGGCGGTGCCCGACAGCGCCGGATCGCGTCAGTGACTGGCCGACTGGACGCCGGCCGCCTGTTTCTGCTGATACAGCAGCTCGAAATTCACCGGATTGATCAGCAGCTGCGGGAACCCGCCTTTGCCGACGAGGTCATTGATGACTTCGCGCGCGAACGGCAGCAGGATGTTGGGGCAACCGATTTCGAGCACCATCGGCAGTTCGCTGGCCGCCACGCCGGCGATGCGGAACAGGCCGCACTGCTGGGTCTCAGCCAGGAACACCGTCTTGTCTTGAATCTTGGCCGTCACCGTCACCCCGAGTATCACCTCGTAGAGGCCCTCGCTGGCCGCGATCGGGCTGTGTGCGATGTGGAGCTGGATCCCCACCTCGGGCACCGTCTGCTCCAGGAACACTTGCGGAACATTCGGCGCTTCGTACGAGATGTCCTTCACGTAGATTTTCTCCACGTTCAGGGTCGGACCCTGGGGTTCATTCGAATCTGCCATGGGCGGTTCCTGTTGGTAGAATGGAAATTTGCGGGATGCGCCCGCTGTCGTGCGTCGTTATTGTGCTTGCCGCAGCCCTGAGGGGGCGGTCGGCCCGTCGGCTTTCGGTCC
>JAJYEK010000072.1 GCA_021785795.1 Pseudomonadota bacterium
GACAAGGGATTCGACACCGAAGACTGCGTGACGGATTTGCGCAAACTCGGTATCACCCCGCACGTGGCGCAAAACGACACGCACCGGCGCTCGGCCATCGATGCCCGCACCACGCGCCATCCCGGCTACACCGTGAGCCTCAAGATCCGCAAACTTATCGAGACCCGTTTTGGCTGGATGAAGACGATCGGTACCAGCGCCAAGACCAAACACCGCGGCACCCAACGAGTCGATGAGCAGTTCCGGCTCAATGCCACGGCCTTCAACCTGCTGCACCTGGCCAATCTGTTGCGGGCGAGCCCAGCGTAGACCACTCAGACAGGATAAGTGCCTGCGGAATATGAAAAACGGAGAAATCGAGACACACCACGCACCACCCAGCGGGGCATCGACCCGCGCGGTGCATCGTTTTGAAGAATCGGGGTACACGGTTTTATTCATTTCAGGGTATTTTTCAGCAGCCTGTTAAACCAACACCGCGTCGCTGCGCTCCGATTGGGGTGGCAGAAATGACCGGAATGCCTGGCAGCAATCAGGCCGGAATGGGTGGCAGGAATCGCCGGAATACGCAAAAGGGGGCGGCCATTCCATTACGAAACCCGGAAGAGCCATTTATTCATTGGTATCCGCCTCCACCGCAGGCTGCTCTATGCGCTGGCGCACAGAGCATTCCCGGCCAAAGGGGATATCTTTCAAATAGTTTCACTTTCTGCCAACAAAGGAGTGGGCCGCCACCGCCGCGGGCAAGCTCCAGTTCTATGCGCCGCTGCTGAAGAAGTGCGTCGCCGGCAATCCACCTTCATGCCCCAGCAGGACAAGAGCAAATGGCCGGGGCTGAGTGAGATGTTTGCTTGATCATCAACTGATTACGAAAGGAAATAGCCATGCTACCTAGCGCCAAGAGCCTCGAAGGCAAACACATACCTGATGTGACATTCAAAACCCACACCAGCAATCAGTGGCAAGACATGACCACTGGCGAGGTATTCAAAGGCAAGACTGTGGTCGTGTTCTGCCTGCCCGGTGCCTATACCCCGACTTGTTCGAGCTCCCACCTACCGCGCTATAACGAGCTCGCCAGCGTGTTCAAGGCGAACGGTGTGGACGAAATCGTCTGCCTGTCGGTAAATGACGCCTTTGTCATGAACGAATGGAAGCGGGATCAAGAAGCCGAAAACATTACTTTGCTTCCCGACGGCAATGGCGAATTCGCCGCTGGCATGGGCATGCTGGTGGACAAGTCCAGCCTGGGCTTCGGCAAGCGTTCCTGGCGCTATTCGATGCTGGTCAAGGACGGCGTGATCGAGAAGATGTTCATCGAGCCAGAAAAGGAAGGCGATCCGTACGAAGTTTCAGATGCCGACACCATGCTCAAGTACATCAACCCGAAGGCGCTTGTGCCCGATCCGGTGGTGATTTTCGTTAAGCCCGGATGTCCGCATTGCGCTCGCGCCAAGGCGCTGCTCGACGCCATGGGCTATCGCTACGATGAAATCAGCCGTGACAAACACATCACCACGAGCACGTTGCGCGCGGTTTCCGGCAGCGGAACCTGGCCGCAAGTATTCATCGGCGGCAAGCTCATCGGCAGTGCGGACCAGCTGGAAGTATATTTCAAGGCACGTAAGGCGGCTTGAAGCAGCGCCGCATAACTGCCCAGGATCAAGAGACACTTATGGGCGTTGCTGCGAATTCACATTTTTGCGCCGCCGAATATTTGGGGTCCACCTATCTTCTTCGAGAACTGGCGTGCGAGCCTCAAATGGCAGCGCCTCGCTCCTTACGAAAAGTTCGCGCAGATGATCGATCGTCATTGGGAGGGTATCGCTGCCTATTGCCGACCCGAGAACAAGGTCTCGCTCGGCTTCGTCGAGGACCTCAACAACAAGATCCGCGTCCTGCAGCGCCGGGCGTATGGGCTGCGCGATGAAGAATATCTGCGGCTCAAGATACTGACGTGCATGTTGCCGGCCCTGTAAAATGGTCGAAAATCACCCACACGAATTCACGAAGACCCCGTTTTTTTAAGCAGGCGGTTTTCTTGCCTTGAAGATACTCGATCACCTCCTGCTGGTGTCGGTTCACCCAACCCGCGAACATGCAGGAGTAGCAGTTGTAAGGGCGAAGCCAACATGGCCGCGACTATAGCGAGCCAATCATTAACGCGCGCTGTGTCGCGCGCTGTTGAGATTTACGTTTGATACGTTGTAGTATCGTTATGATTTTTGAATAGCACGGGCATGGATAGGAGTGGCAGAGAATGGGCCAGAAAAGAGAGCAAGAGTGGTTTCCCAGCATGGGTATGATGAGGGTTATTCGTCAGCGGTAACCGGGCGGCATTCAGGATTAACGAGGCCCGAAAGAAGCTCTTCCAATCCATCAACCGTCGATCCAACAATGCCGCGTGAACCTGGGTTCTACCACTTTTGGCATTCGTTCAGACTCCCGTCTGAGTTGGCATTTCCTGGCCAACAATGAATAGAAATTATCTTGGACGACTATCGGAATACGACCCACTGCATAGCTATCTCCAGCATGACATTCAGCCACAACTCAGCGGCACCTCGGGTGGTTCTACGTACCGCGTCTTCAGGCTTAATGGCTCAAACGATGTGTACCTGTATGAAGACCGCAATACCGGAACAAAGGTCATCGGCAAGTTCTTTCTATCGCAAAGGAAAAAGGATGCGGTAAAGGCCGTCTCACGCCTGACGCGCGAATTCGACAATCTCTGCATGATGCGCGATTACGGACTCACGGGCCATCCCCACCACATCGTCAGGCCACTTGGTCGCAACTATTCGTTGAACGCGCTTCTGGTCACCGAATACTGCGACGGAGAATTGCTGAGCGAAGTGATACTGGAGGTGATCCATAACGGTGATCACGGCAAGCTCTACTATAAACTCACTGCACTCGCGTACTTCCTGTCGGCCTTTCACAACCGGACGGCCATAGGCGTAGGGATAGAGTTTCACCAGGACTGCGATTACATGAATCGCCTGATCGACAGGCTGCTTGCAATCGGGGCAATCGGAGTGGGCGAGGCGCACGAATTGCACTGGCTGCGCGACCAGTGGCGCAAACAGCCGCGGATGTGGGAAGACCAGAAAGTGCTCGTACATGGGGATGCGACACCTGAAAATTTTATGTTCGGAAAAGAATTACAAGTAGTCGCGTTCGATCTGGAGAGAACCAAGCGTGCTGATCGTGTTTTCGACACAGGCCGCATCGCCGGAGAACTGAAACATTTCTTCATGCGCGCAACCGGCAACAAAGACGCCGCCGAACCTTTTATCGGTCATTTTCTCTGGGAATATGCCTGCCACTTCCCAAACCGCGATAGCGCCTTTAGATCGATCACCGGCAGGATACCGTTCTACATGGGAATTACACTATTGCGCATTGCGCGAAACAATTGGATAGAACCGGAATACCGTCATCGCTTGATCAGAGAGGCAAAAGAATGCCTGAAGAGGTTTTAAATGATTGTCAAAGGTATTATTTTCGATAACAACGGAACACTTTCTGATATCCAGACGAACGAATGGCACGACGACGTGTATCGCGTCATCAGCAATCTTCTGTCGTATCAGGGAATATCGCTTGAACCGAACGTCGTTAAGTATTTTTATTTTCAGATAATGAAGGAACAACGCTCGGCATCCGGTGAGCGTCACCCGGAATTCGATGCCATCGGTATCTTCCGAGAGATTGTGACGCGGCATTCGACAGACTTCACCCGCCGTCTGTCGACCGCGAAGATTGCACAGCTCCCGATACTGCTCGCCGAGACGCACCGTGCCGCATCACTCTTTCGGTTGCAGCTCTATCCTGGCGTAGAACACGTCATCCGGCAACTACACCCGAAATATCATCTTGCAATAGTTTCCGATGGCCAGACCCCCTGGGCAGCTCCAGAGATGAATGCCGTCGGGTTATCTGGTTATTTTGACCCGATTATAGTGTCGGGAAACTTCGGGTATCGCAAGCCCGACGAACGCCTGTTCGCAGCGGCATTGACTGCCATGAAAATGGAGCCGTCTGAGGTTCTGTATGTGGGCAACGACATGTACCGAGACGTTTACGGAGCACAAAGACTCGGGATGAAAACAGTCTTTTTCAAGTCCAACCAGGGGACGCAGGAAAAAGAGGGCGTAAAGGCCGACTATATTATTTACAATTTCTCTGAGTTGCTGGACGCCATCCGCTTCTTCGAGGTCCGGTGACTCATGAGCACTAAATAAAGTGCTCTACGGCAGTTACGTATTCCGGCGAAGATGACCGCCCATTCCGGCTGAACGTGACCGCTGCGCAGCGTGTGGTGTTACGCGGTTAGATTGTAATGTCATCGGTCACGATAGGTCGATAGATTTCTCCTTTTTGGCGGTGTTCTGTTTTTGCTGGCGTAATGAGTCGCCGGTCAGCGTGAGGCGATGATTGCGCTGCATGATGCCGTCGAGAATGGCATCGGCGATCGTCGTATCGCGGATCCAGGCATGCCAGTGCTCGATCGGGAATAGTAATGCGGAGTCCCGCTTTGGAGTCCCCGCTTCCGCCTCATTCTTGAGACCTTTTTCTCCGCATAACAGGTTGCACTTTTAGTGAAGCAATCAATTTGTCAGTGGCCTTGAATCGCCCAGTGCGCAGCCTCGATGCAATGACGGATTCGAGAGCCTCAAGTTTTGCTGACGGATCCACGCGCATGGTAAGCGTCTGGTGCCCACCGCCTGGACATCTACAGCCTGATGCGCTTGAGCCGGCGATTGACCAAGTCGATGTCGAAGGCATAGGGGTCGAAAGCGTCTCCGCACCATTCAAGCATCTCCCGGTGCGATTCTGTTGTCCTCACCCATGATCTTGATTTCAGCGCAATTCTGGCCGCTACAAGGGCCAATGCTCCCAGCGTAATCCAAGTCCTGTCCCAGGATGTACTTTCCGAGCTGTTTCAAAACCTGCTCATCGAAGCATTGCGCCGATTCGCATCTGTATTAGTCATCGGTGCCTTGGTCATTGTGGACGAGAGCCGGTCGAGGGCGTACGTCTTACCGCGAAGATGAAAACTACCTTTCTCGTAATCCCGCGTCCTTCCTCATAAATACCTTGTGCTTTTCATTGCGCTCCCATTGCTACACTTAGAAGGAGTGTCATTCAATTGAGGGAGGATGTGCCGCTCGCCGGATTTCTTCCGGTTTCCTGGCGAGACATTGTTCTGCTTCGGCGCGTCTGCTTTCGCCAGTGCTCTCGCAAATGCGTCTACCGCGGTACTGCTTGTCGATGTGCGCAGACTTTACTGCGCAGGTCCATCGCTTTGTCCGACGCACACCGACGACCGGCAACTGATCGACGACATATGGCGGAACCCGACAGGCCATTGTCCGGTCTTTATAGACTTAGTTCCGAAAGGAAATGGGCGCGTTGTCAACCGCTTCTCTTGAGCCCACAATGTCGGGAAAAGAGACGCACCGAAAAGCGTGCCCCAACCTGACTTCTCATATTCAAAGCCTGCCACTGTGCTCGGTGTACCAGCCGCCTGAAACGGTATGAAGTGTGCCGTTGATCGAGCCGCTTCAGATTTGTCAGACCGGTGTAGGTAAATTTCCCGAATAAATATTCGTTAGTTGGAGGTTTGTTATGAGGCAATACATACGGCGGCGACCATATCATGATCTTCTCAACTGGTTACGGCACGGTCTGCAACATATCGTGATTGCGCTGCTGTCGGTCGGAATTGCGTTTTCGCTTCCGGCCGCTGCACAGTACGTTCTTTTTGAATGGTGGCCGAAGACGCAGACCGATTCCCATTCGCTGCTAGCGACTGAAATCGGTCTGTCTGTGATACTTGTGCTGCTGTTTAACGCGCTGCAGACAGTTTGGCACAGCCGACACATGGTCGCGGCGGCGAGATCCGCGTCCCTTGTCTACGCAACAGATGCAAGAACGGGACTTTCGCGGAAGAAGGCAAAGCTTCTTGCACAGGAATCATCGTCCCCTCGGGATGTCTTTATACTGACGATCACGGGCCTTGATACTTTTGTGGATCCAGACAGTTTATTCCACGACGTCCTCGATACTGCCTACGAAATTCGAGTGATGCTCCTTGACCCGCGCAGCGAGACCGCATCGCGGCATGTCGAGGCAATTCCGGACCAGAGCGTGAATCTGCAATCCATGCGTGACGAAATCGCGGCAAGCATTTCCTATCTGACCGCCCTGCACAAAGCCGGCAAGCGCGTTACGCTGAAGTTTTACGAGCATGAGCCGCTGTGGAAAGTGGTTGTCGTGGGTGACCGCGTGTGGGTCCAGCATTGTCATCACGGATTCGAGGTAAAGCAGCAGCCCGAATACGTTTTTGCCTTGCAGACTATTGCGCCTCGGCAAGGGTTCTTTGTACCGTTTTACACGTATTTCCTGGACCATTGGAATGAGCGCGGCCATCCCGTTTACGACTTTGAAACGCGAGAGCTGGTTTACCAAGAAGTGGGCGAGAATGAAACAAAGCGCGTGCCGCTGCACTTTGTCGATGAATCAGATGATCTGTTCGAGGCGCCGGCGGCACCGCAGAACGTTGCACTCGAAACTTCCGATCTGTAGGTGCAGTCCGGTGTTAGCGGATCTTGCAATGTTGACGATGGATCGTCCGATGCGCACGCTCGCGAACGTCTCGGAATTGAATGTCGTCGGGGGAGATGGATGCGCAAAGACTGCCAGATTTTCCTGCACGGCTGTGTCCCGATGCGGTAAATCCGATTTCAGGTCAACAGCCTCGATGCCCCTAAACACGGCACTGCCTGATTGGCACGGTTCTTCCGCTGTGTTTAGTGCTGCCTTCGTCAATGGCACGTAATGCACTTATATTCCAGGATTTCTGATCTGGCCAAAGAATAGTGCGTACTTTCCCAGACCGCAGAGTAAGCACGTTTTCTCGTGAAAGAAGTTTCTGATCACGTGAGGCGGCTCTTGTCGCCGGTAGAGATGAACGGCGGACGCCGCCTGCGAGTTCGCTGCGGTCGATCGGACGTTTTTTGGCGGCGAGTGAGCGTGATGATCCGTGCCTTCGGATCGCCGAAGACGCCCCGGATGGTGGCCGGTGCACAGAAGCCCGCGAAGCGGTATGTGTCCTGCAAGCCGGGGTTTGCGATTGAGGGCGGGGACCGGGAAATGAAGTCTGCTTGGCACGCACTGATGAAATGCCAGCATGCCTGCCTATGGCATGCTGGCCGTTGGCAATAATCCAGCGTCCTGCGGTGGCCCGGGCGGATTCCTGGAAGGACTAAACAAGATTCGTGCTATCCAGCCGCGCATGGGGACTGCGCGAGCAGGAAATGTCTGCGCAAGATATTCACGTGCACGCTCCCGGTTCGGGTGACACTTCCTGCTCAGCGTGCATCAGTTTTTGACCTGTCGCCACACCTGCTCGGCTGCCGGTGGCAATGCATTCATGTGCTTCAGAAAGAGCGCAACCGTCCATATCTGCTGATCCGTTAGCGCGCTCTTGAACGACGGCATGCCGGTTAGCCGGATGCCATGTTTGATTTTCCAGAAGGAATACCCGGGCGGGTCATCCTCGACGCCGTCGCTCGCAAGCTGGGGAGGCCGGGGGTATTCGCCTTTTGCCACGGGGGTGGCCGATGCGGTGCCCCGTGCAGTGCCATGGCATATCGTGCAGTGTTCCCCGAAAATGTGTATCCCGGTAATCAGATTGGCGGTTGTCAGCGGTACCGGATCGGCGCCCTTGGGCGCCTGCTGCCGTAGCGTCGCGCGCAGAGAGGTGCGCGCCATCCACAACTCGAGCCGGCTTGGAGTGCCATCCGCATTGGCCGGTATGCTTCCGCTTTGCAACACCAGATAGCCACCAATGAGCAGCACAACCAGCGTTGTCAGTACTCCTGCCAGAAAATGTTTCATCTCTTCCCTCGCAATGGACTTTTGTGGTTATGAAAACGGGTACCCAGTTGTTGTCTTAATGTGCGTCCCCGGCCAAGATCCCCGGGTCGCCAAGAAGCGTCGCGAATGCCACGATGTCCATGCACTCCTCCGCAGGGCCGCGCGTGATGCCAAACCTGCATAAGGCATCGACCGGAGAGACGATGCTTTCGCTCACGGATTCGCCAATTTTCAATGACGCGGCAATCCGAAGTCAACAAACTGGCTTTTTCCCGGGACGTCTCTGACCGGACTTGGGCATCCGGCTGTTTCCGGTGACCGTTGATTCGGCCCGCGCCGGGTGTCTGTCCGGTTCATTCATGTTGGGGGCGCCGTTTCCCGGTCAGGGCGTCATTCTGACCGGTCGGCACGGCATCCCACAGGCGGTTTTGCCCATTCCGGTTCCCGGGAGCACGCAGGGCGATCGCGTGTTCGTGGCGATGTCCGGATCGCGCGACATGAACCCCCGATTTATCGTGCTGGGGGCCCGGGAAGCCGCGCCCACCCCGTGCCCCGGAGAGGGCTGCTGCCCCGTGATCCGTGCGATCGTCCGCGCGCCGCCATGCTGGCATGGTTGTGACGGGCAACCTTCCCTGGATTGAGCGCAGCGACAGGGCGGCGGCTGCGCGGACCGACGGTCACGCAGTCGCCGGTCAACGCCCTGAACGCTCCACCCTGACGCCCAGCGTGCGGCCGGGCGCTCGCATTGCCGGCGAGGCTTAACTGCGGGCGCGCAGCTTCCCGGGCATCCGCAGTTTTTCGCGCCAGCCGGGGTAGAGCTTGTCGGCATCCTGAGGGAAGGACTCGAACGCACGGGCGAATTCCTGGTGCTCCATGGCCCACTCGATCGGATCCGCCTTGGCTTTCCAGCATTCGTAAGCCTGACGCAGGGACTTGGCGCCCGCTGCCGGTGAGTCGATGTGTCCGTAGGCGCCGCCGCCGGCCGTATTGATCACGTTGCCATGGCCGAGATTCTGGAAGAAACCGGGCAGACGCAGGGCGTTCATGCCGCCGGAAATGATGGGAGTGGTCGGCTTCATTCCATGCCAGCTCTGGAAGTACACCGGACCCTGACATTCGTCGCGCTCGATCATGTAGGCGATGACCCGGTCGTCCGCAGCACCTTCCATCTTGCCATAGCCCATGGTGCCGACATGGATGCCGGAAGCGCCCTGCAGGCGGGCCATCTTGGCCAGCACGAAAGCGGTGTAGCCGCGCTTGGCGGACGGAGAGGTCACGGCACCGTGGCCGGCGCGGTGATAGTGCAGGTACTGGTTCGGGAAGTAGCGACGCGCGGTGGTGATCATGCCCGGGCCGCCGACATAGCCGTCGACCAGGAAGGCTACCTTGTCGGCGTCGGAGCCGAAGGTCTCCAGGATGAATTCCCCACGCGCGATCATCTCGTCGTGATCGTCGGCGGTGATGTTGGCGGAGAACAGCTTGGCTTCACCGGTTTTGTCCTGTGCGCGCCGCATGGCGTCGGCCACCAGCGGTATGGTCTTGCGTAACGGCGAGAATACCTGATTGCCCTGGGGTTCATCATTCTTGATGAAATCCCCGCCCAGCCAGAACTGGTAGGCCGCCTCGGCAAATGGCTCTGGACGCAATCCGAGTTTTGGCTTGATGATGGTGCCGCAGATATAGCCGCCGTCCGTGACTGGCCGACCGAGAATTCGCCACAGGTCGGCAATGTCTTTGGACGGACCGTCGAACAGCTGCACGGCGCGCGGCGGTGCGTAGAAATCGACCAGCTTTCCATATTCGATATCGCCCATGCCCTGATTGTTGCCGATGGTCAGGGTCAGGAAGGAAACCATCATCATTCGTCCGTCGGTGATGTTGCGGTCGAACAGCTCCAGCGGATAGGCGATGCGCATATCCTCGGCGGCTTCGTTGATGTGGTACACCAATGCATCCACCCCTTTGGTGAAGTCGTCGGTGGTGCAGACCTCCACGTTAGTACCGGTGGATGACTCCGCGGCAAAGTGCGCTGCAGCCTCGAGATAACCGACGCCTGCCTTGGGCTTCATGCGGTATGCGCACAGGATGTGCTTGCCGCCAGCGATCAGGTCCGCCTCTTTGAGGGTAAGGTCAGCGTAACGGCCGGATTGGTCATGGGCCATGTAAGTTCTCCAGATGGAACGGCTTTTTTAAGTAACCATAATGTCTTTGTGGACTATACACGGCGCAATATATAAGTAAAAATAAGAATTACTGGCATAACATAAAAGTTATTCTTATGTTCCGACTCACATTTCGTCAGCTGACCATCCTTGATGCGGTCGCCCGCTGCGGCAACTTTTCGCGAGCCGGCGCCGAACTCCATCTCAGCCAGCCGGCCGTGTCGATGCAGGTAAAGCTGCTTGAAGATGGGCTCGGGCTGCCTCTGTTCGAACAGATGGGAAAGCATATTCATCTAACGGAGGCGGGACGCGAGGTCCTGGCTGCGGGCCGCGCGATCAATCGGGAGCTGATCAATCTGGAGAGCGCGCTGGCCGCGTTGCGGGGACTGGCAGGGGGGGCGCTGACTGTTTCCGCGGCCAGCACCGCGAGCTATTTCACCGCCCGGTTGATGGCCTTGTTCCGCCACGCTCACCCGGATGTTCACATCAGTCTGAATGTGGTCAATCGGGAGACGTTGTTGCATCAGCTCGCCGATAATGCCATCGACCTGGCCCTGATGGGACAGCCGCCCGACGGCCACGACGTGGAAGCCCAGCCTTTCATGGAGAACCCGCTCGTTGTGATCGCAGCGCCGGCCCATCCTCTTGCCAGCATGCCCGATATTCCGCTCGCGCGTATCGCCGCGGAGGTATTTGTCGCGCGGGAGCAGGGCTCCGGCACCCGCAGTGCGGTCGAAAACTATTTTGCGGCGCATGGGCTGGCGCTGAAGGGGGCCATGGAAATGAACAAGAACGAAGCGATCAAGCAGGCTGTGGAGGCAGGCCTGGGGCTGGGAGTGGTCTCTCTGCATACTGTACAGGCTGAACTCGCGTCGCGGCATCTGTGTGTTCTTGACGTGCAGGGGTTTCCATTGCGCCGCCAGTGGTATCTCGTGAAACGGCAGGGCAAGCGCCTTAGTCCTGCGGCGCAGGCATTCTCGCAATTTGTCCTGTCGGAAGCGGCACGGATTGCGCATGGCGCAGCATAATCCGCGCGGTACGATCCCGGCGGAGTGCCCGGATGGCGAGCGCTTCGCGAAGTAGTCGGCCTTGCCGGACCGGCGGCGGGGCTGCAATCGGCGCCGGCACCCCTTCAAATTCTCGCGTTTTCGGTGATCCCTGGGTTAGATCATGTCGAACCGGTGCGCCAGAATGTCCCCGCCGTGCCTCTGGCAACGGCTATGCAAGAACGACCAGCGTGGCTGACCAAACGTGTGTCGATCGCATCGGGCCTGCGCAAGAATCGCAGTGCGGGCACACAACATTTGTCCCGACACATCAATCGGTATCTCGAGGGACGATGCCGGTGCCCTGCGGCTCTGTTTACTGTAAACCGCCGGGTAACGGGCGATGCCTGGTATCCGGCGCATGACGCGGAACGGATGCCCGAACACTTCGTCATCGACCATGCTTTTTCCGTCATGGCCGGTGAACTGCTGGATCGGTGCGATGTTCCGGCTGTTCCGCCCGCAGATGACCTGGCTGTTGCGCGAACGCGATGCGGCGATTGAAGCCTGGAGGCACGATCATCGGAAGGGTTGCGTATTCGAGGATCGCGCGCTGGAAATCACGGACTGGTTGCCAATATCGGTATCGGCACAGGATTCGGCTGTATGCACGGTGCTTGCATCACCGGATGGAATCGGAACCCTCCGGCGGCGCGATGATCGCGGCCGGACCGAGGGTTCCCTCGTCGGATATCGAAGCAGTGCGGGAGACACGCGTGAATCCAGGAGCGCTGCCGCCAGCATCGTTGTCGGACTCCCGCATCCAGCAAATTGTGCTGTCTAGCCGGCATTGTTCGATATATGATTGTCAGATATCAAACGATATGGGACACGCGAAGATGGCCAAGAAGTCTGCCGAAGGCGCAGCACCAAAGCCGGGCCCGGGCGACGTGGCAAACCGCGAAAAGAACCCGGAGCAGTTTATCCTGGTCCTGCGCGCGCTGGCCGAGGCCTATCATGCGTTTTCCGGCTATTCCGCCCGCCACATCCGTCAGATGAACCTCACGCCGGCGCAATTCGATATCATCGCTACTCTGGGCAACACGCCAGGGGTGCCGTTCAACCAGCTCGCCAGGAAAACCCTGATCACCAAGGGAACCCTGACGGGCATCATCGACCGGCTGGAAGCAAAGGGGCTGGTGCGCCGCGAGGTGCCCGTGGGTGACCGCCGCAGTTTTCGCGCTGTGCTGACGGCGGCCGGCGAGGCGCTCTTTGCCGAGGTATTCCCGGCGCACGTTGCCTACCTCAGGCGGGCCTTCGCCGGCGCCAAGCCTGGCGAGATGGAACAGGTCGCCCGCCTGCTGCGGCAGCTGCAAAGCCGGTTCCGGGATACGCCGGAATCGCTCTAAAAAATAGTTTGTACCAGAACGAATCCTGTGATATAAAATTAGTACTGATTGAAACAATCCTGAAGCAAAGTAACTTGATCGAATGTGATACCGAGTGGCTAGCGTGGACACGAAACCATATGTTTTGGATCTGGCACCGGAGGCAATTACTATTTTGTGCCTGCGGACACGCAGCGAATCTGCCCGCGGCGATGGCTCGCGCCGCGGCGGCGTGGTGGCGCTCTTCAGCGTGGTTGCGCCTGAATCGCGGGATGTCGCTCTCTGCGACCGTGGTCAGCCGACTATGCGACCTTTGACTGCGACGAGAGCCATAACGGCAATACCAGCGAGTAACTTCGCCTTTCATTTCTGGGACAAAGGAGGTTTGTCATGCCGCACTACCGTTTATCTTCCCTGTTGAAAACAGCAACCTTCTGCCTGGGTCTTGCCACGTTGGCGGCGCCGGCCGCTCAAGCGGCTGCCTATCGCGTCGCGAACGGCAGCCCGGCCGGCACTTACCGGATCGATCCGGATCACTCGCTGGCCTGGTTTACTGTCGGCCACGCAGGGGTGGCGGTCGTGACAGGGCGCTTTGACAAAATGTCCGGTACGTACACTGTCGATCCCGCCGATGTTGCCAAGGACCGCGTCACGGTGCGCATCGCGGCATCGAGCCTGGATACCAACCTGGCCGCAAGGGATCATGATCTGCAGGGTCCGGATTTTTTCAACGTCCGGGAATATCCGGACATCGATTTCACCGGTACGCGCTTCCGGTCCACCGGCAGAAAAACCGGCATGCTGTATGGGAAGCTGACGATCCGGGGAGTGACCCATCCGGTGGTGTTCCATATCCGGGAAATCGGCGCCGGGCCGGTTACGGCGTTGCCCAAACCCTGGGGTGGCTATCTGTCCGGCTATGAGGGCACGGCCAGCATCCGCCGCAGCGCGTTCGGCATGGGTGCTTTCGCCGGCATGATCGGCGACGTCGTACATCTGCATGTGAACATCGAAGGGGTTCGTACCCTGCCGTGAGCGGGGCGGACAGGCGCCGCCTCGTCGTGGCGGCGCCTGTTTGCGGAAGCACATCATGCCGGACCTGTTCAAATCCGAATTCGTACGTACTCTGATTGAAGGCACTGTCCTGCTTCCCGGTGCAGTCGCCGCGTTGTACGGGATGGCGACGCGCCGGGCGGCCCACGCCGGCACGCGCTGGAGCGGTGTCCTGTGGGCGCCCGGGCTGCTGGCCGGATTTCTCAGCGGCTATGCTGCCGCCTACCGCGATTTTTCCTTTCCGCCGCACACCGTCTTGTCGTGGTTGCCGTGGCTCGTGGCCGCGGGTGCGACGCTGGTTGCCTTAGGCAGCCGGGGCGCCGGACGCTACGGCGCGCGCGGGGCGCGGGTCTTTGTCTGCGCAGCCTCGTCATTCATTCTTCTGAGGCCCGTCCTGCGGCAGGAGCGGCTGCCAATCGCAGTCATGGCGTGGTTGGGAGTCACAGCGCTGTGGTACCTGCTCTGGTCTGGCCTGACTTCCGCACGCAACGACCCAACGCGCAACGACCAGAGCGCGGCCGGGGTCGCGCTGCTCGTGATCGCTGCAGGGTTTGCGTTCGTGGCGCCCCTGTCGGGCAGCATCGAGCTCGCCCGTCTCGGCGGGAGCCTGGCCGTCGTGCTTGGCGTAGGCCTGTTCTTCTCTCTGTTCGTCGCCCGCACTCGCTGGAATCCGCCCACCGCCGAGGTGCCCATATTGATCCTGGGCGCATTGCTGGTGGATCTGCGGTTCTATGCGGGCGCATCCGTGAGCGTGATGACGTGGCTGATCGCATCGCTTGCGGCGGCGTGCGTCGTGATCATCGTGATGCGGCGGCGCAATATCGCCGGAGGGTGGAGCGTCATCGCGCCGGGTCTGGCGGCACTTCCGCCGGTCGCCCTGGCGATCTGGGCGGCCGTGCGCCTCTTTCGTCACGACGGTGGCTATTGAACCGGGATCCGGAATAGCCGCTGCGTTCAGGATTCACCGTTTCAGGCAGGGAGGCGCAGGCCTTCGGGCCCCGGTGCCTGGAACAACGGACTCCCCTGCACCTTTGCTGCCGGACCACATTGCAGCGCCTGCCCGCTAACCAGGCGGTTCTTCGTTTTTCCGCGCCTCTATCCGCTTTACGGGTATTTTCAAAAAGCGTCAGGCTGCCGATCGATCCGGAACATCGTTCTGGGATGACACTTCTGGCCTGTCATGTCGAAATGGCAGATCGGCCCAGGCGCATCCGGCCGAAGCGACAAAATTCAGTTTCTTTTTCAATTAGATACGATATGGCACGGCGATTGCTTTGTTCAGCAGCTGATTGTGCCATGCGAAGGCGTGGTGTGGGCGAAATTGAAAAAAACTTTCTAGGAGCACAGAGGAGCGATCCATGAAAACCCTGGTCAAAATGACGTGCATGGCGGCGATGTTGGCAGCAGGTGTCCTGGCGGCAACTGCCCGGGCGGCGGTGACGGAAGTCGAAGGTTCGGGAGGCGGCGGAATCGTGCCCTGGGCGCTGCTCTCCGGAGACAATGCGCATAGCGATTTTGGCGCGGTTGCATCGTATACCTTTATCAATACTGGAAACTTCACGTTGCACAGCATCGGCGCCGCAGCAACCGTCATGCACCGCGTGGAATTTTCGGCGGCCAACTGGTATCTCGGTCTGCCCGGTGACCTGCCCGGGGTCGGCACGAACTATCCGCTGGGTACCGACAACATCCAGGCAAACGTGCTGGGCATCAAGATCAAGCTACTGAGCATGACCGCGACTCTGCCGCAGATTGCAGTCGGATTCCAATACAAGAATAACAATGACAAGACGCTGGTCGAAAGTCTGGGCGCTCGGCACTCGAGCGGTACCGACGGCTATGTGGCAGTGACCAAGGTGTTCCCGGTCGGTGGAATGAATCTCCTGCTCGACGGCACGTTGCGGGAAACGAAGGCTAACTGGATGGGGCTGCTCGGGTTCGGCGGGCCAGGAAGCGACAGCTACAAGACCGAGTTCGAAGGCTCGGCCGGCCTGTTTCTCAATGCGCAGACCCTGGTGGGTGTCGAATATCGCGGCATGCCCAACAACCCGCTGGCGGCCGGGGCGGTGCAGGAGGACAGCAGCATCGGCGATGCCTTCCTCGCCTATTTTCCCAACAAGAATCTGAGCTTCGTTCTTGCGGCAGCCAATCTCGGGCAGATCGCGACGCTTAAGGGGCAGCACGCCCTGTATGTGCAGGTGCAGGCGGGCTTCTAATCGCATCGCATCGTGCCGCACAGGTGCGCGTGTGGCGACACTCGACGGCACTTGGCGTTTTTGAATTCTCGTTTGAAGACGAGTATCGTGAATACACTGAACTCGGGCCGCGGGCGGGTCTCTAATTTCGGCAGCAGGCATGACAGGCCGGATCGCCCTGGGAAGCGCAGGGAAGGCGCTTCCCGGAGTTGTGCACAAACCAGTCCAAGAGTAACCGCTGTGTCCTCCGGGTCCGCGCTGCAGGCGTGTGCCGCTTTGCGCTGACCGGCGGCGGTCGTCAGGAGATAACGTAATGGGAACAGAACGAATCAGCATCATCCTGGTTTCGGAAGATCGAGAGGATCTTCAGATGGCGGGCATGATCGCGTCGGTGGGTGCGGTGAGCGGAAACGAGGTGACGGTTCTCGTTTCCATGAATGCCCTGAAATACTTTCTTAAGGGCGCCGATGACAAGGCGCCGGCAGCCGGGCAGATGGGCGAGATGCTGGAGCGCAAGAAGGCGCCGTCGTTCAAAACCCTTTTCGAGCAGGCGGCGGAACTGGGCGATGCCAGGATCCATCCCTGTTCGATGGCCATGGACGTTCTTGGCGTCGAATGGCGCGACCTCGAAACTTTCATGAAGGAACCCCTGGGTCTAACGAAATTCCTGGACGATGCCAAGGGAGGCCAGGTCTGGTCTTTCTAGTGGAACCTTATACTGCGAGGGTCGTAATGATGGGCGAGAAAAGAAAGATAGATGCACGCGGCAGCTTTTGCCCCGGACCGCTGATGGAGCTGATTGCCGGGATGAAAGCGGCCAATGTGGGTGATGAACTGGAAGTGCTTTCCACCGACAAGGGCTCGGCCGCGGATATTCCGGAGTGGGTGAAAAAGGTCGGACACGAGATTCTTGCCACCACCGAAGAGAACGGCGTCTGGCATATCACCGTGCGTAAGGCGAAATGAGGTGCCGAATAGCCGATTAACAAGAACGTTAGAACGTTTTAACTGTCTAGAACTTAAGAACTAGGAGGCTGCCATGAAGATAGTCATCGTAGGTGGGGGCATGGGCGGAACCATTCTCGGAAATAACCTTGCGCGCCGCCTGCACCGCGAGCTCAAGACCGGAAAGGCCCGCATCACCATGCTTTCAGCATCCGACAAGCACATGTACCAGCCCGGATTGCTGTATGTCGCCGTCGGCAGCATGATGCCCGACGAGCTTTAC
>JAJYEK010000273.1 GCA_021785795.1 Pseudomonadota bacterium
CGGCACAGGCCAGGGCGCCTTGGTGCTGAAGCGCGATGACCTCGCAGGAAAGACCGGGACCACTAACAACCAGAAGGATGCCTGGTTTTCGGGATTCGACTCACACGTGGTCACCTCGGTCTGGGTCGGTTTTGACCAGCCGGCGCCGCTGGGCCACTATGAAGTAGGCGCTCGGGCCGCCTTGCCCATCTGGGTCAATTACATGCGCACCGCGCTGGCAGGTTACCCACCACAACCGCTGGTTCCACCTCCGGGCATCGTCACGGCCATGATCGACCGGAGGACCGGCCTGCTGGCCAGTCCGTCCGACCCCCGGGCCATGCAGGAGTATTTCATTCAGGGTACGGTGCCCAAGGCGGGCATCCGCCTTGATGCCTCCTCGCCCGGGGCCCCACCACCGGAAAGCGTCCGCCAGGGATTATTCTGATGGCTCACAAATCGGGGCCGGCGGCGCGGCGGACGCGCCATCGCGGCAGGGTCGAGGGAGTGCCGGGCGTGACGGGGCCGCGCGGCGTCGAACAGATCCGGCAGCATATCTGCACCGAAGCGGCGCGCATCATGGCTGAGGAGGGCGTCACCGATTTTCATGCAGCCAAACGCAAGGCGGCAAATCGGCTCAACCAGCCGGAGTCGCGGCACCTGCCCTCCAACCACGAGGTAGACGCAGCTCTGAACGCCTACCTGCGGCTGTTCCACGCGGACCGTGTGTCCGCCGCCCGAGTCGAGCTACGCCGGGTTGCCGCGGAAGCCATGCGCTTCCTGGCCCCCTACGAGCCGCGGCTCGTAGGTGCGGTCCTGAACGGCAATGTGACACCGTTTTCGGAGATTCAGCTGCACCTCAGTGCGGACACTCCCGAGGAAATTGCCTTTCTCCTGCAGGAGCACGGTATTCCTCACGAGCAGTCAGCCCGCCGCATCCGCTTCGGTGGCGAGCGCCATGAAAACCGGCCGACTTTCCGGTTTCTGGCGGACTTGGCTGTTGTCGAGCTGATCGTGTTCACGCGCGAAGGTGGGCGCGAAGCTCCCCTGAGTCCTGTGGACGGCAAGCCGATGCATCGGGCCAACCTGCGCGAAGTAGAGATGCTGCTGGCGGATACCGAGCCATCCCATTCCGGCCCCTGAACCAATCCACACCCTGCGTACAGACCGTCCCTCCGGTTGCAGCTTGGAGCTCCTTGCGAAGCGCGTTGGGATCAACTAGAGTAATTTTTCAAAGGCTTACTAAAATAATTTGAGAACCAATATGAAGAGAAGGAACCGTGCCGATGACAGTCTGCTGCCGTCCTGTACGAAAGTGTGATTCCTGGACTATATCTTTCACAGAAGCGCGGCCCGGATGGGTGATCACGATACACCGCGGCTAGGATCGCATCGTTTACGATGTCTTTGAAAAGAAAACCCGACGTCTCGAAGGACCAGGAGTGCCTATAAAATGACACCGCGACGTTTACGCACCAGCCTGCTGTGGCTCGTATTTTCCCTGGCCCTGTCCGGCTGCGGCGCCAGCAACAATCCGCCTCCGAGCGGCAGCATCTCCATAGCACCGGCATCCATAACATGGAACTTTCCTGCCACCACCAGTATCGCGGCGGCGTCGGTAGAATTTCAGCCAGTGGTGATCACGGTCAAGGACAGCAACGGCATCCCCTTGAAAGGAGTCAACGTCATCGTATCGCTGGACCTGTCGCCGGGAACCTCGACCACGCCGGCCATGGGCCTGTATCTCTCAGACTCGACAACCGGACAGATGATTGCTCCGATCAACACGCCTACCAATCTGACAACCAACGATGCCGGTGTAATCGACCTGTTTATTGGAATGTCCCTGGGCGGAACCGCCAGCTACGCCGGCGTGTTATATGCCTACAGCGGCTCTCTCATGACGACCGCGCAGATGACGGCGACCTGCCAGAGCGTGACCGGAGGTACACAATGCAATTAGCAGCACGGCGCTCTCGGAGCGGGCGGATCCGTTCTAGCTGAATTCGGCCGTCCCGGCTATCGGGCGGGCCAGCGCCAACGGATAACGCCTCCGGCCGGCACGCACGGCAACCCGGCGGAAACCCTGGCCTGCCCCCGCCCCAAGCGGGATGAGGCTGATGCGGCGCCCCCGGGACGCATCCTCGTGGACCGGGCGGGAACCAAGAGCCCGGTGCCGACGGATCAGACCGGCAACAAGGCGCCAATCGCAGAAACTCCCGGACCAGCAGGACAAGGTCGCGCGCTCACCGTGGCTTCTGTGTCGCTGCGCCGGTTCACCCACCCGGCGGATACCGTGCCGGCCGCAGAGACCCAGAATCTTCTGAATGCCTACCTGGGGCAGCTGGAGCTGGTGACCAGAATCCGTGGCGGTCGGTGCGCACGCCCTCTTGGCGACACGGTATGCTGGGTTCACGGCATCGGCAAGCCGGATCGGGCTCTGGCCGCCTGCACGCCGCCATCGATCTGGCACAACGAATCCGGGCGCTGCCCACGGGTTCTCTAGACCCGGTTTTCACACCGGCAGACATCGATATCGGCATCAGTACCGGCCCGGTCGTGACCAGCGATGCGGCTAACGGTTTTGCCATTGTCAGCGAGGCAACCGAGCTTGCCGCGCACCGGCGGACCCTGAATGCCCCTACAGCACCCACCTGCTGCTGGACGAGCCGACCTGGTATGCAGTCCGGAAGACCGTTCGCCGTTCGGGGGGTCGATGTGCTGCCGATCCGTGGCCGCCCTGAGCCGGTCCGGATTCTGGAGTTGATGCTGCCGCTGCACTACGCCGGCCTAGACTGGCTGGACGATTTCAGCCGCGGCTACGCGCTGTTCCGTGCCGGATTGCGGCCCCAGGCAGACCGGATATTCCAGCGCCTGGCTGAAGAAGCAAGCGACCCCGTGCGCGGCAAGCTCTTGGAGCGCTGCACCAGGCCGCGGCGCAGGCACGGGGGCTGAGTCCGAAGGACAGTCCGGCGTGCCGCACCTGACGACGCCGATGCCAGAATGTCAGGGCGGAGCCGATAGCCGGGGACGACCAGACCCGCCCCGCGACTAACCGCTGCTTCTCGCTCCGCGTCCACCCGGGTAGAATGCGGCGCCACGGGGCACGCTATCGTCGCCACCGACCGGATACAACTTTGAAAGAGCACATCAGCGAACTTCTGGCGCAGGCCGTGCGACGCCTTCAGTCCGAGGGTACCCTGCCCGCGGACATCGATTATCTCAATGTTCCGGAACGCTCACGCAACCCCCAGCATGGAGACTTCGCAAGCAATATTGCGCTCGGACTGGCACGCAGTGCCGGAACCAAGCCACGCGATCTCGCCGGAAAGATCATCGCGGCGCTGCCGCCATCCGGCCTGGTGGCGCGCGTCGAGGTGGCAGGCCCGGGATTTATCAACTTCTTTCTGGTGCCGGGCACGCAGCAGGACGTGGTG
>JAJYEK010000073.1 GCA_021785795.1 Pseudomonadota bacterium
CACACGCAGGATATCCACGATGGCGTCGGCGTTCTCCTTTTCCGAACCACCCAGGTTACCGCTCAGCGACTTGCGCTCACTCATAACCTCCTGCGCCAGGTCGACCAGCGCGGACACCTCCACCGGCACCGATTTGTCGTATTTGCCGATGATCGCGGGAGAGAACTCCAGCGCACCCATTGCGCGCTTGCCCGTGTAGCAGAGCCGTTCCACGGGGCTGAAGCCGGCGCTGTCGCGCCCCTGCCGCGCCAGCCAGGCATCGATAATGCCGTTGCCGAACTTGTCGGGCAGGGCGTCGGCGAGCAGGCCCGGCAAGCCGAGGAACGTGTGTCGGTTCAGGGACGGAAACGAGAAGATCCCGTCTCCGTTCCGGGCATCGTCCAGGCCCATATGGATGGGCGAAACATCGATCCCCTTGCCGAGAAAAGTCCGGTCGTATTCGAAAACGCCGTAGCCCCGATCATCCAGCCATGAGACAGCTCCGACGACATCACCCCACAACCGCACCAGCGCGGTATCGAGCCTGTTCACCATTCTGCCGGGCCCCGGGATTCGCCCTTGGGCCGCTTGCCCGATGCCCGTTCACGATGCCTGCCCTGCATCCTGGCCATCTGAACCGGGCTGATCGGGGGCTCCGGGATGAAGCTGTCCAGCTGCTCCAGGGCACCCAGCTCCCGCAATACGGCAATCAGGGTGGACAGTTTCCCTTTTCCGGATTCCAGAGACTTGATGGCATTGAGCGACAGAGTCGTCGCCTCTGCCAGTGCGCTCTGGGTGACATTTCTTCTCAGGCGAAGCGCCCTGAGGCGGGCGCCAAGCTCTGCCTGGATTCCCTTGTCCGAGAGTGAATAGATATCCATAACAGACCTATACTAGGATGTTATCTATATATTATCCATTTAATGATACTAAATAAATCTATTAAAATGATCGTGATTCGTCAATAAACAAGTTAATTTAGTGTATTAAAATAAGTACGTTACATTAATAATTCTCAATTTACGATCCTTTTTGAGGCCTTTATGTATATCATATCGGCGTCCTTCCGTAGGCATTTTTGCCCCCGAGAGCGCATCGGGATCCCCCGTCTGACGCCATCCCGGACCCTGCGGTCTCTCTACTTCCCGCGTCCACCGCGGCACCCCGCCCGACAATGGACTTTTCCCGTGGCGCCGAGGCTGAAGACATCGCACTCCAAAGAGACATATATAAGGAAACAGGAAGGCACGACGCTGCGCTCACTGCGAACCACTCGCCCGGTTCCGTCCTGACCGGACACCCCAACCGTCAGCGACGGGAACCGTGCGCAGCGGGCTGCGGCGCGGCGCGGCCAAACAGCTCGCGTTGCTTTTTCGCGATCAGGGCGCGGATCTTCGGAAGCGCTGCGAGCGCCGCGCGCTCGCCAGCCTCGATCGCCTCGGCGCGCAGATCGAAATCGGTGGTCGGCACATTGCGCAGATCGGGACGAATCACGATATCGGCCCCGGCAAGTTCATTCTTCGCCAGGGCGTGTTCCATGACGACAATCGACTGGCCAACAAGCGAAGCAGTGTCCCCCAACCGCCTGGCCACGGCCGGCTGACGCGTTACGTCGACCGCGATGACGATGTCGGCGCCCAGTGCGCGCGCCACGCGTACCGGCACCGGGCTCACGAGCCCGCCGTCGACGTATTCGTGCCCATCGATCGCAAGCGGCTGGAACACACCTGGAACACTGCTCGAGGCGCGCACCGCCATACCGGTATCACCGCGGTTGAAGGCGACGAGCCGACCGGTGCGCAGGTCCGTCGCCACCGCCACAAATGGCAGGCCGAGCCGCTGGATGGGCCGATTGCCCAGACGCCGGTCGATATAGTCCTGGAGCCGCTGTCCGTTGATGAACCCGCTATTGGGCAATGTGAATTCGATGACCTGATTGCGCCGCAGCTCGAGCCCGGCATCGACCAGCGCTTCACCGTGCAGGCCGCCGGCATAAAGCGCACCGACCACACTGCCGGCACTGGTGCCTACGATGCCGTCGGGCCGGATCCCGTTCTTGTCAAGCACCTCGAGCACACCAATGTGGGCAAAGCCGTGCGCGACACCGCCACTCAGGGCCATCACCACGACCGGATGATTGGTCCGCTTGATCCGCACAAGCGGCCCGGCGGTCGGGTAGCCGGCCGCCGGAACCGGTGGCGGCAAAGTCGCGCATCCGGACAACAACGCGCCGGTCGCCAGCATGAACCAACCCAGAAAGGCCCGCATTCTCATGAGCTTCTCCGACAGATGCTTTCACCCCCGAGAAAGTATACGCGTTTGCGCGTGCAGGCACGTCCGCAGCCTCGCAAAGACCGCCGAACGTCCGGTTTCCGCTGAAACCCGGTCACTGCCCGCCATAGTGCGCCAGAACACGTCCACCCGAACACTCTTTCGCCTCCGGCTTTGACTGCCATCAATGCCGGGATGCCGACTGCGGGTTATATAAGAGTATGTCTGCAGGGACAGGGCAGGGTTCATGTGGACCACCGCCGCAGAGATCATTCTCCGCATGACCGGCAGCCGTTTGGCTCCACGGAGCAGCTCATGATCACCCCGTCGCATGCCGTCAAACCCGAAAGCTCCATGAGTGTGATGGACGCCATCCATCATCGCCGCGCCGTGCGCCACTATGGGTCGCAACCGGTCGATGCGGACACCATCCGGGCACTGCTCGACGCCGCCGTGCACGCCCCGACCGCCGTGCACGAAGAGCCCTGGGCTTTTGCCGTGATTCAGGACAGGAATCTGCTGGACCGCCTGTCGGATAGCGTCAAGGAGATGGCGCAACACGAGGCGCAAAGACCGCAGCCCGCCCAGGAAACGCAGCTCGCGCGTCTGCTGGGCCATTCCGATTTCGATGTTTTCCACGGTGCCGGCACGCTCATCGTCCTATACGGCAGATTCCCCGGCCCTTTTGTCGTCGCGGATTGCTGGCTGGCTGCGGAAAACCTCATGCTGGCCGCCTGCGCAAGGGGCCTGGGCACCTGCGTCATCGGCTCTTCGGTCCCGGCACTCAATGCACCGTCGTGGAAGGCCGAATTGAAGATCCCTACGCCCATGACGGCCGTGGCGCCGATCATCGTAGGCGTTCCTGCCGGCGAAACACCGCCCGTATCCCGCAAGCCGCCGGAAATTGTCTCCTGGAAATGATGCCGAGCCCCCTATCGCCATGACAAAACGTTCCCTGCCCCTGTCCCAGGTTTACCGCCTGATCGAGCCGGGTCCGGTGGTGATGGTCACGACCGCAAACGGCGCCCGGGCAAACGTCATGACCCTGTCCTGGCACATGATGATCGATTTCGAACCACCGCTCCTGGCCTGCGTCATCAGCAATGGCGACTACACATTCGAAATACTGAAGAAAACGAAAGAATGCGTCATCGCCATCCCGACGGTGGAACTGGCCGAAAAGGTGGTGGCCTGCGGCAACGCTTCCGGGCGCAAGGTCGACAAATTCCGGAAGTTCGGCCTGACACTGTCCGCGGCCGAACGCGTTCGGGCACCTTTGATCAAGGAATGCTACGCCAACCTGGAATGCCGGGTGACCGACACGAGGCTCGTGAATCAATACAACATCTTCATCGTCGAGGTGGTCAAGGCCTGGATCGACCGCTCGCAAAAGGATCCCCGCACCATCCACCATCGTGGCCGCGGCATATTCGCCGTCGACGGCGAAATCATCAAGCTGCCCTCCAGAATGAAATAGCGGGGCCGGGAGGTGCGGGTGCCTTGACCGGTCACAATCGAGATTCGGCAGCCTGTTGCAAGGGTTCCCCTTGGCACCGGACCGCTCCCGCAAGCCCTGCGACATCCATCCTGCCGATGCGCTCGGCGCTGCGCGCGGCACCGACGCGGTTCCGGCGGGCTAAAGAATCATCGGCCGGCAGGTTGCAGCCTGATCCGCCGTTCGTCCTGCCTGGAGGCCGCCGCTCACCAGTGCCAGTGAACGCCGGCCGCTGACCGGCCACCTGCCATCGAGCCGCAACGTGCTACTTCACCGCGAACCCAGATCCCTGCTTCGCCATGCAGTGCGTCGATCACCGGACAGGACATGCGGTTGCGATGCGCCTTGCATTCGCGCAGCAGTTTTGACAACACCTCCCTCCATCTGCCGGAGATCCGGCAGACGAGCCCGCACTTCGGCCAGGCGCTGGGTGGATTTCACGAATTTCACCCGCGCCACGTCCGCACCACCGCAGCGGCGGATGCTGCCGAAAGGCCGTTCCGGCTCGGGCAGCAGGCCACTGCGCTGGTAAAACCGCAGGGTCTCGACAGGGACACCGGCGGCCCTGGCAAAGGCACCGATGGTGAGGTTTTCCGCACCGCTTTCCGATCCCATTGACTCCGTACTTGGGTACGGACCTAAACTTGCCCGATCACGTTCGGATCTGGAAGGAAACATAATGCCGCGATCGAAAGGCGCACGTGGCGCCCTGTTCGCCGGGGGACTGGCCGCCATCCTGGCCTCCACCTGCTGCCTGGGACCGCTCATCCTGCTGTCGCTGGGTATCAGCGGCGCCTGGATCAGCAACCTGACGCTGCTGGAACCCTTCCGGCCATACTTCATCGGCGCCGCCCTGATCGCCCTGTTTCTGGCCTACCGCCGGCTGTTCCGGCCGGCATCGGCCTGCACGTCCGGCGAAGTCTGCGCGATTTCACAGGTCAACCTGGCCTACAAACTGCTGTTCTGGATGGTGACCGCGCTCATCGTCGTGGCCCTGTCCTTCCCCTATGTTGCACCTCTCTTTTATTGAAAGGACTGTCTTATGAAAAAATTTCTGACTGCCCTCGTTGTCACCTGTACAGTGATCAGTCCCGCCTGGGCTGCCGAACAGACCGTCACCCTGTCCATCCCCAGCATGACCTGCGGGGTTTGCCCCATCACCGTGCGCAAGGCGCTCGACGCCGTTCCCGGCGTGCAGAAAGTCAGCGTCGATGAAGCGAAAAAAGACGCCGTGGTCACCTTCGACAATGCCAAGACCGACGTCAAGGCATTGATCAAGGCCACCACCGACGCGGGCTATCCTTCTGTAGCCTCGCAATAAACGTCCCTCACCATGCCCGCACACGATCAGCAACGATTCGCCCTCGAAATCGGCGACATGACCTGTCCGTCATGCGCCCTCCTCGTTGAGCAGGCGCTGCGCGCCTTGCCGGGCGTACGCGAGGCCCAGGTTTCCTATCCCGAGCACCTCGGCCAGGTGATTGCCGACGCCGGCGTGACGGTCGAGCGGGTGGTTACGGCGGTGGTCGAGGCTGGCTATTCGGCCCGGATTGCGGCCCCCCCTGCCCCCGGTCATCCAAATACCTCGCTCACCAGCGCCTCTACCGGAACCGGCCACGATGGCCGTCTGCACATCGCCATCATCGGCAGCGGCGGAGCGGCAACGGCGGCAGCGCTCAAAGCGATCGAGCGCGGCGCGCGGGTAACACTGATTGAGCGCAGCACCCTGGGCGGCACCTGCGTGAACTTCGGCTGCATTCCCTCCAAGATCCTGATACGCGCCGCCCACATCGCGCATCTGCGCAGGACAAGTCCCTTCGACGCCGGCATGCCTCCCTTGCCACCCAGGATCCTGCGCGACCGGTTGCTGGCACAGCAACAGGGACGCGTCGATGAACTGCGCCATGCCAAGTATGAACGCATACTGCAGAGCAACCCGGCCATCACGGTACTGCGCGGTGAGGCTCGTTTCCGGGATGGCCACAGCCTGATGGTACGACTGCATGACGGCGGCGAACACACGCTGCCGTTCGACCGCTGTATCGTCGCCAGCGGTGCGAGCGCGGCCATCCCCCCCATTCCCGGGCTCGGGGACACGCCCTACTGGACTTCCACCGAAGCGCTGGTAAGCGAGACCATTCCTGAGCGCCTGGCCGTGATCGGCGCGTCGGCGGTGGCCGTAGAGCTGGCGCAGGCCTATGCCCGCCTGGGCAGCAAAGTCACGCTTCTGGCACGCAGCACGATCCTCCGTCGTGAGGATCCGGACATCGGCAAGGCGATTGCGGCGGCTTTTCGTGCAGAGGGCATCGCGGTACTGGAACATACCCAGGCGAGCCACGTGGCCTATCGGGACGGCGAATTTCTGCTCACTACTGCCCAAGGCGATATTCGCGCCGACAAGCTGCTGGTGGCCACCGGCCGCCTGCCGAATACACGCGCGCTTGCCTTAGACGCGGTGGGCGTGCAGGTAAACGAGCACGGAGCCATCGTGGTCGACCAGGGCATGCGCACCAGCGCCACGCACATCTACGCGGCCGGCGACTGCACCGACCAGCCGCAGTTCGTCTATGTCGCGGCAGCAGCCGGCACCCGTGCTGCGATCAATATGACTGGCGGCGATGCGACCCTGGACCTGACCGCCATGCCCGCCGTGGTGTTCACCGATCCGCAGGTCGCCACCGTGGGCCTGAGCGAGACCGATGCACAGCGGCAGGGTTTGCAGACCGAAAGTCGCACCCTGACGCTCGATAACGTGCCACGCGCGCTTGCCAATTTTGACACGCAGGGCTTCATCAAGCTGGTCGCTGAGGCGGGATCGGGCCGGCTGATCGGGGTACAGTCAGTCGCCCCGGAAGCCGGTGAACTGATACAGACGGCGACACTGGCGATCCATCAGCGCATGACGGTGCAGGAACTCGCCGACCAGCTGTTTCCGTACCTGACAATGGTCGAAGGCTTGAAGCTTGCAGCACAGACTTTCAGCAAGGACATAACGCAGTTGTCCTGCTGTGCCGGGTAGCTGGGCAGGAAGAGCGGATATTTCCTGACCGACAAGGCTGGCGGCGGCTGTCTACCGGAACTGTACAACCGTCGCGTTTCGTATCACGCGATCGTTACGTGAATGCCGCTGCGTTAAGCCGTGAGTTTCCTGGGACACTCATAATTCCTGGTATCCGCGTGCTTCGTCCAGGCCTGCCTGATCGATGAGGTTCTGCTGAAACCGGGTCAGTGTGCGTTCCAGTTGACGGATATGTTCCAGTTTCCCTCGCAGCCGCTCTTCGTTCAACGTGTAGCCGCCCACCAGATGTTCTTTCAGGCGAGCGCTCGCCCATTGGCGAAAGCGGGTTCCCTGCGCGGACTTGATGCGGTAGCCCACCGGGAAAATCACGTCCAGGGTGTAATGCGCGATGTCGCGGGTAACCTCGCGTTTGCCTTCTTTCTGAACTATCCGGAATTTCCGGATACGTGAAGTACCGGTGACGGCTGTCCGGCAGATGCAACGCCAGCCCGGCCTGTCGAGCCTGGCGCGTACCGCTGCAGCGGGCCCGGTGGAGAGAAGCAGATCCGGCTTCCCCGGGCCAGGGAGCCCCTGACCCGTGGAGCCGGACACCGATTACTGAGATCCCACCACCACCGTTGCCACCCCAACGGTGGCTGCGGTGCCATTATTGGCCGCGGCGGTCGGACTGGAACCACTGGATGATGAAGACGACGACGGGGTGGACCCGCCCCCGCCCCCGCCCCCACACGCGGCGAGCGCCAGGAACAGGCCCAGCATCGGACCCCACAGCAGCTTTTTAATGCGTTTCATGACGTTGTTTCCCCCTGCCGGATGCCTCGGATGTCCTGCCTAGAGTGCCTGGCAGACGCCCACCAGCGCAGAGGCGCCGGAGGCAGTTCCCTGAACCAGTATCGTGTTGCCTGAATTCACGGGCAGAAGGTTGAGATTGATCGCGGTGGACGACGGCGGCGTGAAGGTGATCGTGTACGAATTCGGCAGCGGTCCCGCCACGGTCGTAAACGAGGTTGAGGTCTCCGATGTTCCGTAGGAGTTGGGATTGCCGATGGTGACCTGCGTGACGTTGAAGCTGATGGTACTGGTGTTGAAATCGAGCACCGCCAGCACGTTCACCCCTTTTGTCGATCCGGGGGTGGCCAGCTGGAAGTTGCCATTATAATTGCCGTTGCTCGTGTTCATGGTTCCCGACATGCTGCCAAGCACGTAGTTATGAGGCAGTGATACCACCATTCCGCAGCTTCCGCTCAGTGCGGCGGATGCGCCGGGCGCGAAGCCGGCCAGGAAGCCGAGTGCGACGAGGCTGCTCGCCAGAATACCGATACGTTTGTTGTTCATTGGTTGTGGTCTCCCGTCAGGTTGTTGATTTCATACATTGCATTCCACGCCATCAGGATTTTCCGGCGGACCGCAGAGCGTGGCTAGGCACAGGGTCTGCGCCTCGCACGGAAAACGCCATTTCCTTTGGGCACATCGGGGACATTAGCGGGCGCGATGGAGTCCGTATAGAATGAAATTGCTGTCAATTCACCCGCCGTTCATCGATGTCTGGCTGGTTTTGCTGCGCGCGATGCGGTGCTTGAACGCGGGAGGGTCCTGAGAAGAATCTTTCTTTAAAGACTAAACAAGCAGGATAAGGGGAGGAAAAGATGAGCCTCGATGACCCTTTTGAGCAGGTTGCTTGGCTGCGGCGACCCCAGCTGGGCGGGTGGGAGTACCTGATCGCCCACCGCTCCCGCCACCTGTGGACGGTCTACCACGAAACCTACGATCTCTGCGCCTGCCTTCGGTGGAACCATTATTGGCGCTATCGGGGACGCACCCATGCCCGATCCGGACCGGGCATGATGCTGCTTGAGCCTGGAGAACTGCACCGCACGCTGTCCGTTCCACAGGAAACCGCGTTCAAGGTTGCGGTGATCCCGGTTTCTGCAGTGGAGGAGGCAGCGGCTGAGTTCGGTACGCTTGGCGTCGTCCATCTGGCACACGCGCAAACCGATGATCCTGCCTTGACCAACGCCGTGTTGCGGCTCGGGGAGGCTGTCGCGCAAGGCGATAATACCCTGCTCGAACTCCAGACCATGCAGGCAGTCGTGTTGCGGAACTTGCTCGCCCATGCGGAGCGGCCACCCCGACCCGCCTATGGGAAGGATCAGCCGTCCACCCTCACGCGCGCACGGGACTATCTGCGCGACCATCTTTATGATCCGGTCAGTCTCGACGAACTGACGGCTGTAGCGGGGCTGGGACGGTTTCGGCTTCTTCGTACCTTTCAGCGCCGATTCGGGCTGCCACCGCATGCCTATCAGCTTCAGCTAAAGATCGAGCGGGCGCGCACGCAGCTGCGAAGAGGAGTATCGGCGGCATTGGTGGCCAGTGAGCTCGGTTTCTGCGACCAGAGCCACTTCACGCGCCACTTCAAACGGGTGACGGGGGTGACACCCGGCCAATACGCACGATGCTATAATTCAAAAGCGGAGTGATTCTTCACAAAAATAAATAAATACTGGGGGAGCTGCATGGCCAGATCGCAAGACGACGGCACCGTCACGTATGCCCGTCCCCGCGCATTGCCCGGCGTCGAGATATTGTTCGCGCGACAGAATAGCCATCACTGGCGCATATTCCACGAGCGCTACGCGATCTGTACCTGCAATACGGCGGCAGCCGACTGGCGGTATCGCCGCAGATCAAATTTCCTGGAAGACAGGGCTTTCATGCTCATGGAACCCGGGGAAACGCACTTCACCTACCGCGTCCACAAACCTTCCGACTTCCAGGTTCTGTTTCTCACACCTGAAGTCATGGAGAAGTTCTCCAGCGAACTCGCGCTCCCGGAAATCCCGCATCTTCGGATGTCCCAGGACAGCAATCCGGAGTTTTTTCAGGCGTGCCAGGGACTTTACGCGGCCATCGGACGCGATGCGACCGTTCTGGAGCAACAGTCGCGCCTGGCGGCCTGCGCGCGGCTTCTTCTCACGCATTATGTCGAAAGCAGACTGCCATCCCTGTCGACCCACGGGACACATCGTGCCGTCGCCCGGGCGAAAGAATATCTGCGCGCGCACTTCGATGTGCCGGTCACGCTCGATGAGCTATGTGCCGTCACGGGGCTGAGCCGCTTCCACCTGCTACGCACGTTTGTGAAGCAGACCGGCATCCCACCGCATGCGTACCAGATCCGCCTGAGAATCGAACGTGGCCGCGCGCTGCTCCAGACCGGACTCCCACTGTCGAGTGTCGCCTTGTCCGTCGGCTTTGCTGACCAGAGTCACTTCACGCGCCATTTTCGGCAGATCATGGGCGTCACGCCTGCCCGCTATGCGAACGCGACATGGCATGGGAAATCCGTGCAATGAATAACATCCAATAAAGAGTCATCGCCTGTCTGTAATCGGCTGCATTGCCCGGAACTGGAATTTGGACCGCCCAATCCGATGACCAAAGCCGGCGCGTTGACCATGTGGGTGGCGAATTATCAATTGCACTTTTTCGCGCCGCGCACTTCGTACTTCACGGCACCACATAAGCAGCTTTCCGTGTGCATTGTTTAACCTCGTTCTTGCTCTCGGCGCTTCGCCCAGGAGACTTTCCCCCGTGTGGCGTTCAGGATTCCTGATCGCGACGCAATAATCCCGGGCGGCGGGCTGTCCAATATTGCCGGCCTTTATGACGAAGGACGCGCGCGGGTCGCCAGACGCATGTCTTCAATGACAGACAGCGGACCCCGATCCTGCCGAACGCCCATGGCGACAGCTCCGTCGTACGCGGCGCCGCGCGGCTGTAACCTGACTGTGCAGACCCGGACCGCTGAACCGCGATCCGGTTTAGATTCAGTGTGGTCTTGTCATCAGAATCTTCGCCGTCGCTGCCCTGCATGGGTGGACCCACAGGGGGGCGACGCTCAATCGGCTGCCCGCGCCGTAACGGGGCGCCCGCATGGACATCTGTCACTCAAAACCGCTGACGCCCGGCCTGCCGAGATGGAACGCTCGGAAACGCAGGCAGGGAATCCAGGAACAACGCGGGTAACGCATTGATTTCGAAAGATGGCGGAAGAGAGCGGGAGTCGAACCCACCAGGGGCCGACTGACGGTCCCTACCTGATTTGAAGTCAAGTCGCCCCACCGGGGTGCGTATCTCTTCCATTGTCCAGTGATCCCGGCACGCCCGGCCGATCCCCGCTGCGCACCGCCGGCCCGTCGACCAGCAGCTCCGTAATGCGCAGGCGATGTGCGTCACCGACGCGACGCGCGGTACCAGTCCTGTCCAGGTACTCGAGAATCTGGATGGCGAGCCGGCGCCCGGTTCCGATCCGGTCACGCAGGTCTGCGGCCCGCACCACCCCGCTCTCAGCTGCGATCTGCGCGGCGATCGCGATGATGCGCGATAGCGCTTCGCGCAGGAAAAATCGATCGTGCACCACTTCGTAGACGTCACCCAGCACGGCCACACGCTGCATCAGCGCCCGCACCCGGACCTCCGGCACCCCAAGCACCCCTGCCAGGTCGCGCACCCATGGTGGCTGAAAAAGCGTTGCGCGAATAAGCGGCACGGCCGCGCGCCACAACTTCTCGTCTGAAGCCGTCAGCAGGATGCGGTGTCCGGGCAGGTGCAGCCAAGGCCCGCGCCGCGCCAGGCGCTTCTCCGAACACAGCGCTTCAACGAGGGCCAGAAAGACCTCCCAGTGGAGCTGCGCGTCTACCCTGCGGCGCAGCGGCCGGGCCTGGATGCCGAGCAGTTCCGGAGCACTGCGGTGCTCGGCGGCCACCTGCTCCAGCACCGCCTGTTTCAACGCGGCCCAGCGCGCCGGCGCGAAGCCGACAGGTCCGCTAGCAGCCGTCGGAACCGTGGTCACCGCCAGGTCGTCCAGCATCGACTGCATCGCATCGGGCAACAGGTTGCGGGCACAGGCAAACGCATCGAGATCCACCCCGCACGTCGATATGTCGAGAAGCGAGGCCAGGGCTGCGCGCGGTGGATCGCGTTCCAGCGCGCCAAGCAACGCGAGGCGCTGCGGCGTGCGCACCCGGTGCGCCGGCGCAAACGGCTGCACCACCACCCCGCCGGCCAACGTGGCGCGCGCCGACTGATCCCGCAGAATGAAACGGTCCCCGTGCAGTACGCCGGCCGGCCTTGCGAGCACGATCCGCACGAGCCCGTCGCGGCCCGGCCCCAGACTCGCCCCGCCGATCACCGATACGCTCGCCGCGACGTCCGCGGCACCCAGATGCACATGCACGCCAGCCCAATGCCTCAGCGATCTGCCAGCCGAGTGCGCAACCTGGATGCGGGCATCAAAGCGCTGGCACGGCCGGTGCAGTGGCGCAGCGACCAACCAGTCGCCGCGTACGACATCCTTTTTTTTCGATTCCTGTCAGGTTGAGCGCGCAGCGCTGACCGGCCTCACCGGTTTCAGACTCGCGGTTCTGCGCATGCAGGGCGCGCACCCTAACCTCTACCCCGGACGGCGATACCAGCAGCCGGTCCCCCACCCGCACGCGACCTGCGAACACCGTACCGGTGACGACAGTGCCGACGCCGGCAAGCGTGAACGACCGGTCGACGGCCAGCCTGAAATAGGCGTCGGTGCGCCGCACGGCGGATTGCAACGCACGGTGCGCCAGGTGCCTGCGCAGCGGCTCAATGCCATCTCCGGTCACGCTGGCCAGCGCGAAAACCGGGCTTCCCGAGAGGCGCGTGTGGCCGAGCAGCATGCGGACATCGCGCTCGACCTGCGCCACGCGCGCGGCATCGACGCGATCGATCTTGCTGATCGCAACCACGCCGCTGGAGATTCCGAGGAGATCGATGATTTCGAGATGCTCCCGGGTCTGCGGCATTACGCCGTCGTCAGCGGCCACCAGCAGCAGCACGCAATCGATACCGGTCGCTCCGGCGAGCATGTTGTGCACGAAACGCTCGTGTCCGGGGACATCGACGAAGCCAAGCACCCCGCCATCCGGCAATGCACAATACGCAAAACCGAGGTCGATCCTGATGCCACGCGCCTTTTCCTCCTTGAGGCGGTCGGCATCCACGCCGGTGAGCGCCTTGATGAGCGCCGTCTTGCCGTGGTCGACGTGACCGGCCGTCCCTATGATCATGACGCCAGCCCGCCGCGTACACGCAGCTGCCCCAGCTGCGCGACGAATTCGCGTTCGTCTTCCAGACAACGCAGGTCGAACCTCAGCGCCCCTTCACTCACCGCGCCTACGACCGGCACCGGCAGAGCACGGAAGGCTTCCGCCAGACGCTTGAGCGCAGTGCCCTGGCCGCGCCTGCGTCGCGCCGGAGTGAGGGCCAGCGCCCGGCTCGGCAACCGCTCGAGCGGCAGGGCGCCGCTGCCGATCTGGCTGTCACAGTGCCCCCCGTTTTGCGGGGCAAACAATTACCAATTTTCTACCAATATTTACCATATTGGTAATTACCCGATTGTTCGCTAGACTACCAATTAACTACCAATATATATAAATTCGGTAGATACGCACGACAGCCTCCGTTGTCCTGAATAAGGGCCGCCCTAATGAAGATTCCACTGACACCGCCCAAGATGGATGATCTGCTCAACAAACTCTCGCGCAGCGCAAAAGGCCCCGAGCGGTTCCTTGATCTCGTAGGAAGCGGGGTAGGTCCCGCGCCCCGCGGCGAGTACCTGCACTGGGACAAACTGCGTCATCTCACACCGCCCGAAAATCTCTCGACGGAGGAGTGGTGGTTCGCTGCCAAATCGGCGCGGATCGCCCTGTCCCGACCATTGCTCTTTAAGGACAAGCATGGCCGCCCCTTTTCCTACACAATGCCAGATGTCGTACTCGGCCTGCTCCACCAGCTGGATCGCGCTGCCAGTGGACAGGTTCCCGGCACGGAGCAGATCAGCAATCCGCAGACGAGGGACTCTTATCTAATTAGCTCGCTCATCGAGGAAGCGATCACCTCCAGCCAACTGGAGGGCGCGTCCACTACGCGTCGCGTCGCGAAGGAAATGCTCCGCGAAGGCAGAAAGCCACGGACACGTAGCGAACAAATGATCTTCAATAACTATCAGGCGATGCAGTTCATTCGCCAATTCGCCGCGGAGGAAATGACGCCATCGATCATCTTCGAACTACACGGCATGCTCGTCGTCGACACCCTCGACGATCCTTCCGCCGCAGGTCGGCTGCGCCGCGATGAGGATGACGTCCACGTCGTCGATGTCCGTGATAGCGAGGCGCTTCATACACCACCGGCTGCTGCGGAACTCGGGGAGCGGATAAAGCGACTTTGCCGTTTCGCCAACGACAAGAATACTGAGCCCTTCATGCATCCGGCAATCCGAGCGATCATCCTGCATTTCATGCTCGGTTACGACCATCCGTTCACGGATGGCAACGGCCGGACGGCGCGCACCCTGTTCTACTGGTCAATGCTCAACCAGGGATACTGGTTGACCGAATATCTCTCGATTTCGCGCATACTCAAAGCAGCGCCGGCGGATTACGCGCGCGCGTATCTCTATACCGAGACTGACGGAGGCGACATAACGTACTTCATTGTGCACCAGCTTAAAACGATCGTCCGTGCGATCGGTGACCTGCATGAATACCTCGCCCGAAAGATCGACGAGGTACACGAAATCGAAGAAATGATCAGAAAATCGCCAACCCTGAGGACCAGGCTCAACCACCGTCAGATCGCGCTACTTGGGCATGCGCTGCGCCGGCCAAACGCCAATTACCGCGTTGAAGGCCATCGGAAATCGCACGATGTGACGTACGACACTGCGCGCACTGATCTGCTGGAACTTGCCGAACTTCGGTTACTGGAAAAATCGCGCGTCGGGAGAGCATTCGTTTTCGTTTCCCCTGCAAACCTTTCCGAAAGACTGGGGAAGCTGAATAAAGCAAACTCCAGACAGCGGAGTTAGTTGGTCATTGAGGCTGTCGGTGGCGAAATTTCGATCGCGAATCATAATCCGTAACGGCTTCACAGACTTGTCTAATCGCAATCGATCGGTAGCATCGACGCGAAGAGATCGCTGCTGATTCTCCGGGTCCATGCCCTGACCATGATCGCCAGGCTGCTCGGCCCCGGCGGCATCAAATCGGGTGTCGCGGAGACTCTTCTCCTTCAAGCAGCCGCTTCGGGTCATGAGCTGTTATCGACCCCGGGCCCCGGCATGATCGCCCGTGGACCGATTCTGCCTGGGGTGGCTGACGCTACTCGGGCGCCAGCGTCACAGATTCGCCGATGTCGTGCCCATCGCTCGGTATCCACGCTGGCGCCGTTGCCACATTCGCATCAGGACCGGGTGTCCAGTATCTACATGGTCGTAGATCCGGACATTGGATTTGGTGGCATGTTCCCGGTGCAGACGGCCGGCGTACTGTATATTCAGCTTATCCAGCACTCCGCTGATATCCTCGACAGAGCCCCCGGGAAATCGAGAAACTGCCTACAAAATAAGGTCGATCTCGTTTTGCGGGATCTTTTTCGGCATTCGGACCTCGTGGTGGCGCGATACACCGGATTGCGCCAATTATGTGGCGCGTAATGGAATTGGAATGCGTAGGACGGGAAGGCGGAAGTGGCGGGTGCGCCTTGGGGCTCATCTCCGGTTACGCTGGCGCGGACCCGCGGCAGCGTACACGAGCGTGCATTGCGAATCCGTGCGGCTGCACATTTGCACTCGGCGTTCAGGGAAAGTTCGGCCTGGCTGCCCCCCTTACGGCATCCCCTCATGCTGGGGCAAGTCGTCACAGATTTGATCCCACTCGGCTTTCGAACCCACAAAAATGTGGGCCGTTGGCTTTCCGGGAACCGGCGTATCGAGCGTACCGATTCGTATACGGGCCATTTCCGGATGGCTTTCCCGCCAGCTGAAGATGGGCGAGCCACAGTTTTGACAGAACATCCGGTGCACGCCGGCAGCGGTGCGGAAGCTTTTGAGAGACTCGGCACCGTCCACGACCACCAGATCTTTTCTGGCCACCGGGGCGTTGGAGGCGAACGCCGAACCATTGGCCTTGCGGCAGCGCGAACAATGGCAAAGCACGATCGGCCCGAGATCGCCGCGCACTTCGTACTTCACGGCACCACATAAGCAGCTTCCCTTGTGCATTGTTTATCCTCGTTCTTGCTCTAGGCGTTGCGCCAGGGATATTTCACTCCGTCGGGCAATCACAATGACCCACGCGTCTGCCCGATCGGTCGGCATGGACGGGGTGGTGCCACCGGCAGGGCGCAGGGACCCCGACACCGTGACCGGAATGGGCAGGTGACCCGGTTTCCGGATCCGGATGTTCGTTTTCCCGCTGCGCTCCTTATAACCCTGCTCCCACGATTCCGAAGGCTCTTTCGAAGCCCTGCCTCCCGGCACGCGTGACGCGCACCGCGCGGCTGTCGAGATGGTGCTCGATCCATTGCAACTCAAGGCAGCGCCTGTGAATCGCGATGCCCACGGCACCGGCCAGATGATGCCGGCGCTCACTCCAGTCAATGCAGGTGCGGCAATAGGGGTGTTTGCGCATCCCTGCCACAGGAATCCCCCAGGTCTGCAGAAAGTTGAGGCCCTCCGGCGTGACGTGTGCGACTTCTCCGTCGATCGCCACGCGGCCGGCGCGGACCAGCGCATCGCAGACCGCCACCCCCAGCCGCCCGGCGAGATGGTTGTAGCAGGTGCGTCCGCGCTGCAAGTCCGGATCGATCC
>JAJYEK010000274.1 GCA_021785795.1 Pseudomonadota bacterium
GGCCAAAAAACTCGGGATGCCCATGAAACAGGTGGTCGTGACAGTCGACCGGCACGGCAACACCTCCGCGGCGTCTATTCCGCTGGCGCTCGATGAGGCAGTGCGCGACGGCCGCATCCGCCGAGGAGACGTTCTTCTCATGGAGGCATTCGGCGGCGGCTTCACCTGGGGCTCCGTGCTGCTCAAGTACTGATAGCCGCGCCGGCGCCGCCGGGCGGAGATCCTCTTGCAGGTGGCTGCCGGTGCTTTCCGACGAAATCGAAAACCTAATCCAGATTGGAGATATAGTATATAATTCGATGAATCCAAACGATAAACTTGCGCTCGTATTTCCCGGGCAAGGTTCCCAGTCGGTCGGTATGCTATCAGCGCTGGCCGAAACCTGCCCCGAAGTAAGGGAGACATTCGGCGAGGCATCGCGGGTGCTCGGCTACGACCTGTGGGCACTCGCCAGCAGCGGGCCCGAAGAGCAGCTGAACCAGACCGAGTTTACCCAGCCGGCCATGCTCGCCGCCGGCGTCGCCGTCTGGCGGGTATGGGTAGGCCGCGGCGGTCCGGTGCCGGCAGTCATGGCCGGCCACAGCCTGGGAGAATACACCGCGCTTGTGTGCGCCGAGGCGATGGGCTTTCCGGATGCGGTGCGGCTCGTGGCCGACCGTGCGCGCTTCATGCAGCAGGCCGTACCTGCCGGCATGGGGGGGATGGCCGCCATACTGGGGCTGGATGATGCGGGCGTCGCCGCTTTGTGCGAGCGTGCGGCCCAGGGCGAGGTGCTGGCGCCCGTCAACTACAACTCGCCCGGACAGGTGGTTGTGGCCGGGACGGCTGGCGCGGTCAGGCGCGCGGTGGAACAGGCCAGCGCGGCCGGGGCGAAGCGCGCCGTGGTCCTGCCAGTGAGTGTGCCGTCGCATTGCGCTCTGATGCATCCGGCGGCACTACGCATGGGCGAGCGGCTCGAGGGGGTCGAAATCCATCACCCGCGCGTGCCCGTCATCCATAATTTCCATGTGCGCATGGAGACCAGTGCGGCAGGGATCCGGTCGGCGCTGGTGCAGCAGATCGAATCGCCGGTGCGGTGGGCGGAGACCGTGCTCAGAATGGCGGCTGACGGAATAGACAAGCTGGTAGAATGCGGCCCCGGCAAGGTGCTTTCGGGACTGAACAGGCGCATCGTCAAGGATGTCCAGACGCTGCCGGTGTACGACCCCGACACGCTGCAGCAGGCGCTTGCAGCCGTGGGGCTGGAATGAGCGGGAAGGAGGGGGTGGCTATGTCGCTGGAAACGGAGGTGGCCCTGGTGACCGGAGCAAGCCGCGGGATCGGTGCCGCGATTGCGCTCGAACTGGGTCGACAGGGTGCCACGGTGATCGGAACCGCCACGTCAGAAGAAGGTTCCGGAAAAGTACACAAGTTATTGCAGGAGAATGGTATTCGCGGCACGGGTTTGGTGCTGAATGTCACCGATCAGGCGTCCATTGACAGCGGACTCGAACAGGTGCAAAAGTCCTGGGGCGCACCGAGCATTCTGGTCAACAACGCCGGCATTACCCGCGACAATCTTCTGTTGCGCATGAAAGACGAGGAATGGGACGCGATCCTGGATACGAACCTGAAGTCCGTGTTTCGCATGTCGAAGGCCTGCCTGCGGTCGATGACCAGGGCACGCAAGGGCCGGATCATAAGCATCACATCGGTAGTGGGCTACACGGGCAATGCCGGCCAAAGCAACTATGCAGCCGCCAAGGCCGGTATCGTGGGATTCACGCATGCGCTGGCGCGTGAGATCGGATCGCGCAACATCACGGTGAACGCGGTAGCCCCGGGGTTCATCGAGACCGACATGACCCGCAGCCTTTCGGACGGACAGCGCACCGCCCTGACTGGACAGATTCCGCTGGGCAGGCTGGGAAGTGCGGCGGACGTGGCCCATGCCGTAGCTTTTCTGGCGTCGGGCGCCGCCGCCTACATCACCGGCCTGACGCTGCATGTCAACGGAGGCATGTTCATGAATTGACGGCGCCGGGACCGTCGGCGGCTGGTGGACTTGGCCGGACTTATCGTGTTAACTATGCGGCCTCGTGAGGCCGGCAAGCGTGAATTTTGGCAATTTCCTGGAGGATACCGTAGCCATGAGCAGTGTAGATGAACGCGTCATGAAAATCGTCGTGGAGCAGCTGGGAGTCAACGAAAATGAAGTCACCAAGGAGTCTTCTTTCGTTGATGACCTGGGCGCGGACTCTCTCGACACGGTTGAGCTGGTGATGGCCCTTGAAGAGGAATTCGATTGCGAAATTCCGGACGAAGAGGCTGAGAAAATTACCACGGTCAAGCAGGCGATCGACTACATCAACGCGCACCTGAAGTAAGCAACGATCTATGCACAAGGGGCCGCCTGCCACGGTGCGTGGGGCGGCCCTTTTGGTTTTGCTTGCCGTGCCGTAGCCTTGTAAAGAGCGAGAGGATGTCCGATTGAGCAAGCGTCGCGTTGTCATTACCGGGTTGGGAATAGTCTCTCCTCTCGGTATCGGTGTCGAGGAGAACTGGCTGGGCGTCACGACCGGCAGGAACGGAATAGGCACGATCACCCAGTTCGATGCCACCGGCTTTCCGTCGACCATCGCCGGCGAGGTGCGGAACTTCGATCCCGCGAAGTTCCTGACCGAGAAGGACGCACGCAAGATGGACCGGTTCATGCAATTCGGCATGGCGGCGGGCATCGAGGCAATCAAGGATGCGGGGCTCGAGGTCAACGAAGGCAATGCCGAACGCATCGGCGTGCATATCGGGGCCGGCATCGGCGGTCTGCACAGCATCGAGAGCGGAACGCGCACGATGCTGGAAAAGGGCCACAGACGCATTTCGCCGTTCTACATCCCGATGACGATCATCAACATGATATCGGGAAATCTGTCGATACTCTTCGGCATGCGCGGACCGAATCTGGCGATGGTTACGGCGTGTGCGACCGCAACCCACGCGATTGGCGATGCCGGACGCATCATCGAGTACGGCGACGCGGACGTGATGGTGGCCGGCGGCGCCGAGGCGACCGTTACACCCACCGGCATGGCCGGTTTCGGCAACGCGCGTGCGCTCAGCACGCGCAATGACGATCCGGCCACCGCAAGCCGGCCATGGGACCGGGACCGGGACGGGTTCGTGCTGGGTGAGGGCGCGGGCGTCGTCGTTCTGGAGGAACTGGAATTCGCACGCAGGCGCGGGGCACGCATCTATGCCGAGCTTTGCGGCTTCGGTATGAGCGGCGACGCGTATCATATGACCAGTCCGCAGGAAAGCGGTGACGGCGCGGCGCGCTGCATGCG
>JAJYEK010000006.1 GCA_021785795.1 Pseudomonadota bacterium
GCATGGGCAACATCCACACCGATGAGGTGGATCCGATCGCCGAGGCTGAGGTCTATCTCGCCTATGGACGGGACGAGCAGGCAGAAGAGATCCTGAAGGAGGCGGTCGTCAAGGATCCGCAGCGTCAGGAGCTCAAACAGAAGCTGCTCGAAATCTACCTGCAGCGCAATGACATCGTCGCTTTTGAAACGCTTGCCGAGGAGCTGTACGCGCAGATCGAAGGGAAGGGCGGTCGCGTCTGGGAAAAGGTGGAAGAAATGGGCCGCAAGATCAGCCCCAACAATCCCATGTTCCGAGGCGGCGATGCGCCGGGGCGCGAGCCGGTTGCCGCGACCGGAGAAATGGAGACGCTCAGGGGCGTGGGCGAAGATACTGGCCCGTTTGTTCCGCTTGCCTCAGGTTCCGCGCCCGAAGCCGAAGCGCAGCCGGAACCGGTGGTCGAAGCGGCCCCCGAAATGGGCGGAATCGATTTCATCCCGGAACCGGCGGTTGCGGACAGTCATCCGGCCACTGCCGACACCGCATCGGTACCTGCGCCAGAGCCAGCCGACGGAATCAGCTTCGATCTGGACCTTTCGACAATGGCGGCCGCCAGTGCGCCGGCATCCGATGCCAGCGAACCGCCGACTGTTGCCCCGGTTTCGCACGCTGACGACGGTTTCGGGCTCGATTTCACGCTCGACGACGCGCCGACCGTCGGCGATGTAGGCGAGATCAAGCTCGATACGCCGACACTTTCGGATAACGAGCCGACGCTTGATTTCGGGGCCACGGCCCTGGAGGCCGAGGTACCGCACGCGGACGAGGGCATGGCGTTTCTGGCCGATGCGGTCGCGGATGCGCCGGCGCTTGAGTTCGAGAGTGCGGCCGAAAGCGATGTCGACGGGCAGTCCCACTGGGACGAAACCACGACCAAGCTGGACCTTGCCAAGGCCTACATCGACATGGGCGATTCCGAGGGTGCGCGCAGCATCCTCGATGAGGTCATGGCGGAAGGAAACGAGAGCCAGAAGAACCAGGCGCGCGAACTCGCTGCCCAGATCGCTTGATTACCATGCGGGTTGGTGCGGCAGCCGGCGCGCTTGTGCGGCCCGGCTATCGCGCCTTTAAGTCCGACCGCTCACCGGCCAGATGCGGCGCCGTGATCGCTTGGCGCCAGCGGGCGCTCCCAGGTGACAAAGCAGTAGTTGAACGGATTATCGGCGTCCGCCAGGTGCTGTTCGCGCGCGGTCTCGATCCACGCCTGCGTATCAAATTCCGGAAACAGGGTATCACCCGCCACTTGCGCGTCGATTAGGGTCGCGTACAGGCGGTCCGCCAGCGCCAGCGTCTGGGCGTAGAGCGTGGCGCCGCCGATTACGAAGATTTCCGGATCTGTGGCGGCTACCCGCAATGCTTCCTCCACTGACCCCACCACGGCGCAGCCCGGCGCACGGTAGTCCGCTTGGCGGGTGATGACTATGTTGTCGCGTCCGGGCAATGGACGCCCCAGCGACTCGTAGTTTCTGCGGCCCATGATCACATGGTGACCGAGGGTGAGGCGCCGGAAATACCGCAGGTCCGCGGGCAGACGCCAGGGAAGGGCGTTGTTGGCGCCGATGACGCGGTTGCTGGCCATGGCCCAGACCAGAGAAATGCGTGACCGTGTGGAGTTCATACCGCGACCGTCGCCCGGATCGCCGGGTGAGGGTCGTAGTTGAGCAACTCGAAATCCTCGTAGCGAAATTCAAAAAGCGAACGGACCGCCGGGTTGAGGCCCATCACCGGCAGCGGCCGCGGTACGCGCGAGAGCTGCTGCCTGGCCTGCTCCAGGTGGTTGCGGTAGAGGTGGGCGTCGCCGAGCGTATGGATGAATTCACCGGGCGCCAAACCGCTCACCTGGGCGATCATGAGCGTGAGCAGTGCGTAGGACGCGATATTGAAGGGTACCCCCAGGAATATGTCAGCGCTGCGCTGATAGAGCTGACAGGAGAGTTTCCCTTCGGACACGTAAAACTGGAAGAGCGTATGGCAGGGAGGCAGGGCCATGCGGTCGATGTCGGCGACGTTCCAGGCGCTTACGATCAGTCTGCGCGAATCCGGGTTCTCGCGGAGTTCGCGCAGGATCCAGGCGATCTGGTCGATGTGGCGACCGTCCGGGGCAGGCCAGGAACGCCACTGATGCCCGTAAACCGGCCCGAGATCACCCTGCGTGTCGGCCCACTCGTCCCAGATGGTGACGCCGTTCGCACGCAGATAGCGCACGTTCGTGTCGCCGCTCAGGAACCACAGCAGCTCGTGGATGACGGACTTGAGGTGGACCTTCTTGGTGGTGAGCAGGGGAAATCCGGCGCCGAGGTCGAACCGCATCTGGTAGCCGAAGATGCTGAGGGTGCCGGTACCGGTTCGGTCGCCCTTCGCGTGTCCGTGGGCCAGCACCTGCGACATCAGATCGAGGTATTGTTGCATGCGCGTATTGTCCCACGAATTCCGCAGAGGATGTAGGGCGACGCCAAGCCGCTGTGCGGCGAGCGACTGCCGTTATCATCGCGACCGCTACCGGATGCTGCGGGCGCAGTGGGCCGTTCGTCGGCCCGATTGCCCATTTAGGGGGATTTCAAGACCTGCCCGCCAGAGGGCGGGATAAAATCAAGGGAAACAACGGGTGGTTCGACCACCATGGGCAAGGTGCCGGGGGTAGCTGTCATGGACAAATATTTCTTCATGCGCCGCGTGCTGGAGCTTCTGCATCAGCCGGGGTTCCTAAACAGGCTTGCGGCGATTACGCTGCGCGCAATTGCCGGTTTCGTTGTGCTCCTGAGCCTGGTGACGTTTTTCAAGGTTGGCAAGGTCATTTTCGGGTTGCCCCCGAGCGGGATTCTGGGAGGGGTGCTCTTTCTGGTTTCCTATATCCTGGCGATTTACGCCGTGGTGCACACACTGATCATCCGGGCGCGTGAGGCGACCAAGATCGTCGGCTCCGAGTTCAGCACCTTCCCGCTGGTGGCGGTGCTGCTCAAGACTTTCGGCGAGGTGTTTGCGGCGTTCGTGAGCCTGGCTGCGCTGGGCGGGGGCATGTACGTCTGGTTCACTGGAAAGAGTGTGGCGACCATCCTTGATCCGATGCAGCGCCTGATGCCCGTATTCGGCGACGCCACATTTCTCGGCGGGATGCAGTTCATCATCGGCGGCGTCCTCTCCGCCCTGGTCGTCTTGATCGTCAGTTACGCGCTCTCGGAAGTGGTGACTCTCCTGTCAGAGGCGAAGCGGCGTCTGCGGGAGACTGAGCGCGTTACCGAACACAGTTTCAAGTTCCGGTCCGGAACCTGACCTTTCCGGCTGCGACCCGCCGCGCGCCGGGAGGGGATGCTGCGGCGCAGGCAGCCGTCTGCCCGCCTCGGAAGTCCTCTCGCTCCGGTTCCGTCCCGCCGTACCGCTATTGGCCGCTGTGCCGAACCGCCTTGAATATGGCCCGTATATCCCGCGACCAGGCCGCAAAATGCGGCTGCAGGGCGGGTTGTGGGAAGAAGGTCGCGATCTTTGCGGGGTCAGCCGCCAGGATGAGGCTGTGTCCGCGCTCGGAAAAAATCACGATCTGCAGTGGCAGGTAGGCTGCGAGCTGGGGATCCAACGCAGGCAGGGCGCGCATTTCCGCAGGCTTGCCGAAAAACACCACCTCGTAAGCGGCAGTGGTGTAGCCGTTCGCCCTGAGACCGGCGTCGACGCGCTGCACCCGGGAGATTGTGTAGCCGTGGCTCACGATGCTGTCCTGCAGCTGTGTCATCGCCTCCGGAAACGGAAGGTCGACGCGGGCCAGCAGCAGGCCGCCGGCCCGCGCCGCGGATATTGACAGCGCGGCCAGCAGCAGCGCGGCGAAGATTGCGCGGTAGCGGCGCATTTTCAGAAGGTCGCCTCCTCGATGATGTCTCGGTACCTGTGGTACATCCGGTCGCACAGCCGGTTGAGTGCGGTGTCATTGAATAGCGCGCTCAATCGCTTCGGGTTGACCGCCATGACGAGGACCTTGCCGTGGTGTCTCAGCACGGTTACGCGGCAGGGCAGGAACAAGCCTACCCGCGGATCGACCTGCAGCGCCGTGTTGAGAAAGCCGAAGTCGCAGGAATAGACGATGACCTGCTGCTTGTTTTCCTTTCCCGCCGGCACGAAGCCCTGGTCCAGATACTGAACCCGGATCAGGCGCATGTTTGCGGCTTCAACCGCCTCCTTGAGCCGGGCGACCGTGGCCGCCACACCGTCCGGCGACACGCCGACGATGTCCGGCCCCCCGCTGGGTGCCGGTGTCGCAACCGGCGCCTGGTCCTGGAGACCGCGGATATAGGCGACGAGGTCATCGACATCCTGTCCGCTCAGCCCCTCTTGCCGGGAGGAGGGCATCGGTGTTCCCGCGCGCCCGCGCACGAGAGCCGTGCGGATGATGCGGTCGGAGGCGGAAGCAAGAAAACCGGAGTTGTCGAGCGCCGGCGCCATGATCGGCTGGCTGCGCGGCCGCGACAGGGTGACTCCGGTGCCGGCAGCCCCGGCCCCGCCAGCGCCGTGGCATGCGGCGCAGTGCCTGGCGAAAAGGGCAGCCCCGCGTGCGGCGTTGCCGGGTATCCCGGCGGCCACCAGCGTTACCGGCCGATGGTCGGACCAGCGGCCAATATAATGCACCAGCATGTTGACTTGCGCTTCCCGCAGCTGCGGAAATGCGGGCATGACACGTCCCGGCCGGCCACGTCGTATCGTCTGGCGCAGGTAGGCATTGTCGACGCCCGCCTGGAACGACGGCAGGGAGAGAGGCAGTCCAATGCCGCCACGGCCCCGCTCGCCGTGGCACGCAGCGCAATCGCGGTCGTACAGCCGGGCGCCGCCGGCCGCCGGTCGCGCCGCGGCAATCCACGGCCACAGTGCGGACATGATTAGGGCGAGGAGACCGTAAATTTTCGCTCGGCGGTTGGCCATCTATTTTTCCATTGGATTTATGGATAGGCTAACGCCACGCCCAACAGTGTCACATACACCGAGGAAGCTTGTACAGCGCCGTGATCATGAAGCTTTATGTCAGACAGAGCGGTCAGCACGGTAAGGGGGCGTTCGCATCCGAACCCATCGCTGCAGGCGATCCCATCATCGTTTTCACCGGACCCCTGCTGCATCGCTCCGAGGTCGACTTCGACAATTATCACCTGCAGATCGGAGAGTCTCTGTACCTCGGTCCGTCCGGAGGGGCAGATGACTACATCAATCATTCCTGTCGGCCCAACTCAGGATTCCACGGCGGTCTCACCTTGTTTGCGCTGCGCGACATCGCGGCGGACGAAGAAGTCACCTGGGACTACAGCACCGCCATCGACGAAGAGGATTTCACGGGGTTTCCCTGCACTTGCGGCGCGCCCGACTGTCGCAGGACGGTGCGGTCTTTCCGCCACCTGCCCGCGGCGGTGCAAGACCGGTTGCGACCGCTGCTGCTCTCCTATCTGGGCGGGCGCTATTTCCCCGACTGAACCGGTGTATCGATCCGCGCGACGTGCATGGCGGCAAGCCAGAGGACGCGCGCCGGCGCGTCTGCGTCGGGGATGGGGCAGGGGTCTTCGGGCAGGTTGCCCTGATGGGCAAACCGCAAAATTGTACCACGAAATGTAGGATAAGCAGCGAATCGCGCACGCGAAATATTTCTACGCCAATTTGCCAGGGCTGCTAGGCAGTATGTGCGATCCATGTATAATCGGCGCCGGCTAACTGCCTCGCATACCTTAACTTGTTGCGATATAGCGATTTCTGAATTGTGACTACAATTTCTTTGGGAGAACCCTCATGAAAAAGTTGCTGGTTTTGTTTGCTATCGCGTTCGCGGTCGCCGCATGCCAGAAGAAGGCGCCCGAGGCTCCGGCTTCGGAACCTGCTGCTCCGGCGACCCAGACTGCTCCGGCCATGCCTACGCCGGCCACCAGTGCCATGCCCGCTCCGGCCACAAGCGCCGCTCCGGCTAATGGCGGCACCTCGACTGCACCGAGTGGCAACGATAACGGTCAGGCTCCGGCAAACAACGGTTCCGATAGCGCCAAGTAACGGAAGCAGACTGTAGAGAATCGACTGCGAAGTCGCCGGATAGCCAGACGGCTTGGTGTCATCAGGTTACGGCAGCTCAGCCGGCAGTACCCTGGCTGGACGGTTGTTCGGCGGCTTCCAGTGTATTCAGCAACAGCGTGGCGACCGTCATCGGTCCCACCCCGCCAGGGACTGGTGTAATCCATCCTGCGCGTTCCCGCGCGGCCTCGAATTCCACGTCTCCCACCAGACTGCCGTCGGCCCTGCGGTTAATGCCGACGTCGATGACGATCGTGCCCGGCTTGATCCAGGTTCCCTTAATAAGGTGCGGCTTGCCGACCGCCACAACCAGAATGTCGGCGCCCGCGACGTGTTCGGGCAGGTCGCGCGTGAATCGGTGACAGATGGTAACGGTGCATCCGGCCAGCAGCAGCTCCAGGGCCATCGGGCGCCCAACGAGGTTGGATGCACCGACTATGACCGCGTGCTGTCCGCGGACCGCGACACCGGTGCTCGCCAGCAGGGTCATCACGCCGCGTGGCGTGCACGGACGCAGTACCGGCATCCGCAGCGCCAGTCTCCCGATGTTATAGGGATGAAATCCGTCGACATCCTTGTTGGGAAGGATGCGCTCGATAACGGTTTCAGGGTCGATATGGGCCGGGAGCGGCAGCTGTACCAGGATTCCGTCCACGCGCGCGTCGCGATTGAGATCGTCTATGAGTTCCAGCAGTCCGGTCTGCGATGTGGATGCGGGAAGGTTGTGGGAAAAGGAGAGGATTCCGGCATCGGCACACGCTCTGCGCTTGCTGCGGACGTAGACCTGCGATGCCGGATCTTCGCCGACCAAGATCACTGCCAGTCCCGGTGCCCGGCCGCCGTCGGCGGTCCGCCGGATAACCTGCTGCCTGATTTCCGCCTGGAGGGAGGCGGCGATCGCCTTGCCGTCGATGATGTTTGCGCCCATGCTGTGCCCGGCTCCGCGCCCCCTGGGAAAGGGGCGCATCATCGCACGAGCTCCAGTGGGGCGCCAAGTCTCGGAGTCGTGGCCCCGCGAGCGGGTGTTTGGCGGCACGTGTCGCCGTGTTCGCTGCGTGTGTGCTGCCATTGACCGAGGTGGTGGCAGCGCGTATATTTTGCGCCCTTGCGCGGCACCGGCTTGCTTTCGGGTATGGGGTTTGGGGCCCGCACCGAGGGTGGCCCGGGTGCGGTGGGGGTCGCGTGATGCTTTCCGAGCCGGACCGCGTGTCGTCGGGGTATAGCGCAGCCTGGTAGCGCACCTGCTTTGGGAGCAGGGTGTCGGGGGTTCAAATCCCTCTACCCCGACCATTTATACTTTAAAGTGGTATGTTGTAAGCCGACAGGGGCCGCGGGATTGCGGGGGTTGAGCGTGTGACGCCCGTTGCTTTGACCGGGCACGCGCCCGTAGCTCAACCGGATAGAGCACCAGCCTTCTAAGCTGGGGGTTACAGGTTCGATTCCTGTCGGGCGCGCCATTTCTGTCCGGCTGGAACCGGTCAGGAAGGCGCAAAAAGAGGGGCGGGTGAGACGCCGGAACCCCTGTCTTGACCAAAGATTTACGGTGAGCGTAGCTCAGCTGGTCAGAGTCCCGGATTGTGATTCCGGTTGTCGTGGGTTCGAATCCCATCGCTCACCCCAGTTTCGCCGATGTCAGGCAGTTTGCGGGCCGTTAGCTCAGTTGGTAGAGCTGGAGACTCTTAATCTCTAGGTCGTAGGTTCAAGTCCTACACGGCCCACCATCCCGCCAGGCTCGGTGTCGCGAACACCGAGCCTCTTCTCAACGTCCTCCCGCGCGCAGCCGTTTCCGGCGCCGGGACAGGGGAGGCGGCCCGAACGGGTTGGCGCCTCCCGGCATGCGAATGTGGCGGAACTGGTAGACGCGCTGGATTTAGGTTCCAGTGGGGCAACCCGTGGGAGTTCGAGTCTCCCCATTCGCACCACCCCTTTGTCGGCGATTCCGCCGTCCTTGGCCTCCCGCCTGCTACACGGTATGATGCAATTGATACGGCCTGATACGGTCATGGCCGGCCAAATGGTGTTTCCTGAATAGGGTTTCTTGATGCAAGTATCTGTTGAAGCCACCGGCGGGTTGGGTCGGAGGATGACTGTCGCGCTCCCCGCAGAACGGCTCGAAAGTGAAGTGTCGGCTCGCCTGCAGCGCATTTTGAGAACGTCCCGTTTGCCGGGTTTCCGTCCCGGTAAAGCGCCTATGAAGCTCGTGGAGGCGCATTATGCGGGCAAGGTCATGGAGGAAGTTGCCGGGGACCTGATTCAGTCGAGTTTCTACGAGGCCGTTGTCGGACAGGGCCTCAAGCCGGCCGGCGGGCCGACCGTGGAATCGCGCCTGATCGAGCGCGGCCAGGCACTGCAGTACACGGTGGTGTTCGAGGTATACCCCGAGGTGCGCAAGCTGGACATTGCCGGCTTGCGGGTTGAGCGGCCGGCAAGCAGCATTGCTGAAGAAGATATCGACCAGACGATTGAATCGCTGCGCAAGCAGCGCGTGACCTGGGCCGCCGTTCAGCGTGCTGCCCGCAACGGCGACCGCCTGGTGATCGACTTCGAGGGACGCAAGGGCGGCGTACCGTTTGAAGGCGGGCACGCCAGCGGTTTCCGTCTGATCCTGGGCGACCGGACCCTGGTGGATGGTTTCGAGGCGGGCCTCGTCGGAGCGATGCCCGGCGAAACCCGCAAGGTGGCGGTGCAGTTCCCGGCAGATTACCGCGACGCCTCGCTGGCCGGACAGGAAGTGGATTTCGAAGTGCGCGTCGGCACGATTGAAGAGCCTGTGCTGCCCGCCGTCGACGCCGAGTTTGCGCGCGGGTTCGGAGTCCAGGACGGGAGCGTGGATACGTTGCGGGCAGAGGTGCGGGCAAGCCTCGAGCGTGAGCTGCGGGACCAGGTTCGGGTACGGGTCCGTGATCAGGTATTCGATCTGCTGCTGCAGCAGAATGACTTGCCGGTCCCGAGCGCCCTGGAGCAGGCCGAAGTCGACCGGCTGATGGCCCTCGCCGCGGACAATCTTGAGGCGCAGGGCATTTCCCGGAGTCGTGTCCCGCAGGACCGTGCGCGCTACGCCGACGAGGCCCGGCGCCGGGTGGCGCTTGGCCTTATTCTGGCGGAGATCGTCAAGTCGCGCGGGCTGGTGGCTGATCCCTCGCAGGTGCGGGCGCGGGTCGAGCATCTGGCCAGCAGCTACGAATCGCCGCAGGAATTCATCGAGTGGCATTACGCAGAACCGGATCGTCTTTCGCAGATCGAATCCCTGGTTTTGGAGGAGCAGGTCGTTGCCGTCCTGCTGGAAACCGCCGACGTCGCCGACAGTCCGGTGACGTTTGGAGAGCTGTTGGGGCGCAAGAGTGTCGGTCAGCGCGACGGCGAGTAGAGGTTTGAGTTGGAGACAGGCATGAGCATGAACGAATTTAACCGTAACCCGGGCGCGCTGGAGACTCGCGGGCTGGGGCTGGTTCCGATGGTGATCGAGTCTACCGGCCGCGGCGAGCGTGCATACGACATCTATTCACGCATGCTCAAGGAGCGCCTCGTGTTTCTCGTCGGGCCGATTGAGGATCACATGGCGAATCTGGTCGTGGCCCAACTGCTTTTCCTGGAATCGGAAAATCCCGACAAGGACATTCACCTGTACATCAACTCGCCTGGCGGGGCAGTCAATGCCGGCCTGGCGATCTACGATACGATGCAGTTTATCAAGCCCGATGTCAGCACGGTCTGCATCGGCCAGGCGGCCAGCATGGGCGCGCTGCTGCTGGCCGGCGGGGCAAAAGGCAAGCGGTTCTGCCTGCCCCACGCGCGCATGATGATTCACCAGCCTCTGGGCGGATTTCAAGGACAGGCTACCGACATAGACATCCATGCTCGCGAAATCCTGCGGGTGCGGGAGCGCCTCAATCACATTCTGGCCGGTCATACCGGGCAAAATCTTGCGAAGATTGAGCAGGATACCGAGCGCGACAACTTCATGGACGGCTCGGAGGCGATGGCTTACGGCCTGATCGATTCGGTGATCGAAAAGCGCGCCTGAACGAGTTATGCTATATAGAAGATAAGGACAAAAACAGGCGGTGAGGCTTGCAATTGGCGGTGTGAGCATGCATTTTGTGGGTAACCCTCCAGGGCTATAGCGAGGCTGAGATGGCTGACGACAACCACAGCGACCGGGGTAACGGGAAGAGCGAAAAGCTCTTGTATTGCTCGTTCTGCGGCAAAAGCCAGCACGAAGTGCGAAAGCTTATTGCCGGACCTTCGGTATTTGTCTGCGACGAATGCGTCGAACTGTGCAACGACATCATACGTGAAGAGGTTCAGGAAGAGTCCAGCTCCGCGGCGGCGAAAAACAAGTTCCCCACTCCGAAGGAGATCTGCCAGATTCTGGACGAGTATGTGATCGGACAGCCCAATGCCAAGAAAGTGCTGTCGGTGGCGGTCTACAACCACTACAAGCGCATTGAGCATGAGGGCAACATCGGGGATGTGGAACTGTCGAAAAGCAACATTCTGCTGATCGGCCCGACCGGATCGGGGAAGACCCTGCTGGCCGAGACGCTGGCCCGCCTGCTGAACGTGCCGTTCACGATCGCTGATGCGACCACGCTGACCGAAGCCGGTTACGTGGGCGAGGATGTCGAGAACATCATCCAGAAGCTGCTCCAGAAGTGCGACTACGACGTCGAAAAGGCACAGAAGGGAATCGTATATATCGACGAGATCGACAAGATTTCGCGCAAATCCGACAACCCGTCGATCACCCGTGACGTGTCGGGCGAGGGCGTGCAGCAGGCGCTGCTCAAGCTGATCGAGGGAACCATTGCCTCTGTGCCGCCGCAGGGCGGGCGCAAGCATCCGCAGCAGGAATTCCTGCAGGTCGATACGCGCAACATACTGTTTATCTGTGGTGGCGCGTTTTCTGGCCTGGAGCGGGTGATCCGCGACCGCTCCGAAAAGGGTGGAATCGGTTTCAGCGCGGACATCAAGAGCAAATCGGAGAACCGTGGCGCCGGCGAAGTGCTGCGAGCCGTGGAACCCGAGGATCTGATCAAGTACGGCCTCATTCCGGAGTTCGTGGGACGTCTGCCGGTTGTGGCGATTCTGGATGAACTCGATGAGCAGGCGCTTATCCGGATACTGACCGAGCCCAAGAACGCGCTGATCAAGCAGTACCAAAAGCTAATGAAGCTCGAGGGTGTCGAACTCGAAGTGCGGACCGACGCGCTCATCGCTGTCGCACGACGGGCGATGGAGCGCAAGACCGGCGCACGCGGCCTGCGGTCCATTCTCGAAGCAGCCCTGCTCGACACGATGTTCGAGCTGCCCTCGGTCGACGACGTCAGGAAGATAGTCGTCGAGGAAGGCGTCATTAGAGAGGGTTCAAAGCCGCTGGTGATCTACGCCGAGGGCGAGGACCAGAATCACAAGCGCGCATCAACGCGCACCTGATCAAGCCTGGCAGGCCGGCGCCCGCCGGTGTGCCAGGCTTTCCCGCTGTTTTTACAGTGGTTTTCCGGTGCGGCTATTGAAATCGCGTGCGAATGTCCCCAGACTATCCCAATTACAGTTGCCGGACAGGACCGCCAAGCCTGACAGCGAGCGAGGAGCGGTGGGTCCGGCATGATCGTGCACTGGCCGGCGCGCCTGAATCGCCAGAACTGAGGTATTTCGTTTATATATGACGCAGGAAATCAAACTCCAGGCCGCCGGTGGTTCGGCGATCACACTCCCGGTGCTTCCGTTACGGGACGTGGTAGTGTTCCCATACATGGTCATCCCGCTCTTTGTCGGCCGCAAGAAGTCGATCAAGGCGCTCGAGCAGGCCATGGAATCCGGCAAGCAGATCATGCTTGCCGCGCAGAAAAGCGCTTCGGATGACGATCCGGCCCCGGAGCAGATCCACGAGATAGGCACTATCGCCAGCATTCTGCAGCTGCTCAAGCTGCCGGATGGCACCGTCAAGGTGCTGGTCGAGGGCGAACAGCGCGCCAAGGTCCAGGAGTTCGTCGAGACCACGGAGTTCTTTTCGGCGCAGGTGGTGATGCTCACCTCGGAGACGGTGGAGGACAAGGAAGGCGAGGCGCTCATGCGTTCGGTGCTCGCCGAGTTCGACCAGTACGTCAAGCTCAACATGAAGATCCCGCCGGAACTGCTTACCTCTCTCGCGGGAATCGACGATCCGGGGCGTCTGGCCGATGCCATCGCCGCACACCTCAGTTTGAAAATCGAGGAGAAGCAGCAGATCCTCGAGATGCAGGGTGTGCGCGAGCGTCTGGAACACATTCTCGGCGTCATGGAGACGGAGATCGACCTCCTTCAAGTAGAAAAGCGCATCCGCGGCCGGGTCAAGCGCCAGATGGAAAAGAGCCAGCGCGAGTACTATTTGAACGAACAGATGAAGGCGATCCAGAAGGAGCTCGGCGAGCTCGAGGAGGCGCCCAACGAGGCTGAGGAGTTGGCCCAGAAGATCGAGAAGGCCGGCATGCCTAAGGAGGCCCGCGAGAAGGCGCAGGCCGAACTCAACAAGCTGAAAATGATGTCGCCCATGGCGGCAGAAGCCACCGTGGTGCGGAACTATATCGACTGGCTGCTCAATGTGCCCTGGAAAAAGCGCACCAAGATCCGCAAAGACCTGGCGGCCGCCGAGAAGATACTCGAGGCGGATCATTATGGTCTCGAGAAAGTCAAAGAACGGATTCTCGAGTATCTGGCCGTTCAGCAGCGCGTCAACAAGCTGAAGGGTCCGATCCTGTGCCTGGTGGGTCCTCCGGGAGTAGGCAAGACCTCGCTCGGCCATTCGCTGGCGCGCGCAACCAACCGCAAGTTCGTGCGCATGTCGCTCGGCGGCGTGCGTGACGAGGCCGAAATACGCGGCCACCGCAGGACCTATATCGGGTCGCTGCCCGGCAAGATCGTCCAGAACATGGCCAAGGTAAAGGTGCGCAATCCGCTGTTCATGCTCGATGAGGTGGACAAGATGTCGATGGATTTCCGCGGCGATCCATCTTCCGCGCTGCTGGAGGTTCTCGACCCGGAGCAGAACCACGCTTTCGGCGACCATTATCTCGAGGTGGATTACGATTTGTCCGATGTCATGTTCGTCGCCACCGCCAACAGCCTGAACATTCCGGCTCCGCTGCTTGATCGCATGGAGGTCATCCGCCTCTCGGGCTATACCGAGGACGAGAAGGTCAATATTGCGATGCGTTATCTCGTTTCCAAGCAGCGCAAGAATAACGGCCTGAAGGAATCGGAGATCTCAATTTCCGACAGCGCGGTACGGGATATCGTGCGTTACTACACGCGCGAGGCGGGCGTGCGCAGCCTCGAGCGCGAGATTTCCAAGATTTTCCGGAAGGTGGCCAAGGAATTGCTGCTGGGGAAGAAACGCACCAAGGTCACGGTGACCGCCAAGAACCTGGAGAAGTACCTGGGGGTACGGCGCTACCGCTACGGTGTGGCCGAGCAGACCAATCAGGTCGGACAAGTCACTGGACTGGCGTGGACCGAGGTCGGCGGGGAGTTGCTGACCGTCGAGAGCATTATCGTTCCCGGCAAGGGCAGGCTTACGATCACCGGCAAACTCGGCGATGTGATGCAGGAGTCGATTCAGGCGGCCATGAGCGTGGTGCGCAGCCGTGCGGCGGCGCTCGGCATTCCGGTGGACTTCTACCAGAAGCACGATTTCCACGTCCATGTGCCCGAAGGTGCCACGCCGAAGGACGGACCGAGCGCGGGTATCGCGATGTGCACCGCGATGGTGTCGGCCCTCACGCGCATCCCGGTACGGGCGGACGTTGCCATGACCGGAGAGATCACGTTGCGCGGAGAGGTGCTGCCGATCGGGGGGCTCAAGGAGAAGCTGCTTGCCGCGCATCGTGGCGGCATCAAGATCGTGGTGATCCCGGAGGAAAACCGCAAGGATCTGGCAGATATTCCGAAGAATGTTCGGGAAGGCCTCGATATCCGTCCGTATCGCTGGATTGATCAGGTGCTCGAGACGGCGCTGGAGCGGCCGCCAGAACCTCTCAAGGAGCCGGAGGCGAGCCCACCGTCGGAAGCTGGCGACGACAAATCGGAAGCGGCCAAGGCTGTGACGACGCACTGATGCACGTCGGCACCGTTGCGCCGACGCGCTGCAATTCTCCCGCGCGCCCTGGCGGGAGGATAGCGCGGCGGTTTTCGTTGTGTTATTGTGAATCGCGCCGAAAATTAAGGGCGGACATGCGTGGCCGGGGGAATGGAACCCACCGTGACAGATCCGTTCGTGACGCTGACAATTCCTCCGGCACAGAATGCGCGGTGGACGCGTCGGGGCGTTGGTGCCGGTGGTCGGTGTGGCGGCGGCAGATGCGCCGGCAGCGTACCATGACATCTGGTGCATTCATCTAGGGGAAAGGAAAATGAATAAAGCCGAACTGGTCGACAAAATCATCGAAGCAACGGATCTGAACAAGGCTTCGGCATCGCGGGCAGTGGACGCGGTGTTCGATTCGATCTCGAGCGCCTTGAAGGGCGGTGATCAGGTCACGATTGTCGGGTTTGGAACCTTTTCGGTGAGCAGCCGCGCCGAGCGTACCGGACGGAATCCGCAAACCGGTGAATCCATCAGGATTCCCGCTTCGAAGAACCCCAAGTTCAAGGCTGGTAAAGGCCTGAAGGATGCCGTAAACTAGCGCACCTTTGGGTGCTTAGCTCAGCTGGTAGAGCGTCGCCCTTACAAGGCGAATGTCGGGGGTTCGAACCCCTCAGCACCCACCACGTTGTAGCGGAACAAAAGACCTGGAGTGGTAGTTCAGTTGGTTAGAATACCGGCCTGTCACGCCGGGGGTCGCGGGTTCGAGTCCCGTCCACTCCGCCAGTGGCTCAAAGGGCGAGTGGTGGCACTCGCCCTTTTCCTTGTCGGCAGCTTTGATACCCGCACACAGGTCGGAGCGGGGCGTGCAGCGCAGAAGCGCGTACGCGCATCAACAGGATCCTGACAACATGCTTACGGCCATCCACGAAAAGACCCAGGGCTGGATTACGGGGATCATCCTCGGCCTGCTCACGATACCGTTTGCGCTGTGGGGCGTCAGTTCGTACTTCGAGTACACCGGTACGACCAACGTCGCGACTGTGGATGGAAAGGACATCAGCGTTGCGGTCTACCGCAGCGCTCTGGAGCGCCAGCAGGCAATACTCGAGCAGGCGATGGGCCGGGAGTTCGACCCGCGTGTCATCGAATCCACGAAATTCAAGGAGCAGGTGCTCAACAGCCTCATCGACCGCATGCTGCTCGATCGCGCGGCGGCGTCACAGGGTTACCGCATCAGCAATACCGATCTCGCCGAATATATACGGCACGCTTCGCAGTTCCGCAGCGGCGGCAGATTCGATCCCCGGCTCTACAGCCGCTTCGTGGAGAACAGCGGATACGGAGTCCAGCAGTTTGAGGCGCGCGTGCGGGAGGAGCGGATACGCCAGCAGATGGAATCGGGGCTCGTCGCCGGCACGATTATCACCGACGGCGATCTGGCAAACCTGGTCAGGCTGATGGGTGAGAAGCGGGTAGCGTCTTATGCCGTGCTCAAGCCGCAACGGTTCATGGCGCAGGCGACGGTCACTCCCGCGCAGATCAAGGCCTACTACGCTGCCCATCTGGGCCGGTACAAAACCCCGGAGGAGGTCCGCGTACAGTACGTTGAGCTCTCTGCTGCCAACCTGGCGAAGACCCTCAAGCCTACCGAACAGCAGTTGCGGCAGTCCTATGAAAACAACATTGCCCGCTACACTACCCCTGAACAGAGGCGCGCCAGTCATATCCTCATAGCACTTCCTCCGAATGCCTCGCCGCAGGCTGCGCGCAAGGCCCTGGCCGAGGCGCAAAGTATCCGCACGCGTCTCCTGCACGGCGCCAATTTCGGCAAATTGGCGAGGGAATATTCGGCGGATACCGTGTCCGCTGCCAAGGGCGGGGATCTCGGGTTCGTTACGCCCGGTTCGCTCGAAAAGAGCTTCGTCACGGCGCTGTTCAGCCTCAAGAAGCCCGGGGATATCAGCGAGCCGGTGCGCACCAGTTTCGGCTACCACATCATCGAGCTGACCGCGATCCGGCCGGCAGAGACCGTTCCCTTTGCCAAGGCGCGGGCCCGGGTCGCGGCCGACTGGCGCGAGCGCCACGCGATCGACCAGTATTACAGCGAGTCCGAGCGGTTCCGCAACCTGATATTCGAGCAGTCCGACAGCCTGGCTCCGGCGGCGAAAGCCTTCGGGCTCACGGTCGAGGAGAGCGGCTGGTTTTCGCGCTCGGGTGGCGCGGGCATTGCGGCCAATCCGAAAGTCGTGGCAGCGGCGTTTGATCCGGACGTGCTTTCCCAGGGACATAACAGTCACGGCATCAGGCTCGGGTCCCATATGCTGCTTGCGATCCGCGATGTCGGCCATCGGCCGGCCTCTATCCGACCGCTGGTGGCGGTAAGCGACCAGATCCGGCAAAGCCTGCTGATGAAGGCGGCGCTGGTCCGGGCCAGGCAGGAGGAGGCTAAGGCGCTCCAGTCCCTGAACCAGGGCGCGTCCCTGGCGGCGGTCGCGAATCGCGACGGACTCCAGGTCATCGGTCCGGTCACGGTCACGCGCAGTACGGCGGGAGATCTGCCCCCGGCCCTCGTCGAGGCGCTGTTCGGCGCCGGCAAGCCGGCCGGCACCCGCCCCGTGTATGGCGGGGCCGATCTGGGGGATGGAGGTTACGCCGTGTTCGCAGTCAGCAAGGTGGAACCAGGCAGCATGGCCACGGCGACGAAAGCACTCAAGGACAGGGCGGCCGGCATGCTGGCCCAGCGCCGCGGCAGCGACTACATCGCCGACTATCTGAACGGCCTGCGGCAGAAGGCGAAAATCAAGATCTACCGCAAGCGCCTCTAGCGTCCAGGCCAGGGTACTGCGAGGGGTCAGGCAAAGGCGTGGCCGAAGCCAACCGTATTGAACCCGGCATCCACATAAGTGATTTCGCCGGTGATGCCGGAGGCCAGGTCGGAGCACAGGAACGCCGCAGCATTGCCCACCTCCTCGATGGTCACCCCGCGTCCGAGCGGCGTCGATTTCTCGTAGTATTCCTGCATTTTCCTGAAATCGCTGATTCCGGCGGCGGCCAGGGTGCGGATTGGTCCGGCGGATATGCCGTTTACCCGGATACCCTCCGGACCGAGCGATTGCGCGAGGTAGCGCACGTTGGCCTCGAGGCTTGCCTTGGCCAGCCCCATGACATTGTAATGGGGGATGGAACGCACCGCGCCGATATAGGACAGGGTGAGCAGGGCGCCTGCCCGTCCGGCCATCAAGGGACGTCCGGCCTTGGCCAGGGCGGCGAAGCTGTAGGAGCTGATCTCGTGCGCGGTGAGGAACCCGGAGCGGGTCACGGCGTCTATGTAGGAGCCGCTCAGTTCTTCGCGCGGGGCGTAAGCAACCGAATGCACGATGATATCCATGCGATCCCAGTGCCGGGCGAGGCCGTTGAAGACTTCCTGGATCTGCGCGTCGCTGCCGACGTCGCAGGGCAGGACAATCGAGGATGTGGTTTCATCGGCGAGTTTCTGGACCCGTGACAGGAGCTTCTCGTTCTGGTACGTATACGCGAGCTCGGCGCCTTCCCGATGCATGGCCTTGGCTATGCCGCTCGCAATGGAGCGTTCGCTTGCGACGCCGACAATCAGCGCCCGTTTTCCGGCGAGGAATCCCATGGCGAATTACCCGTATCAATCACTGTATGGAGTACGGCCGACAACGGTTCTGCGACCATCGCCGGACGAGACGAAGGCGCTACACTACCGGAATTCGGCGCAGGCTGGAAGGGACGGGCCCGGGGACGCAGAACGGGCGGCGGAGGTTCGCGGAATCGGGCGACGGAGTTTCTTTCGTCTGTCGCGCTGCGGTGTCTGCAGGCCCCGGCGGTTGCGGCCCGACCAGCCGGTCTGCCACGGTCCCCGGATCGCCGCCACGGCATGAGTAAGGCGACGGGGCGATTGCGGCGGGTTGCAGGCTTGCTGGGGCTGTTCGTGCTCCTGCTCGCGCGGGCACAGCCGCTGTGGGCGCAGTGGAACGACCCCTATCCGGAGCGGGATAGCGGCAAGAACATCCTATATGCTGCGTTCACAGAGCGCCCCAAGCGTCTCGATCCGGCCCAGGCTTACAATGCTGACGAGTACGCGATCATCGGACAGATCTACGAGCCGCCATTTGAGTACCAGTATCTGCTGCGACCCTATACCCTGGTGCCGCTGACGGCGCGGTCGATTCCCCGGCCGGTCTATCTCGACCGCCTGGGCCGACGCCTGCCAGCGGATGCGCCCACCAGTCGGATCGCCTATAGCGTCTACACCATACACCTCCGTTCTGGCATCATGTATCAGCCGTCTCCCTGTTTTGCGCGCGATGCCTCCGGCCGGCACCTGTACCAGTCGCTGACACCAGCCCAGCTGCGGGGCATCAGGACCATAGCGGGATTCCGGCACACCGGCACCCGTGAGCTGGTGGCGGCCGATTACGTGTACGAAATCAAGCGTCTCGCCAGTCCCTGGGTGCAGTCTCCGCTGTTCAGCGTGCTTCGCCACTACATCGTCGGATTCAACCGGTTCGCCCGCACTGTCGGGCATCTGCGTGCAACCCTGCCCAAAGTGGACGGCAAGCCGCCGTATATCGATCTGGCGCGCATTCCGATGGCCGGCGTGAAGGTGCTCGGGCGCTACACCTACAGTATCGAGATACGCGGCAAGTACCCGCAGTTCCTCTACTGGATGGCGATGCCGTTCTTTGCCCCCATGCCGCCTGAAGCCGACCGCTTTTTCTCGCAGCCCGGCATGGCGAAGCGGGATCTGACGCTCGACTGGTACGCAGTGGGCACCGGACCCTACATGCTGACCGTCAACAATCCAGCGCGCGAAATGATCCTGGAACGCAATCCCAACTACCACCCGGATTTCTATCCGCGACGGGGCGAGCCGTCGGACGCCAAGGACGGATTGCTGAAGGACGCAGGCAAGCGCCTGCCGTTTATCAAGCGAATTGTGTTCATCCGGGAACGGGAGGACATACCGTACTGGGACAAGTTCCTGCAGGGCTATTACGACGAGTCCGGAGTGAGCGCCGAGAGCTTCAACCAGGTGGTGCAATTTTCGGCTGCCGGCCAGGCGCGACTCAGCCCCTCGATGCACGCCAAGGGCATCCGCCTCGCTACCGGCACGGCGCCCTCGATATACTACTACGGTTTCAACATGCTCGACCCGGTCGTGGGGGGCTATTCGCGGCGCAGCCGCCTGCTGCGTCGCGCGATCTCGATCGCAATCAACACCAGCCAGTACATCTCGATTTTCCGAAACGGCCGGGGCATCCCGGCGCAGAGCCCCCTGCCTCCCGGGATATTCGGCTACCAGTCGGGCTGCGCTGGACGCGATCCATACGTGTACGACTGTGTCGACGGCCGCATCCATCGCAAGCCGATCGCCGTGGCGCGCCGGCTCCTGGCCGAGGCCGGGTATCCGGACGGTCGCGACGAACGTACCGGCAAGCCGTTGCTGCTGTATTACGATACGCCCGAGGCCGGACCGGAGGCCAAGGCCCACCTCGACTGGATGCGCAAGCAGTTCCGCAAGCTCAATATCCAGCTCGTGGTCCGTTCGACGGACTACAACCGGTTCCAGCAGAAGATGCGCCGCGGCGAAGAGCAGATTTTCGCCTGGGGATGGAATGCCGACTATCCCGACCCGGAGGATTTCCTGTTTCTGCTCTATGGCCCCGACAGCGAAGTCGCGAACAACGGTGAAAATGCCGCCAACTACGATAACCCCCGGTTCAATCGCCTGTACAACGAGATGCGGAACATGGATAACGGTCCGGCACGCGAAGCTATAATCAAACGCATGATCAGGCTGGTCCAGCGCGATGCTCCGTGGGTATGGGGTTACTACCCAGTGAGTTACCTGCTTCACCAGGCCTGGGTTTACAACGTCAAACCCAACTACATGGCGACCAACAGCATGAAGTACCTGCGTCTGGACCCGGCGCTGCGCGCGCACGACCGCCGGGCCTGGAACAAGCCTGTGGTCTGGCCGCTGTGGGTCATCGTGGCGCTGCTGGCGGCTTTCCTGCTGCCCGCGGTCCTGGTCTACCGGCAGAAGGAGCGCAGGTCCCCGTTGTGATCAGCTATATCATCCGGCGATTGCTGTACGCGATACCGATTCTCATCGGCGTGAACGTGCTGACGTTCGTGCTTTTTTTCTTCGTGAACACCCCGAATGACATGGCGCGTGTCCATCTCGGCGTCAAGCGCGTGACGCCGCAGGCCATCAAGGAATGGAAGATCGAGCATGGCTACGACGACCCGCTGTTCTATAACGCCAGCGCGCCGGGCATAGACAAGCTCACGCGGACGATTTTTTTTCAGCACTCAGTGAAGCTGTTCGTGTTCGACTTCGGCCGTTCCGACAGCGGGCACGACATCGGCTACGATATCCGCCAGCGCATGTGGCCGAGCCTGGCGATCGCATTGCCAACCTTCGTGGTAGGGCTGGCGGTCTATATCTCGGTGGCGCTCATGACGGTGTTTTTCCGCGGAACCTACCTCGACATCAGCGGGGTGATGCTGGCAGTCGTCATGATGTCCATATCGATGCTGTTCTACGTCATCGGCGGGCAGTATCTGTTCAGCAAGGTCCTGCGGCTGGTGCCGATATCCGGCTATGATACGGGCCTGTCGGCGTTCAAGTTCGTACTCCTTCCGGTCGTGGTGGGCATCATCAGCGGTGTCGGGTCCGCAGTGCGCCTGTACCGGACCTTCTTTCTCGAGGAAGCGCCCCGGGACTACGTGCGTACCGCCCGCGCCAAGGGTCTTTCGGAGATCCGGGTGCTTTTCCGGCACGTGCTCAAGAACGCGATGATCCCGATACTTACGGGGGTGGTGGTGGTGATACCGACGCTGTTCATCGGCAGTCTCATCATGGAATCGTTTTTCGGAATTCCCGGCCTCGGCGCCTATATGATCGATGCCATACGGTCGCAGGACTTCGGAATCGTGCATGCCATGGTCTTTCTCGGCTCGGTGCTGTACATCGTCGGACTGATACTGACCGACCTGAGCTATACCCTCGTCGATCCCCGCGTGCGGCTGGAATGAGATGCGCGGCCGGAGTTCGTCGATGATCCCGATGGTGCGCCCGGGCGACGGAGGGAGGCCCTAACCATGGCGTTCAAGTTCGTCGTCCTGCCGACCGATGCGCTCATGTATCTGCTGCTCGTCGTTGCGGTCATCTACGGCATTTATGCCGCGCGGCACGAGCACCTGCGTGGGCCCTGGCGGCAGGTGCGACGCAGTCCTGTCGCCATGGCGGCGCTCGTGGTGTTGGCGGCCTACATCGTAACCGGTCTCCTCGATTCCATCCATTTCCGGGTGCGGCTGGATGTTCCCCGCGCGGCAGGCCACCGCGCCATCTACGCGCCGCAGGTGCGCAGCGTCCTCGACGTGCTGTGCGGACCGTTGCGCGACCATGTGGAACAGACCTACTCGGCCCCCTTTGCGTTGCGTTCCTTCACGCCGCAGACCGTGCGGCTGCCCGACGGCCGGCACGTCCAGGAGTATCCGCGGCTGCGATACGGGGGCGCGGGAATCCGGACTTCCGCGGACCGGGCGCGCGACATCGCGGCGCGCTGCCTGCGGGCGACAGGCGAGACCCTTGCGGTCTGGGCGATCGTCGTCTGCGCCGTGGTGTACTGGCGCGTGCGACGTCCCGGGGAATCCGCGCGCGCCGCGCTTGCACGCCTGGTGCGGGGCGAGACTGACACGCCCTGGCGCACCATCCTGGTGACGCTCGCGGCCGTGATTCTGCTGGTTGCCGCGATCGTGAACCTCGGCGGGGAATACCACATCCTCGGAACCGACCAGGTCGGCGAGGATGTGCTGTACGAGGCGATCAAGAGCATTCGCACCGGCCTGGTGATCGGTACCCTGTCGACGCTGGTGATGCTGCCGTTCGCCCTGGCGATGGGCGTCATGGCGGGCTATTTCGGCGGCTGGGTCGATGACGTCATCCAGTACCTGTACACGACGCTCAACTCGATCCCCAGCGTGCTGCTGATCGTTGCTGCGATTCTCAGCCTGGAAGTGTACATGGCCAATCACGCCGCCGCGTTCGACGACATCGCACAGCGCCAGGACATACGGCTGCTGGCCTTGTGCATCGTCCTCGGAGTGACCAGCTGGACGGGGCTGTGCCGGCTTCTGCGGGGGGAGGCTATGAAGCTGCGCAACATGGACTATATCCAGGCCGCCACGGCCCTGGGAGTGCGGTCCCGCAGCATCATGAGCCGGCATATCCTGCCCAATGTCATGCACATCGTCCTGATCAACGTGGTGCTTGATTTCAGCGGTCTGGTGCTGGCCGAGGCGATACTGTCTTATATCGGGGTCGGCGTGGATCCCAGCATGAACAGCTGGGGAAACATGATCAACGGGGCGAGGCTGGAGATGGCCCGCGACCCTCTGGTGTGGTGGTCGCTCACCGCCGCGTTCCTGTTCATGGTCACGCTGGTGCTGGCGGCCAATCTCTTTGCCGATGCGGTGCGTGACGCGTTCGATCCGCGCATGAGGAAATGATGCGCCCGGCCAGCCCCGCAGACGGTTTATACCGGCGATGCTGAAGATCGAAGGTCTCAAGGTCTGGTTCGACACGACCGCCGGCACAGTGCGCGCCGTCGACGGCGTATCGCTGGAAATCGGGCAGGGAGAGGCCGTGGCGTTGCTGGGCGAATCGGGAAGCGGAAAGTCGGTGGCGGCCCTGGCGCTGCTGCATCTTCTGCCGCAGCCTGCCGGCCGCATCGTTGCGGGCCGGGTCCTGCTCGGGGATCGCGACTTGCTGCGGACGCCGGAACGCGAGATGCGGACGGTCCGGGGCCGGCGTATCGCGATGATCTTCCAGGAACCGCAGACCTCACTCAATCCGGTGATGACCGTGGGCCGGCAGATCAGCGAGATCCTTCCGGCGTCCTGGACGCGACGCAAGCGGCGCGAGCGGGTCCTGCGCTGGCTCGAAGCCGTGGGGATCAGCGACCCGGCACGCCGTTACCGGGAGTATCCGCATCAGCTGTCGGGTGGCATGAAGCAGCGTGCCATGATCGCCATGGCGCTTGCAGCCGAGCCGGAGCTCCTGGTGGCCGACGAGCCGACCACCGCCCTGGATGTGACCATCCAGGCCCAGGTCCTTGATCTCCTGAAGGATACGCAGCGGCGCACCGGCATGTCCCTGCTGTTCATCACCCACGACCTGGCGGTCGCCTACCAGGTTGCGGACCGCATCGCGGTGATGTATGCGGGTGAAATCGTGGAGCTGGCATCCAGGGCGGCGTTCTTCTCCGGCGCGCGCCACCCGTATGCCCAGAAGCTGTTCCGGGCGGTGCCCGGCCGTGGCAAACGGGGCGAGATGCTGGAGGTCATCCCCGGCGGAGTGCCGCCGCTGACCCAGGAATTCCGTGGCTGCCGGTTCGCCGACCGCTGTGACCGCGCCTGGGCACTATGCCGGACGGTAGCGCCGGCCTGGCGGGTCGATGATTCCGGGCATGGCGTGCGTTGCCACCTGTACGGCGCGGAGCCCGGCGGGCACGCGCCGGCCGCCGTCCCGCCCCGGCCGTCCGCGCACGCACCGGACAACGGAGCTGTACGGCCCCTTCTGGAAGTCCGGGATCTGGCCGTTCATTTCCCGATCCACAGCGGTGTATTGCGGCGGGTCGTCGGACACGTGCGGGCGGTGGACGGTGTGTCGCTGTCGATCGGGGCCGGCCGCACCTTGGCGCTGGTCGGGGAATCCGGCTGCGGCAAGACGACCGTCGGCAAGGCGATTCTGCAGCTGATCGCGCCGACCGGCGGTGCAGTGCAGTTCGAGGGCGCACGCCTGGATCGCATGACCCGCGCGCTCTTGCGGCCGGTGCGCCGCCACCTGCAGGTCATTTTCCAGGACCCCTATGCGTCGCTCGATCCGCGGATGCAGATCAAAGAGATCCTGGAGGAGGGACTGCGCGCGCAAGGCATCGAGACCACCGTAGCCGGACGGCGCAGTCGCGTGCTCAGGCTGCTAGAACAGGTCGGTCTCGGCCCCGAAGCGCTTGACCGCTATCCGCACGAGTTTTCCGGTGGGCAGCGGCAGCGGATCTGCATTGCGCGCGCCCTGTCGGTGGACCCGCGCCTGGTCATCTGTGATGAGCCGACCAGCGCGCTCGACGTTTCGGTGCAGGCGCAGATCCTGAACCTGCTGCGGCGCCTGCAACAGGAACTGTCCCTGAGCTACCTGTTTATCACGCACAACCTTGGAGTGGTCGAGTACCTGGCTCACGAGGTGGCGGTGATGTATCTCGGGCGCCTGATCGAGGCCGGCCCGGTGAATGAGGTGCTCGACCGGCCGGGACATCCGTATACCCGGGCGCTGCTTGCCGCAGTGCCGATGATCGCCAGCGATAGCGCGCAGGAGCTGCCAGCAAAGCCGTCCCCGAGCCTGGCGCAGGGAGAGGCGCCGTCGCCGGTCAATCCACCGGCGGGATGCCACTACCACCCGCGTTGTCCGCAGGCGATGCCCCAGTGCCGTGTCGAATATCCCGGAGTAAGCCGGATCAGCGCCACGCACTGGGTTCGGTGCCATCTCTACCCGGCGGGTGCCCGGCCCTGAATCGTTCAGGCCAGATGGCGGAATGACGGGAAGGCTGCGGCCAAGGGGCGGCGGACGCGACCGGGCGCAGAGCGACCTCGCGGACGTACAGCGCTAGCCGCGCCCGGAAGGAGTGACGTGAGCCAGCGCCGCGGCCGGCGCAGAGCGCACCCAGATTCTCAGTCGCTGGCCCAGGTGCAGGACGTCGCTGGCATCCATCAGGTTCCAGCGCCGCAACTGGCGGACGTAGACGTTGTACCGGCGCGCAATGCTCCAGAGGGTCTCTCCGGCCCGGACCCGGTGAACCACGCGTACCACCCGACCGCGCCACAGCGGGTGGTAGGGGTGCACCGGACGGTAGCGACGATATACAGCGCGGTAGACACGCGGCTGGCGCCAGCTCTCGTTGCGTGCGAGCCGGTCCATGGGTACCGGAATCAGCAGGCTCTGGCCGACCCGCAGGAAACTGCTGCGCAGATCGTTGGAAGCCATGATCGCGGAAATGCTGATCCGGTAGCGGTGGGCGATTGCAAAGAGCGTGTCGCCGGGGTGCACAACGTGATGCCACCAGCGCATGCGCTCGGATGGCGGAAGCTTCCGCAGTCCGCGCAGTACGGCTTCCTTCTTGGCTGCAGGTACCAGCAAATCCTTGGCCCCATGCGGGCCGGTAACCCAGTGCACATAGGCCGGATTGATGCGGTAGAGCTTCTGGACCGGAATATCGGTGAGCTTGGCGACGACGCTGAGATCCACCTGGGTGTGGGTCTTGATGCGCGCGAAATAGGGACGATTCGGAATCGGAGGGAAGGTCAGGCCGAATTTTGCCGGGTCAGCCACGATATACGCCATGGCCATCAGCTTGGGCACGTAGTTCTCGGTTTCTATCGGGAGGCGCAGGTCCGAGTAGTCGGTCGGCAGACCATGCCGCCGGTTGTAGTCGATCGCGTACTGGACTTCTCCTTCGCCGCAATTGTAGGCCGCGAGAGCCAGCTGCCAATTCCCGTTAAAATCGTTCTTGAGCTTTTCGAGGTAGTCGAGCGCCGCATCCGTCGATGCAACCACGTCGCTGCGACCGTCGTACCACCAGTCGGTCTTGAGACCGTAGCGGCGGCCGGTCGAGGCCATGAACTGCCATAAGCCGACTGCGCGGGCCCGGGAGTACGCATGGGGTTGGTAGGCGCTTTCGATTGCCGGCAGCAGGGCAATTTCGGTGGGCATCCCCCGTTTCTGAACTTCCTGCACGATGTAGTACAGGTACAGGCGCGCTCGCTTGAGCATGTTCTGCATGTAGACCGGATTGTCCGCGAACCATTGTTCCTGCCGCGTGACCCGCGGTCCTTGGAGCGGTGGCAGGGCAAAGCCCGCGCGCACCCGCTGCCAGAGGTTGCTATAGCTCTGGGGTGAGGGCTTGGGTGGGGGCGCCGGTGTCGCAGCGGCCGCCACGTCAGCCGGAACGGCAGCGCTGGCCGTGGCCGCCGTGGCAACGGAATGGGTGCCTTTCTGGCCCGCAGTCGCCGACGCGCTCGCAACACTACCTGGGCCCTGAGGGCCGGTCGCGGCGGGTGTGGCAAACGCAGTGCTGTGATGAGGGAGAGAAGCGCATCCCGCCATCGCAGTGAGGGTGGCGAGGATGCCTAGTGTTGCAAGGAATTTCCGCAGGGCCTCATTATTGCTATTAGCTCGGTCCATGTCAGTCAATAGTAGGGCGTGACTCAGGATGCGTCAACCCTCAGATCTGCAATCGAACCGGAGTCGGACCGCTTATCCCTTGAAGCCATCCTTCCATCGGCGCAATGCGGCGAATACCTCACAGTCGGATGCGAGCCTGCGCTGTGCAAACGCCTCGACGGAGGCGCGAACCCGGGGTTGGTCGCTGCGCAGAAACGGATTGACGGACCTCTCCCGTGCGATGGTGGAGGGCAGGCTGGGGCGGTCGTGCCGACGCAGTGCGATGACTGCGTCGCGGTACTGGCGCGCCTCGGCATTGTCAGGATCCACCGCAAGTGCGAAACGCAGGTTCGCCTCGGTGTATTCGTGCGCGCAGAACACCCGCGTGTCCGGGGGCAGTGCTGCGAGGCGCTGCAGCGAGCGGAACATCTGCCCGGCCGTACCTTCGAACAGCCGGCCGCAACCTGCCGAAAACAGTGTATCGCCGCAGAACAGCATTCCGGCGCCGTGGTAGGCAATATGTCCGGCCGTATGGCCCGGAATGTCGATGACCTGCAGCTGCAGCCCCAGGGGTGCCAGGGACACCACATCGCCCTCGCTGACCGGGTGTGTTACCCCAGGTATGTTTTCGCGGGCCGGCCCATACACCGGTACCGGGGTGTCGGCCACGAGTTCGTCCACGCCGCCTATGTGATCCCCGTGGTGGTGGGTGCACAGGATTGCTGCGGGTGTCAGGCCCAGACGCGCCAGCACCGCGCGCACCGGTGCCGCGTCTCCGGGGTCGACGATCGCCGCGTTGCCGGTGTCGCTGCAGATCAGCCAGATGTAGTTGTCCTCGAAGGCGGGGACGTGTAAAACAGCGGTCATGAAAACAGTGTGGAATCCGGCGGCGGTTGCGTCAACCCAAGGGCGATGCGATGAATTCCTGTGACCGCGGCCTGGATTTGCGGCGACGGCTGTGTGGCTGGTTTGGCGAGCCGCTGGGGCGGTCCCTGCAGGCGATCGAGAGCCATCGTCTGCGGGAAGTGTGGCCCCGCTTGTACGGAACGACGGCGCTGCAGCTGGGATGTATCGGATCGATGGATCTTCTGGACTGCTGCATGGCGCCGACACGCATTATTTTCGACTTGCCCGAGACGGCTGCTGTTCGGGCCCCCACCATGGTTGCCGGTGTGCCCGAGGCGCTGCCGTTCGATGCGCGCAGCATCGATCTGGTGCTGCTTCCTCATACCCTGGAGTTCTGTGCCGATCCGCACCAGGTACTGAGGGAAGTCGAGCGCGTGCTCACGCCCGAGGGCTACGCCGTCATCCTCGGGTTCAATCCGTTCAGTTTGTGGGGGGTCTGGCGGCTGTTTGCCCGCCGCGGCGAGCGCATTCCCTGGTGCGGTCGGTTTCTGCAGCTGCCGCGCATCAAGGACTGGCTCAAGTTGCTCGACCTGGAGCTGACGCGGGGGCGCATGCTGTATTACCGGCCGCCGTTGCGCAACCAGGCAATCATGGACCGGCTCTATTTTCTCGACAAGATCGGAGACCGCTGGTGGCCGATGGCCGGAGCGGTGTACTTGCTGGTGGCGCGCAAGCGGGTGGCCGGCATGATTCCGCTGCGGCCAGCGTGGCGGAAGCGGTCGTCGATTGCCGACGCCGTGGCGCGCCCGTTGGGGCGGGGCAAGCGCCACCTGCCGGCCGGTAGGGTGGCGCGTGCGGGCATTGCGGGTGGTCGTGAATAAAGTGATCATCCACACCGACGGCGCCTGCCGCGGCAACCCCGGGCCGGGGGGTTGGGGCGCGATTCTCGGCTACGGTGATCACGAGAAGGAACTGCGCGGCGCAGAGCGGACCACCACCAATAACCGCATGGAGCTGATGGCGGCCATCCAGGCGCTGGAAGCGCTCAAGCGGTCCTGTGAAGTGACGCTGACGACCGATTCGCAATACCTGCGTAAGGGGATCACCGAGTGGCTGGCTGCCTGGAAGCGTCGCGGATGGAAGACAGCGGACCGGAAGCCCGTGAAGAACCAGGATCTATGGGAGCGCCTCGAGGCGGCGTCCCACAGGCACACTGTCCACTGGAAATGGATCAAGGGCCACAGCGGACATTCGCAGAACGAGCGTGCCGACCAGCTGGCCAACCTGGCAATCGATGAAATGCTCGGCGCCGACCGCGGAGATCCGTGATGAGGGTCACGCGCGGGACGCTGCCGGGCAATGCCTGTGGCGTTGGTCCCGTATCACGGTCTGGAATGCGGGACGCACGTGGTGTGTCACCGTCTGCAGGGTCCGTCCAGCTTGAGGAGCGAGAGTGATGCGACAGATCGTGCTCGATACCGAAACAACCGGCCTCGAACCGGCCCAAGGCCACCGCATCATTGAAATCGGCGCCGTGGAGATCGTCAACCGGCGTCTGAGCGGAAACCGCTTCCACCAGTACCTGAATCCCGACCGCGAAATCGAGGCTGGAGCAATCGCAGTGCATGGGATCACCAACGAGATGCTGGCCGACAAACCGCGATTCCCCGACATCGCCCGCGACCTCCTTGCCTTTGTCCGGGGCTGCGAGCTGATCATCCACAATGCTCCGTTCGATGTAGGGTTCATCAATAACGAGCTGGTTCTGATGCAGGCGGAGGAAGCGCGCATCGAGGATCTCTGCCAGGTGCTCGACACGCTGCGATTGGCGCGCAGTCGCCACCCTGGCCAGAAGAACGACCTTGATTCGCTGTGCAAGCGCTATCACATTGATAATTTGCAGCGTACGCTGCACGGAGCGCTGCTCGACGCCGAAATCCTGGCTGACGTCTACCTCGCCATGACCGGCGGCCAGACCGCCCTGTTTCAGGATGCGGGTCAGCCGTTGCCCGCAGGCGCAGTCGGCGCCGGACCCATTTCCGTCGACCGTGATCGCACGCCTCTGCCGGTCGTCCGGGCAAGTGCCGGGGAGCTCGCCGCGCATGTCGCGTGGATGGATGAGATCGACCGCAAGAGCGGCGGCAAGTGCATCTGGAAGAAGATCGAGATTCCCGGCGGGAGATGACGATGGTGCGGTCCGGGGCCGGCGGCATCCTGATCCGCATTGCCGTCGGGAGTCCGGTTGCCGCGGTGCCGGCATCTGCACGTTGCGGCCGAGCCGTTTCCGACAATACCATATGGTCCCGACCCGCCGTCAGCAGACCGGCCAGAGTTCAAGAGGAAATCCAGTGACCAGAGATGCCGTGCCCAGCAAGCCCGCGAAGCGGGCGAATGCCATTTCGCCTACGCGCAGCGAGGACTATGCGGAGTGGTATCAGCAGGTGATCAAGGAGGCGGACCTCGCCGAGAATTCCCCGGTCCGCGGCTGCATGGTGATCCGTCCCTGGGGCTACGGGCTATGGGAGAACATACAGCAGGGCCTGGACCGCATGTTCAAGGACACCGGCCACCAGAACGCCTACTTCCCGCTGTTCATCCCGCTGTCCTTTTTCGAGAAGGAAGCCGAACACGTGGAGGGCTTCGCTAAAGAATGCGCCGTGGTGACGCACCGGCGGCTGGAAGCCAGGCCCGGAGGCGGCCTCGTGCCGGCAGCCGAGCTCGAGGAGCCGCTCGTTGTCCGGCCCACCAGCGAAACGATCATCGGGGCAAGCTTCGCCAAATGGATCCGCAGCTACCGCGATCTGCCGGTACTCATCAATCAGTGGGCAAACGTGGTGCGCTGGGAAATGCGCACGCGGCTGTTCCTGCGAACCACCGAGTTTCTGTGGCAGGAAGGCCATACCGCGCATGCGACCGCAGAAGAGGCGCGCGCCGAGACGATGCGCATGCTGGACATCTATGAGCGCTTTGCCCAGGAATACATGGCAATACCGGTTATCAAAGGAGAGAAGTGCTCTTGGGAGCGCTTTCCGGGCGCGGTCAACACCTATTCCATCGAGGCGATGATGCAGGATCGGCGCGCGTTGCAGGCCGGCACGTCTCACTTTCTCGGACAGAATTTCGCGCGGGCGTCTGCCATCCGATTCCAGACCAAGGAGGGTGCGGAGGATTACGCCTGGACCACCTCTTGGGGCGTGTCCACCCGCCTCATCGGGGCGCTCATCATGAGTCATAGCGACGATGACGGTCTGGTGTTGCCCCCGCGGCTTGCGCCACGGCACGTGGTGATGCTGCCGATCTACCGCAACGACGCCGATCGCGAGCGGGTGCTCGAGTACTGTCGCAGCCTCGCGACAGAGCTGCGTGACCGGCCATATGGGGACGGCCGGCTGCAGGTAGATATCGACGATCGTGATATTCGCGGTGGAGAGAAGACCTGGCACCACGTCAAGCGCGGGGTTCCGTTACGCCTGGAGATCGGGCCGCGCGACCTTGATGCCGGGGTCGTGTCGGTATCGCGGCGCGACCGGCATGCGGGCGAACGCATCGCGATGCCGCGGGCGGAGTTCGTGGCGCGCGCCGGCGGGATGCTCGAGGAGATGCAGCGTGGCCTGTTCGAGCGCGCGCTCGCATTCCGCGATGGCAACACGCGCGAGATCGTCGATCGCAGCGTCTTCGAGGAATGGTTCCGATCGGGGGAAGATGAAAGACAGGCGCAGGGCGGATTCGCCCTCTGCCCCTTCGCCGACGATCCCGCCATAGTCGATGCCCTTGCCCCGCTCAAGGTGACGGTGCGCTGTCTGCCACTCGATCAGCAGCCGCGTCCAGCGAAATGCCTGTTCAGCGGACAGGCTACGGACCGCTGGGCAATCTTCGCAAAGGCCTACTAGGCCTTGCGGTCCGGCCGGTCCCCGCCGGCAGGAAGACGAATTCCGGATTCCGGCACGCCCGGGATCGGCACCTCTTCTTGAAAGCCGGACCCGCGCGGGCCAGCGATGCTCGGATCGGGTCCGGTTGCCTTTCGCCGACACGGCGGACCCAGGCATCCTCGCCTGTAGCGCTATTCCCCTCGACTTTCTTCCTGCCGTTTCGCGGATCTTCTGGCTCGTCCGGGGGCCGATAAGCTCATAAACTCAGCATGGCGGACGGATTGCGGGATTCCGGATCGTCCGGCGGCAGCGGCAGGATTCAACGTGCCGACCTCGGCGGTCTTGATTCCGGGCTAGTTCTCCAGAACGACAGCGCCTTGTTCCAACAGTACTTTTATTTGCCGAGCGGGCGGAATTCGTCAATTTTTTGAAAACCCGTCTTTTCCATGGTGTAGTTAATCCCAGTTTTCCCGCCCCCGCGGTTGCTCTAGCCGGAACCGGCGCCTGGAACGGTGCATCCGGTTTCGGCTGCATATACATCATCATGAGGAGGAGACATGGCACGGAACCGCATCCCGACTATCCCTTCAGGTGTTGTCATCCGGCTTGCGAAGAATGGGCCTGAAACGGAAGCTGCCAATCGCCTGGTTTACCAGAATTACGTCGAGGACGGTTTCTGGGAACCGGATGAGGCGCAACTCAAGACCAACCGGCATCTGCACTCGCCCCACCGGGTGGCTTGGATCGCCGTCCGCGGCGGGGAGGTGCTCGGTACGCTGAGCATTATCCGCGACAATCCCCAGGGCCTGCCTTCGGATGCGGCCCAGCCGGTGCTGATGGACCGGTTGCGGACCGCCGGCGAAACACTGGCGGAGGTGTCCTGCCTCGCGACCCAGCGATCGCGCGCGGCACCGCAGATCGTCCTGTGGCTGATGGCCTGGGGGATGCAGTATTGTTTCTATCATGAGGGGCTCGACCGCCTGGTGGCTTCTTGCAAGCCCCAGCACGCCAACTTCTACGAGTCGGTACTATGTTTCAGCAAGCTGAGCGCCCCAATCTATTATGAGTATTCTCACGCGGTGGGCTATCTGATCAGCCTCCAGTTGCTTGAGGCACACCAGCTTCTGGCGGCCCGGTATCCGGTCGATCCGGTAAGCGGAACGAGCCTGTACCGGTTCCTGCTCGTCGATTCTCATCCGGCGCTCCAGTTTCCTGCGATGCCTGCCCCGCAGCGTAACCGGGGCGTCGAGCGCCCGGCCCTGGGCGGGGCGCACCGGGATCCAGAGCCGGCTGCCGCCCAGATCTGCGTGGCGTAAGGGCGGACGCGGCAAGGTACCGGAATCCTGTGATATACTTTGGTGTGATACGTCACGGAAGAATGACATGACGGAACGGTGCGGACCGTCATGTCCTGTTTTTTATCAGGAGGAGCCATGACCTATGATGCGATCCCGTCACTGGTTGCGCTGGTTTTCAAAGCCGTTCTTCTGGCTTTTGCGTCACGTTTTCCCGCCCGGAACGCAGTCACGCGCCTTTACCTGGCCCTTCTGGTCCTGCTGTCGTTCCAAAACGTGGTCGAGTTCGTTGGGTTCACGCACTTCGCGCGCTATGGTCTGGATGACACCATCGTGCGGCTGGGGTACGCCTATTTCGCAATCGGCATCGCTTTTTTTGCGCTGATTCTCCACCTGTCGCTGCGCCTGAGCATCGACTGCGACGGGCCGTTGAAGTCGTTCCTGCCCTGGCTCTATCTGCCAGTTCTGCCGTTGGAATACCTGCTGCTTTTCACGCACCGGCTGGTCGCCGGATTCCGGCTTTTCGAGGGTTACACCGTGTTGCGCATCGCCGGGCCTCTGTATTTCCTGTTCGAAGCCTATGTGCCGCTCTATCTGGTCGCCACGGTCGTTTACCTGGTGTATGGTGCCCGCAATTCTCGTCAGTCGGCCATGCGGCGTACGCGCAACCGCCTGTGGCTGCTCGCGCTGTCGCCGTTCGTGCTGATCAACCTGTACCTTGTCATAGCCAACCATTTCGGGCTGGCAAAGATCTCTTCGACGGTGTATCTGCCGCTGGCCATCACTTTTTTCCTTATTGTCACGGCTTACGCAACGCATCAGTTCCGGCTTTTCGACATCGAATTCTTCATTCCCTGGTCGAAACTGCGCGGACGGAAGACGGCGTTCTACGCGCGCATCCAAGCTATGATCCGGGAGCTCGCCGGGCTGAAGTCCGTGAAGGAGGCGATCGCTCGCCTCGCCGACACGCTCGGCTGTCCGGTGGTGCTGGTCGGCGCGCACAAGGGCGTACTGGCGATGTCGGCGCCATCGGCGGCATCCGGATTCCCCGAGAGTGCGCTGCAGCCGCTGAAGCACATCGTTGTCGCGGACGAAGTCGCTGAACGCCACCCCTCGTTGTACGAGGCTATGCGCCAGCACAATGTTGCGGCGATCGTGCCATTCCACGCTGCAAGCGAAAGTGCGGCCGGCTGGCTTCTGCTGGGCGATCCGTTCAGCAGGCAGGTATATACCGCCAGGGACTTCCGGATCGTCGAGCAGCTGTTCGACCGTCTCGCCGACAGCATGCTGGATCATTTCGTGGACCTGCGCCGGCAACTCGTCGAGACGCGGCGGGAAAGCCGTGCCCTGGGGCAAAGGCTGGTTGAGCTCGAACGCGAGATCACGAGTCTGCGCCGGGAGAATCAGGGTCTGCGCGACGTACGTCAACGCTGGGCCGTGTCGCACGCACAGGAACTGGCCGCCGCCGAACAGCGTCCGGAGTCTGAGGTTCCGGTCCCGGGCGAGCGGACGCTGGATGACGTGCTCTCCGACGTCGAGGCGCGGCTTATCGAGCAGGCGCTGCGGCAGTGCGGAGGCAACAAGTCCGAAGCTGCCCGAATGCTCGGACTGCGGCCGAATACGCTGCACTACAAGCTGCAGCGTCACGGGCTGATGCGCGACAAATAGGGAATGAGCCGTGCCGCCCTGCGGCGTTTCTGCGGTGACGTGATACGGCTCCCAGCCGCCCTCAGGGCCTGGCATTTGGATCCGACGGCGCTCAGGGTCTTCGGACTGACCTGTCCGGGACGGGACCCCGGGTTTCCAGGAGAAGACGGATGAGCCCGAACGCTTCTATCGGCGATCCAAGGCCGATAGAGCCCCGTTATCCTGCCCTGTATCCCCCCGCATATTTTTAGATAGTTTCCAAAAATGTGCCCGATTATGCCGGCTCCGGCCATTTATGGCACGACTCTTGCTTCGTGTCTTGCAGGGTACCGTTGCCGGAATGAGCGGGGCACGGACCCCGGCCATTGGCGGCGCCGGCGCCCGGAAAGCGATTGAGGCAAGGTGTGCGGCCGGGCCGCTTGCGGCGAGAGTCTCGCCCTGCTGTCCCGAACCCGCTTAAGTGCGGGTCGCGAACGGTGACCCGGCGGTGTCTGTGCGATGGCGAATGTGGAAGGGAGAAAACGAATGTCGTTACGATTGTCCATGAAGTCCGTCAAGTCCAGAACGAATGGCAGGAGCGGCTTTTTGTGGATGCCGCTGCTCGTCCCGATCCTGGGCGGCGCCCTGTTGATGCAGGTACCAACTGATGCCTTCGCAAGTACCGTCACCTTCAACTTCGGTGCGTTGATCTCGGGGCCTAAGTCCCCCGCAGGCGCGCTGCCATGGATGCAGGCCACGTTCGTCGATAATGGCAGCGGTGGTGGCGTGACCCTGACCTTGATGGCCTACGGCCTGACTGGGAGCGAGAACCTCAGCGCGGTGGACTTTAATATCGATCCGGTCCTCGAGCGTCAGTTGCGGCGTCTGCGCTTCGCCTACGCCGGAGGCACTGGAACCGCCGCAAGGCCAAGTGCTAGCAAGAACCGGTTCAAGGTCCCGGGCGATGGTAGCTACGACATCCGGTTCGTTTTCCCGAAAAATGGCGGCTTCAACGCCGGTGATAGCGTCAGCTATCGCATCACGGGAATCACCGGCCTGACCGCGGCCTCCTTCAACTTCCCGAGCCTGTGTACGACCGGATGCGGTACGGGCAGCAACTACGCTGCAGCCCAGGTCCAGAACATCCCGGGCAGCACCACCGCCAGCGCCTGGATCGGAAGCAAGGTGGGTGTTGTCCCGATCCCCGCCGCAGGCTGGCTGTTCGGGTGGGGATTCCTCGGTCTGATCGGTATTGCGCGGCGTCGGCGTCGTCCGCTCTAGCCGCGACTCGCAGACCCGTCAATCCTGGGCAGATCTTCAGATCCCACAGCAGCGAACCGCAAGGCCGGACCGAAGGCCGGGTGGTGCACTGATTCAGATTGCCATGCACCTAGCCCGGTCGGTCTGCGTGATCTCTGCGCCCGACGCACAAGGCAAAGTCCCGCCGCACCAGACCGGAACCGCACCGGCGCGACAAGCCGGTCGGCGGGCGGGTGCGGGCAGGCCGACGAACATCATCCGGTCCGTGCTGGCGCTCCGCCCGGCGGTCGCAGGATCGTTGTCCCTAGAAGCGGTAGCCGATCCCCAGCTGGATGACCGGCCACCACTTGTATGAGGCGGCATCACTGGCCACTGTGGCGGCGGCCTGCTGCACGTCGGCTTGCAGTGCCGGATTGCCGGCGGCGCCCGTCGCCGAAAGCGACACCTTGGGGGAGCCCTGATAGATGGCCCCGACGTCTAGCAGCAGGGTTAATCGGCCGTTGTGCAGGGAATTCCCAAACCCGATGCCAAGATAGGGGCTCACCGAGTTGAAGTCCATCGTGCCGGTGAGGCTGCCGACCTGGGTAGCGCTGTAAGTGTTGCCGTTGATCGTGTAGGTGCCGCCGGCATTTGGGACCGCGGTGAGGTCCACTTTGTTGCCGTTGTAGAGCAGTCCGCCGCTCAGACGGAACACGCCGTGAAACGGATACCAGTCGAGCAGTGCGCCGGCAGACCGAAGCCGCAGATTCCCGTCGTAATCGATGCTGTCGTAGGTCTTGCTGTGGTTGTAGTCCAGCGTGTTGAACAGGATACGCCCCTCGAGGGTGTGGTTCTCCAGCGGGAACGTGAGGCCGAGGCCGTAGCCGAGCGTGCCCACATGGGCGTCGACGGCCGGAGCAGCGTGGACCGCAAAGGCAGTGAGAGACAGACCCAGAAACGCAACCGCGCGCGCCGACTTCCTGTTCCAATGCATGATACGATTTCTCCCCATTGATCTGTTGCCGTGCCGGGAGCCGCGAATCCCGGAATCGTGTGCGATGCCATACTTGAGTTTAGTAGTGCGGTGCGCGTATGCAACCCGACGGCGTCGGATTGGCGCTGTGACGCCAGTCAGCCTGCGGGCATACCGGGCATCGCTGTTTTGGGTGCAGAATGGATCGTCGCGTGCCGGCGACTCCGGTTTGGAAGCGCGGGCGCGGCGAGTCGTAGGCCTTGACGATTGCGCTGTTTCCCGCAACGCTTGAGGAGAGACCGTGAAGGGGATTCGAATGGCCGACAGTCGTACCGGCAGTCGCGGCATGGTCGGTGCAATTACCGGCGGGGCAGGTCCGGAGACCGCGCGTTATAACACTCCGAGCCTGGGGGTCCGGGTGCGCCCGCAGTGAAGACCGCCGTGCTTCTGCTGTCCTGTCCCGACCGCATGGGTCTGGTGGCGGCCATCGCCAATTTTCTTCTCGCGCACGAGGCCAATATCCTGCACGCCGATCAGCACCAGGACGGAGAACTTGGTCTATTTCTCATGCGCGTGGAGTGGGATCTGGACGGCTTCTCGCTGCCACTGTCCGACTTCCCGGGGCAGTTTGCGGCGATCGCAGAAAAGTACAGGATGGTCTGGCGGCTTGCGGAATCCGCACACAGGCCGCGCATGGCGATTTTCACATCGCGGTTTGACCACTGTCTGGCGGATCTTCTTTACCGTTATCAGGATGGTGAACTGCGCTGCGACATTCCCGTCATCATCAGCAACCACGACCACGGACGCCGTCTGGCCGACCCCTACGGGGTGCCCTTTGAGCATGTCGAGGTGAGCCGGGACAACAAACGCGATGCGGAGCAGCGGCAGCTTGCCTTGCTGCGTGACCGCGGCGTTGATTTTATCGTGCTTGCCCGCTACATGCAGGTGCTGTCTGCGGATTTCACCGCGCAATTTCCGCACCGGATCATCAATATTCACCACTCCTTCCTGCCCGCCTTTCATGGCGCCAGGCCCTATCACCGCGCATTCGAGCGTGGCGTGAAGCTGATCGGCGCCACATCGCACTACGTGACCGACGTTCTCGACGAGGGCCCCATAATCGAGCAAGATGTGGTGCGCATCTCCCACCGAGATACCCTGGAAGACCTCATTCGCAAAGGCGCGGATCTTGAGAAAATCGTGCTTTCGCGCGCGGTGCGATGGCATCTGGAAAATCGTGTGCTGGTGTACGCAAACAAGACCGTGGTGTTCGACTGATCCTGGCTGGGCTGGCGCGGCGTCGATGTCGTGCCGACTGCCTGCGCCGTTCGATAGCACAGCCCGTGGGTTGCGGCCGGCGGGCCGGATGCCTTGGCCTGTGCTGCACGGCGGATCACGCTGCAACAGTACTGTCTGGTGCGCACGCAGGGAACGGCCGGCAAGGCGCCGCCGGCCGTGATGACGCCTGTCAGCTTTCGGGCCGCTGCGAAGTGTGTTCAGATTCGGCAGGTCAACGATACCCCGCCTTCGGGCCCCGATCCTTTATTCTTATTCCGGGGCAGATTCCCACCAAGTCCGGCTGGCATGGAAGGGGAGGTCACGGGTAACATGGCCGCATCGGCAATATTTAGGAGAGAGCGCCATGGCGCGAGCCAGAAGGCAGTATTGGTCCCCGGATCTGCCCGTACCGGCCGTGAGAACGGGCGCCGGAATCCGTCCGGTGTCCGGGGTGGTATTTGCGTGCATTCTGGCGGCGGCCGTCAGCCTGCCGGTGCAGGCCCAGGATGGCGACGCGGGTTCCCTACGTCAGCAGGTTCAGGTCTTGACGCAGCGGGTGGAGAGGCTCGAAGCCGAGGTTCATGCATTGCAGCACGCGCAGCCGGCCGCTGCCGCGCAGGCAGCGCCGGCCGTGAAGGCGGCACCAGCCGGGCAGGAAGCGCCGGCCGTGAAAGCGGCACCAGCCGGGCAGGAAGCGCCGACGGTCTACCAGAGCTTGGGCGCCGAAGCCGAGCTGCGACACGCTTGGCATCAGCTCAAACGGGGCATGCCGGCATCTGAAGTGAGGAAACTTCTCGGTCCGCCGAGTGGCCAATTCCGTACGGGAAACATAACCGTCTGGTATTACCATTACACCGGTCTCGGCAGTGGTTCGGTCACCATCTCCCTGGACAACAAGCTCAGCGACTGGCAGCCGCCATCACGCGGACTGTTCTAGAATGGTGGGCGGGGTTCGCGGTACGCGAACCCCGCGTTCAGCCGGCGGACCTTGGAGCGGGTGGCGCGCCGGACTACCGCAGGTCTGTGCCTGCGGCCGGGCGATGCGCCCTGCGGGAACCCTGCCGGACGACCGCATGCGAGCGCGATTCAAGGTCGCAGCAAACCATGTTTCCGTCCGGTGCATAGGTCAGATGTCCGGTTTCAGCGTCCTGACTTGAGCAGATCGCGGATGTCGGTCAGCAGCAGTTCCTCGCGCGAGGGCTGGGGCGGTGCAGCCGCCTCCTGCTTGTGCAGCTTGCTGAGCACTTTCACCACGCCAAAAACAGCGGCAGAGACGATAATAAAGTCGATCACGGAGTTGATGAACAAGCCGTAATTGATGGTTGGCGCACCGGCGAGCTTCGCCGCTGCCAGGGTTGGGTAGTGCTTGCTGCTGAGGCTGATAAACAGACTGCTGAAATCGACGTTGCCCATGAGCATGCCGAGCGGGGGCATCATAACGTCAGACACCAGAGAACTGACAATCTTGCCGAAGGCCCCGCCAATGATGATACCTACCGCAAGATCCACCACGTTCCCGCGCATGATGAATTTTTTGAATTCGTCCAACATGAGTCCTCTCCCAGTTGATTGAATAACGCATTGGCGCCAGAATGAATGCCCTGCCCAGGGTGAATTGAGTCCGGCCGGACCGTGCCCGGACAGCGCGAAATGATCATGCACTGAGTGAAAATCGGTTGCAACCGCACGTCCTGGTGACGACGTGCCTCGAGCGACGGTGTCCGGCAGGAAGTCCGTTGATTCGAGGCAGGTCCGGAATTGGGCGGACGACTGAACTGCCAGGCACGCCGTTGCAGCGACAGCATTCGGGGTTGTCGTCTACAATGTAGACGAATTGCAAGCGTAGCCGCGGCGTGGGAACCCTGATCGGGCAGGCAGTTGCGCACGAATGAGAGTACGCGGACAGGTGAGTCTGCGCTTCGACAATTTTAGCGTTCCCAAAAGGCAATAAGAAGAAGTCGGGCAACATGTGCATTTCAAATCGATCACCGACTGGCGGCTTGACAGAAGCTTCGCCTGCCGGCGTGGCCTTTTTTCTGCATTTACCCTCAAGTCACCGTTTCTCCGCCGGATCGCAAACCGCTATGGGTGTTTGGCTGGATGTCCAATCCCATAATGTGACTGTTGGACAAGGAGCTTGCGGCGTCCCGCCTGCCTTGACGATGGGGAATGCCGGCGCAGACCAAACATCCTCTCGCCTGGGTTCGGTCGACGGTGTGTCCAGGGTGGCGATCGCGATCCGGCTTTCGCAGTCTGTTGGCGCAGCCGGGCAAGCGGAAGAAGGACAGGTATCGGAACTGCCGCAATGATGCAGAAATGGCAGAAAACCAGGGAGAGGTCAGATATTTACCGTGCGATTTTCGATAATTCCCTGGTCGGCATAGCGCTTGTGCGACAGAGACGCTTCATCCGCGTCAACCGCAAGATGGCCGAAATTTTCGGCTACGGTTCTCCGGAGGACATGCGCGGACAGCTGAGCCGGATCTGCTATGTATCCGACGCATTTTTTGACGAAATCGGCCGGGATGCGTATTCCACCCTTGATGAGGGGAAAGAGTTCAAGACGGAATTCATTGGCAAGCGCCGCGACGGCTCGGAATTCTGGTGCATGCTGACCGGCAAATCCGTGGTTCCCGGGGAAGCGATGAGCGTGGATTCGGTCTGGATCTTCCAGGATGTCGACGAAAACAGAAGGTATCAGGCCCAGCTGGAATCGGTTGCGTTCTTCGACCCGCTGACCGGGCTGCCCAATCGCCGGATACTGCAAGACCAAATAGAAAAGGCTGTAGCGAAGAGCTGCCGCAGCAGACAGATTGTCGCGGTCTGTTTTGTCGATTTGGACGATTTCAAGCCCATCAATGACAGCTATGGTCACGTCGCCGGTGATTTGGTTCTGAAATGCGTTGCCGAGAGGATCTCGTCGATGCTGAGAAAAGACGACATGTTGAGCCGGCTAGGCGGAGATGAATTCGTTTTGCTGCTCGATGATCTTGTCCGGATCGCGGACATTCATGAAGTGCTTGCCAAGGTGGATTATTCGATCAGGAAGCCGATACTCATTGGTCCCGGAAGATCAGTAGTGATCGGCGCGAGCATCGGTGTATCCCTGTTTTTGGGAGGGCCAGCCGAAACTAGTCCGGAGATCCTGATTAAGAATGCAGACCGGGCCATGTATAGAAATAAATCCCTCAAGGCGACCGGGCGGGAACGTTCATGGACCATTTATGATGAGTGCGTCGTTACCCAGAGCAATTCGGCATAGCCTCTTCAGTCCCGATCAGCCCAGACAGAAGTGTTAAGGAATTTATCGATTTTATAAAGAACTTGTCTGAAGTTGGCTGAAAAGATCCAGAGATAGCGTAGAGCATGCAGCGATCGCTGTTGGCCAATAACGGCCTCGTCGCCGCCTCGTCCTTGGCTTTTCTTCACCAGGCCAGGTCGGCAAGTCTGATCTCAACGATGCCCGCGAGAACCGGGTCAACACAGCAATCCCAATGGGTGGCCCTATTACGGTTTGAAAGTGTGACCAATCAGCGGGCGACTCTAGGCATTTGTGGCATTATTCGGGGCAACTTGTCACAGGTGATGAAAGAAAATGCCCGAAAAGACCGTATTTAATACCGAATTCCACCGCTAAGTACTGCAAAATATCGATAGCTATGCGTTCGGTTAGTTCACATTCCGATTCCATTTCGGCCGTTTCGCCCGCAGTGCAGACCCACCGGTTGCGCCGGGGTTCATAAACCCGGCTAGGCTGCTGTCCCCGCTCGCGGTGCCGGTGTGGTCGTTGCCGCTGTTCCCGACCCACGCGTGGGCAGAGGGAACGTTTACTGTCACCGGCGATTTCTCCGATGCCGGTTATGACTATGTAAAATTATCAGACGCTGCGGAGCAGTACACTCTAAGTAGAGTCAGTTCGCAAATATGTCCCGAATGACATAGTCGTTCGTAATGCCATAGTGGCGAGCGTATTTCTGCTGGCGGCCCGCCTTTGGTAAACCGTAGATCGCCTCGACAGTCCGCAGAACGTTGACCTGCGTAACTCCCCTGCCCTCGGAGTAATTGCCGTGCCGGATATGCGCGCCTGCTATGACTGTCGGTATCCTGTTCCTGATACTGCGGTTACTGCTGGCCGGATCGGTCAGACCATGGAAACCCGACCGGTCTTCGTTTTCGTCCCAGGTCACGATCAGGAGACTGTCATGGGTTCTCGCCCACTGATAGTACGGTCCAATGTTGCGCTTTAGCCAGTTGTCTCCCTGCTTGACACGGCGCCAGGGAACTCCGCTGTGCATGTCATCGTAGAGGTTCGGAATGACGATGCTGACGGTCGGCAGTCTACTGAAGTGTTTCGGGAATTTCCTGAACGGAAGGTTGACAGACGTTGCCTCGGTTTTTCCGTTCGGAATATTGGCAAAACTGATCCATGGGACGTGCTTTCTAGCGTAGGCTTGCGCTCGGCCGACACGATCGCCGATCGACGGCAGGCTCTCAGCATATCCCTTAAATGTATATCCTGCCCTGATCAGCTCCTCGCCAAGATTGGCGTCCGTGAATGGATAGTCCGGGTTATTGCGCCGAGTCGGAATCACATCACGGTATCCGACATGCTGGTTGCTTCCCGAGAAAATCCAGAAGTAATTGCCCTCGCTGTCATGCTCCTCGGAAAACATTCGTGTCAGGTCCGCCCCCTGCCTGAGCAAAACCTTGTTTAGGTATGGGGCATCCCGGCTTCCAATAATGTCGGAATAGTATTTGTTCTCCTCGATGACGATCACCACATGCGCGTATCTAGGGAGAGATGTCGGGCGTGGCGGCGGTGTCGCGCCCGATTGTCCTGCTGCAAACCCGAACAACAGCGATGCACTCAGGGCAATGGTGAAGAACCTGTTCATCTAGGGATCCGTTAAGCGGGGATAGTTCAGCCGTATCTTGCTCTATTGACGAAATCGCGCCAACCCTGCCGTGTTCCGGCGCAACGTGCAGGACATAATGCCCCGTTTCAGCTTTCCACCCGCAGCCGGGCAACAACAGCGTCCGCCAGATACGGCACCACCGATTCTGGAAAAGGGGCGACGCTGCTGACGTTGATTTCACATAAAACGAAGGTATCTTCGCCGTGTTTGTCTTTTGGTCCAAGCAGGAAATCGCAGTCCCACAGAATCGGCAGGTTTCCGGTTCCGATATCGAGCACCCGTTGCAGTGCAGGAACCCATTCCCGCTCCATGCGCATCTTGAGCTTCTGGAACTCCGGCAGGGTGGGCGGATGATAGAGACGAGGGCTGGGCTGCGGCGGTGCGGCATCCATGGCTGCGCCATAAGTCATCGGGACAAGCGCATTGACCTCCTGATGGCCAAATCCGGTCACCTGGTCGTGAACCAAATAGCACCGAACCATCCCCTCAGGGAGGCGCTCCTGATAGGCCTGATCGATCATGTGTCCGCCTGCCGTGAAGTACGGCTCGCATCGCGCAAAAAACTCGCCCAAAGACAGCTCTTCATCCTGGCATCCTTTCCTGGCGTGACGGACCCGGACGCGGGTTTCGGTCATCGCCGACGGTGCTTGGACACGAGTATGGTTCCGGGCAAGTTCGATTTTCCAGACGCCGTTCCCACCGTTACCGCGGTATTGTTTAAGCACGCGGGCCTGCCCTGAGGCCAGCTGCACCGGCAGCGCCTGACGCAACTGGTCGATCGACTGGTAGAGCTGCGTATCACATCCCCAGCCCAGATGTTGGGTATGATAAAGCACGTCCTTCGTGCCGATCTTCTGGATGATGTCGGGATGCGCGCTGACAAAAATTCCGGCTGCGGCGACCTCCCGCAGCATGGCATCCAGCATGGACCGTCCCTGGCCCTCCTGAAGCGGATTGATCCATACCAGAACGGCATCCATGTCCATCATCTGCCGCCCGACCTCATCGCAAAATGCATCATTGTACACAGCCGGTTCCGCACGAATACCGCGCTCCGCCAGCGCGTGAAAAATCAGCGAAAGCCGGTTGTTGTCAGGCGTTGCCTCCTGCCTGGCCTGCATATCTCCTGGATAAAGGATCGCAACACGTTCACCGTGCGTCATCAGGTTTGCTCCTGAGTTCTAGGTACCTTCCGAACACTCGGGACAGCGGCAAACAGATTGCACTGCCGGATACTGGCCAACATGACAAGGTACCGGGAACAGGTGTCTACAATATGACAAGTCAGCTGCGGCTGCCTGCGCCAGAGCGCACCAGGATTACATCACGATCACAGCATGGGGCAGGGAGATGGAGCTAGATAAAATGGTAGGTTGTTGATTTAATGGTGGGCGATGCAAGGTTCGAACTTGCGACCCCTGCCGTGTGAAGTCTAACGGTCCCCTCCCGGGTCCCAAAAATCAACGAGATACGCGCTCAGGCTCCGCGCGTCGTTGACTCAGGAAGACAGAAGGGGACAGGAACGGACTGGGATACGTCACGTTTTGGTCACGCTGGTGAGCGCCACATCCAGGCGTTGCCACCGTAGACTCATCCGACTGAGCTTTGCCGCAAGTGGTGGTCACTGCCGTCATGCCCACGTCCGCTGGATTCTATCCGGCGGGCTTTGTTTTTCCTTCAGCACGGTGCGTGCTTGGCGCAGACCGACGTCGAAACCCGGCTGGCGGCTTTAGCGACGCGTGCCGCTGACCAAAAGTCGCGGCGCAACCGGGTCCGCAAGACGCTGCCTTCGGCAGCGGCTGGAGCAACGCCCGCGGAGCGGAAGCGGAAATGACGGGAGTGCTGGCCGGCTGGAAGAAGTATCTAGGGCGATAGCCCGGCGATGCTGGGCGAATCTCCACGCTTCATCGGTTATCGGTGCTGGTTCTGAAAGACGCAATCAATTTTCTGCCGTGTGAAAAGTGGTTCGGGATGGAGGATGTAATTGTGGGGGGCCACCTGAACCGAATGCCTGGCTGGCACGGAGGACGGATAGAAAGGTTTACACATATAAATAACTGGTGGTATTTTTATCCACCATGGATCACGCTCAGACGTGGCGAAAAGCCGAGGCGGTTTTCAAGAAACATGGGGGGATGCTGCGCACTTCCCGTGCGATTGCGCTTGGGGTCCATCCGCGCACCCTCTACGGGCTCCGCGATGCCGGCTGTATCCAGCAGGTAACGCGAGGTCTATACAGGCTGGCGGAACTGCCAGGACTGGGCAACCCCGATCTGGCCGCCGTGGCATCCCGTATTCCGCATGGCGTCGTATGCCTGATTTCAGCCCTGGCGTTCCATGGCATGACGACCCAGATTCCGCACCAGGTCGATGTGGCTGTACCACGGGGTACAAAACAGCCCAGGCTCGACTTCCCCCCGATCCGAATCGTTCGCCTGTCGGACCAACTCTACAAGGCCGGCATCGAAACCCGCACCCTAGATGGCGTAGGGGTGCGCGTATATAGCGCAGCCAAGACTGTGGCCGACTGCTTCCGCTTTCGGAACCGCATTGGCATTGATGTAGCCGTCGAAGCGCTCAAGCTGTTCCATTCACGCAAGAAGGGGTCGATGCGCGAGCTGCTCAATTACGCGCGCCTATGTCGTGTCGAGCGAGTCATGATGCCCTATATCGAGGCACTCCAGTGACCCGCCGGCCGCTGGTGAACATTGCACAATCAGTGCACCAGCGGCTGCTTACGCAGGCCAAGGCAACCGGCCGGCCGTTTAACGAGCTGCTGCAGCACTATGCGATTGAGCGTTTTCTCTACCGGCTTGGCCAGTCCAAACATGCCGAGAAGCTGCTTCTGAAGGGCGCGCTGCTGCTGCGTGTCTGGCAGATCCCCATGGCGCGGCCGACCATGGACATCGACGTGCTGGGGCGGACCGCCGGTACGCCGGAAGCTCTTACTGCCATTCTCCGGGAGTGCATGACGCTCGACGTCGAAGACGACGGCATGCGCTTCGACCCGGACAGCATTACGACCGAAGCCATCACGCTCGATGCCGATTATCGGGATTGGCGTATTCGCTTTCAGGGCCTGCTTGGCAACGCGCGCGTGACCATGCAAGTTGATGTCGGTATCGGCGATGTTGTCTACCCGGCGCCGATCTGGATTGACTACCCGGTCCTGCTGGATCAACCGGCGCCGCACCTGCTTGCCTACACCCCGGAGAACTCAATAGCCGAAAAGAGCTGTTAAATTAGGCTCAGAATCAACTTTTCCGCTTGAAGTCGAGTTTGTTTCTACGCTAGATTAACAAGTATGGCTAGTGAACCCCGCAGCAAATTAAACCGTCTGCTTACAGCATGGCCCCAGGCCACTGTTGCGGTATCGCGCTGGCTGGAGGCCCAGGGGGGCTACCAGCAACTGGTGCACGAGTATGAGAAAAGCGGCTGGATACAGCGCATCGGTCAGGGTGCCTACGTGCGGGCCGGCGACACTGTCGAGTGGACCGGCGGCCTGCTTGCCCTCCAGGAGCAAATGAAGCTGCCCGTCCATGTAGGGGCCAAAACGGCGCTGCAGTTGCAGGGTTACGCCCATTTGCTGCCACTAGGCAAGGGCGGGACCGTCTTGCTGTTCGGCGCCCCCGGCACCCGGCTGCCCACCTGGTTCCGACAAGATGACTGGGGGCTGGAGCTTCGTTATAGCACTACAAAGCTGTTCGCCGATGATCCGGACGCAGGCCTTACCAAGAAGGAATTGGCAACCTATGCCATCACGGTTTCGGCGCCCGAGCGCGCCATCATGGAAGTGCTGTATCTCGTGCCCGCGGAGGAATCCTTTGAAGAGGCTGGTCTGCTCATGGAGGGGCTGATTACCTTGCGGCCGCGCCTGGTTCAATCGCTGTTGGAACAATGCCGATCTGTAAAGGTCAAGCGGCTGTTTATGTTCCTCGCGGAAGCCTGCAACCATGCCTGGGTCAAGAAACTGGACCTGTCCAAGGTGGACTTCGGCAAAGGCAAACGCATGATCGTCAAAGGCGGACGGTTTGACGCCAAATACAACATCACCGTCCCCGTTATGGGTTTTGAATGGAAAAAAATGGTGAACACTGCATGAAAGGCAAGCCTTTCATGCGAGCTTTTGACTGGAGGAGACAATGCACCGTTCACGTGCCCTTGAGCTGCTGACACAAAGCAAACCGATACTGGCGGCCCGCTACGGGGTCACACAGCTTGCCCTGTTCGGCTCCACCGCGCGTGATACCGCACGGAGCAACAGCGATATCGACATTCTGGTTGCCTTTGACGGACCGGCCACATCGGAACGGTACTTCGGTGTCCAGTTCTATCTCGAAGACCTTTTCGGTTCCCCGGTCGATTTGGTAACGGAAAAAGCCCTGCGAGAGGAACTGCGTCCATTCATCGAAAAGGAGGCGGTTCATGTCTGACTCGGCGCAGCGTGAATGGCGGTTTTATATTGACGACATGATCGACTTCGCCAAGAAAGTCATCACCTATACTGACGGCCTTGACCAGGCGCGTTTTATTTCCAGCGGATTGAACTACGATGCCACCGTGCGTAACCTGGAACTGATCGGCGAGGCGGCAACCCATGTGCCGGAAGCAATGCGAGCAATCAATCCGCAGGTTCCATGGCGGCTCGTCATCGCCACCCGCAACCGGCTGATCCACGGCTATCTCGGTATCGACGACGACACCCTGTGGAGCATCATCAGAGACGATATTCCCGCTCTTCTGTCTGCATTGCAGACACTTAAATCAACCTTGAATGAGCAGTAAGGAGTTCCGTCACCATGACGGAGCGCTATGCGCACCTCGCGCCGGAGAACGTTCGCGCAGCGGTGCAGCGTCTGGATGGGTTGAGTACTCACGGCCCGGAGGGGGTTGTCTGCAACGCCGAGTCACGATTTGGTCACGCTGGTGGAATGCTTTCGCGGCAGGAGGGACGCGAAACTCGGTAAGTCTTTGAAGTAAATGTGAAAACATGGTGGGCGATGCAAGGTTCGAACTTGCGACCCCTGCCGTGTGAAGGCAGTGCTCTACCGCTGAGCTAATCGCCCATCTCTGGAAAGCTGTTACGGCCGACGACGCTTCCGGAACCGGAAGCGTCGTCGCATTATAGAATGGTTGGTGTATCTGCGCTATCCCTCTGGTACCGCATTTCCATGACTCTGCGCGTTAAAATGTTCCAGCCGGTCCGATTGTCGGGTGGTCCGGAAACATGGGGAGGAGCCGGGCTGCGCGGCTGATTTTCTGATCGGTTTTCTTTAACATACGCTATCCTCCAATCCCTGATGGCCAGTCGATGACGATCCGCACCCGTTTTGCGCCGAGCCCAACCGGTTACTTGCATGTGGGTGGCGCCCGTACCGCGCTATTTTCGTGGCTGTATGCCCGCAAACACGGCGGCGAGTTTATCCTCAGGATCGAGGACACCGATCTTGAGCGGTCCACGGCGGAGTCGGTCAATGCGATCCTGGAAGGAATGACGTGGCTCGGGTTGGAATACGACGAAGGGCCGTTTTTCCAGACCCACAGATTCGACCGATATCGGGAAGTAATGCAGCAGCTGCTGGAGGAGGGCAAGGCCTATCATTGCTACTGCTCGAAAGAGCGCCTAGATGCGTTACGTGCCGAGCAGTTAGCGCGAAAGGAAAAGCCCCGTTATGACGGACGCTGCCGTCATTGGGGGGCTGAACCTCCGCCGGGAGTTAAGCCGGTAGTGCGCTTCAAAAATCCGGTCGATGGAGCGGTAGTCGTCGAGGACATGATTCACGGGCGGGTGGTTTTCCAGAGTTCTGAACTTGACGACCTCATCATTGCCAGATCCGATGGCAGTCCGACATATAATTTCACGGTGGTTGTTGATGACATGGATATGCGCGTGACCCACGTCATTCGTGGCGACGATCATCTGAACAACACTCCTCGTCAGATCAATATGTTGACGGCGCTCGGGGCTACCCCGCCCGTTTATGCCCATGTGCCCATGATCCTAGGCCATGACGGCAGCCGCCTGTCAAAACGCCATGGCGCGGTCAGTGTGATGCAGTATCGGGAGGATGGCTTTCTGCCAGAAGCATTGCTCAACTATCTTGTGCGTCTGGGATGGTCGTGCGGCGACAAAGAAATTTTTTCGGTTGAAGAGATGATTGAGCTGTTCGATGTAAACGATGTGCATAGCTCCGCGGCCGCCTTCAACCCTGAGAAGCTGCTCTGGCTGAACCAGCACTACATAAAGTCCAGCGATCCGGAGCATATCGCCCATCACCTGAGCTGGCATCTGGGCCGCCTGGGAATCGACCCGACATCGGGACCGGATCTGTGTGACGTCATAAGAGTGCAGCAGGAGCGCTCGAAAACCCTGGTGGAGATGGCTGCCAACAGCGTGTTCTTCTACAAGGAGTTCGGGGAATACGATGAGAAGGCGGCAGCCAGGCATCTCAAGGCGGATAGTCTGCCTGCCCTACAGGAACTGCGCGATGCTCTGTCGGTCCTCGTCGAGTGGTCGCCAGCGACCATACATGACGCGGTGCGCCAAGTGGCGGAAGCGCGTGCCCTCAGTCTCGGAAAGCTTGCGCAGCCTTTGCGCGTGATCGTCACCGGGCGGGACGTGTCTCCGCCGATCGATCAGACTCTGGCGTTGCTGGGCCGGGAACGGGCCCTTCGGCGCCTGGACCACGGTCTGCAATATCTTCGCGATCGTCTGCCATGAACGCCGGTTCCCTCCACGATCCAGGGCCGGTCCGAGGATCAAGGGCTGACCGTGACAGCTGCAGGCGGTCGTCTGTCTGATGTACCGGATCTGGCGTTTCGGGAGTATCGTGCGCCGGAGCGCTTGCGTGCAGCGTTGGCCGGGTGGGTGCCCGGATCTTTGCCGTCTTGAAGGCTCTCTGCCGGAGACAGGGCCGGTTCCGGTGGGGCGGATGACCTTCTGGCCGGCGGGCGCGCAAGCTGTCGGGCATATTGGCGTAAACCGGGGTTTTAAGGTTTGAGCGAGGCGCAGGCAGCGGCGTGGGACAAGCTTCGGCCGGTGTGGATCCCGACAGAAATGCCCAAAATGCGGCTTGACCCCGCGCGCCGCAGCACGTTAAAGTACCGCTCCTTTCGGGGGCCATAGCTCAGCTGGGAGAGCGCCTGCATGGCATGCAGGAGGTCGGCGGTTCGATCCCGCCTGGCTCCACCATCCCCTTTAATCCTTTATTGCGGCAAGACCGGACGCGGTGGGCGGTGTCACGTTGCCAACTCGGCACGTATTTGCCTGTGCGGTGATTTGAACCTGGAATTAACCAATACCCGAAGACTTGGGGATAAGCTTCACATGGCACGCATCGCCGGCTGGTTTCGTCACGGCAGCTTCAACCGGGGGTCAATGACGAGCGCTGCAGTCGGGATTTGCGGCCTTTCCGTTCCAAGGCCAAATAAATAATGGGTGTCGTATACAGGGTCAGGGCCTGGGAGACGATCAGGCCGCCGATGACGGATACCCCCAGCGGCTGCCGCAGATGGTGTCCAGTGCCCACCGCAAGGGCAAGGGGCAGTGCGCCCAGGATGGCAGCGAGGGTGGTCATCATGATGGGACGGAATCGCTCCAGGCAGGCGGTTCTGATCGCTTGCTCGGGATTCAGGCCGAGTTTCCGCTCGGCTTCCAGTGCAAAATCAACCAGCATGATGCCGTTTTTCTTGACGATGCCCATCAGCAGAAAAATGCCTATCACCCCGATTACCGAAAGCGGTATGCCCGTGACCAGCAGCGCAAGCAGGGCTCCGACGCCGGCGGAGGGCAGGGTCGAGAGTATCGTAAGCGGCTGGGTAAGGCTCTCATAGAGAACCCCTAGCACGATATAGATTGCAATCAGTGCCGCCAGGATTAGAAGTGGTTCGGCTTTCAGGGATTCCAGAAAATATCGGGCATTGCTCGAGAATGTGATGCGCACTCCGGCCGGCAGCTCCATGGACGCCACCGCATTTTTGATCTGTGTTACCGCCTGACCGAGCGCCACGCCGGGCGCGAGATTGAAGCTGATCGACCCGGCCGGAGACTGTCCATCATGACGCACCGAAAGGGGTGCGGAACTACGAACGAAGTGTGCCACTGATCGCAGAGGAACAGGGCCGGCGCTGCCCGGCACAAAAATCCGGTCCAGCTGGTTCGGGGACATCTGCAGGGCTGTGCCGACCTTGAGTATTACTTCGTACTGGTTCTGGTCTTCGTAGATGCGTGAAATTTGGCGTTGCGAGTAGGCATTGTTGAGTGCGGAATCGATTGCGGACACCGTCACGCCGAGGCGGGACGCTGTCGCGCGATCGATATCAACGGTAATCTGAGGTGCGCTCTGATCCAGGTCGGAGGAGACGTCGGCGATCGACTTGAGCTGGCGCAGCCGCGTCTCGATTCTGGGGACCACTTTCTCGAGGTCGTCGATGGACGGGTCGAGAACCGTGAACTGATACTCTCCGTTTCCCGCACGACCGCCCACGAAAATGTCTTGAGCCGCCTGCAGGTAGGTCTCGATGCCGGGAATATGTGCTAGTTTCGGCCGCAGGCGCGCGATTACCTGCTGGGCCGAAACACTGCGCTCGCTTCGCGGCTTGAGCTCAACAAACATCTTCCCGCGGTTAGCCGTAGAAAATCCGTTGACCACGCCGACGCTTGAGCTCACGTTCGCGATCGCAGGATCATGCAGAAGCACGGATACCACATCTCTCTGCAGCAGCTTCATGGAGTCGAAGGATATGCCGGGACTCGCGATGGTGTTTCCGATGATCAGTCCAGTGTCTTCCTCTGGCAGGAAGCTCTTGGGTATTCGCACGTAGAGCACCACGGTCATCACCACCGTCAGCAGCATCACACCGAGCATGAGTCTGCGGTGGGCAAGCGCCCAGTCCAGGCTCCGGGCGTAGCCATCTATGGTTTTCCGATACGCAACGTCAAACAGTTGTGCAATGCGGGAGCGGCGCTGCGTCGCGTCGTGTCTCTTCATGAAATGTGCGCAGATCATGGGAGTGACGGTAAGCGACACAAGCGCCGAAACCGCAATCGCCACTGTCAGAGTAACGGCAAACTCGTGGAATAATCTGCCGACCAGGCCAGGCATCAGCGTAAGCGGAACGAAGACTGCGATCAGCGACAGGGTAATGGACATCACGGTAAATCCAATCTGTTTGGCCCCGCTGATCGCGGCTTCTATCGGAGGCGCACCGCGTTCGATCTGGGTAACGATATTCTCGATCATTACGATCGCGTCATCGACCACAAACCCTACCGAAATGGTCAGTGCCAGCAGGGAAAAATTGTCCAGGGAAAAGCCGAGCGCCCACATGGCGGCGAGGGAGCCCGCGATGGACAGAGGCAGCGTGATGGCGGCGGCAACGGTGGGAGCGCCGCGCTGCATGAACATTAGAACGACCGCCAGCACCAGGACCAGGGTAATGGCCATCGTCAATTCCATATCTGCAATGCTTGCCCGGATGGTGGTGGTCCTGTCTGTCAGGATGGTGAGATTCACGTCGTGCGGCAGCCAGCGCCGGATATCCGGAAGCAGTTTCTTGATGTGATCCACCGTTGCAATGACATTGGCTTCCGGTGTCTTGGTGACCGTGATGAGCACTGCCGGCGTTGTGTCCTGCCAGGCCGCGAGCTGGGCATTACTGGTTCCGTCGACTACGGATGCGACGTTGGCCAGGCGCACGAGCGAGGGTCCAGAGGCTTTCAGGATGACATTGCGGTATTGGGCTGCCGTGTGGAGTTGTCCGTTGATTGCGAGGAAATCGGCGCTGTGTGGGCCGTCCAGCTCCCCGAGGGGCATGAGGTCGTTGGCATCCCGGACTGCCGAGTAGACATCCTCGGCGGTCAGTCCCGCGCGTGCCAGTGCGCCTGGCCGTGTTCTAATTCGGACCGCCGGAGATTGTGCGCCGTCGAGCTGCACCTGGGCGACCCCGGAGATCTGCGAGAGATGCTGAACGAGAATCGTGTCGGCGGCCGAGAAGAGGGAACCCATGGTCTGGGTTGGCGAGGTGAGCGCCATGGTCAATATCGGTCGTGATGCCGGATTGAACTCCCGGTAAAACGGCCGGCTCGGCAGGTCGGAAGGAAGATCCGGAAGCGCGTTATTTATGGCTGCTTGCACGTCGTAGGCCGCGCCGATGGTGTTTCGGTCGACCGAGAACAGGATGATGATGGAGCTCGCGCCGGTCGAGTTTATCGAAAAAAGCTGTGAGATGCCGGGAATGTGGCCCAGGGTGCGCTCGAGCGGTGCCGCGACCGTACTGGCCATGGTGGCTGGTGCGGCCCCCGGTTCGCTGGCGAAGACCACGAAGGCCGGCATTGGAATGCTGGGAACTGCTGCGACCGGCAACAGCCGGTAGGCAAGAATCCCGGCCAGCATCAACCCGATCGCAAGCAGCGCGGTCCCGATCGGGCGGCGTATAAAGGGGGTCGAGAAACCCATCGGCTATTCCGTCTGAACAGCGGCAGGGAGCGTACGCGGCCGGAATTTGTCGAGTGCGAGGTAGATGACCGGCGTCGTGAACAGGGTCAGCAGCTGGCTGAGCAGCAGCCCCCCGATGATGGTAATGCCGAGCGGTACCCGCAGTTCCGAACCGGCGCCGCGCTCCAGAACGAGCGGAACCGCGCCGAACAGGGCTGCCATGGTAGTCATCATGATGGGGCGGAACCTGAGTAAGGAGGCTTCCATGATCGCATCTTCCGGGCTGAGACCGCGCGTGCGTTCGGCCTCGATCGCGAAGTCCACCATGATGATGCCGTTTTTCTTGACAATGCCCATGAGCAGAACAATGCCTACCAGCGCTACGATCGTGAACTGCGTTCCTGTGAGGATGAGGGCAAGCAGCGCGCCGATTCCGGCCGAAGGCAGTGTCGAAAGGATCGTCACCGGGTGGATCGTGCTTTCGTACAGCACCCCGAGGACGATATAGATCACTACCAGGGTGGCAACGATCAGCCACGGATTGGAGGCCAGTGCGGACTCGAACTGGGCGGCAGCCCCGGAAAAGGTTCCGGAAATGGCAGAGGGCATGTGGAGCTGACGCTCGGTTGCGTGCATGGCATTTTCTGCCTGATCAAGGGACACGCCTGGCGCGAGATTGAAGCTGATCGTGACCGACGGAAACTGGTTTTCGCGCGTGATCGCCAGCGGCGCATATCTCTGCCTGATCGAGGCGACCTCATACAGCGGAATCTGCGCATTGTTGGTTCCGGGCACGTAGATTCCCGCGAGATCTGAGGGTGAGGTGGCGGCGGCGTGGTCGACGCCCATTACAACGCGGTATTGGCCGTTCTGGGCGTAGATGGTCGATATCTGTCTTTGACCGTAGGCGTCGTACAGCACATTTTCGATCGCGAGCATGTTGACGCCCAGGCGCTCTGCCGCGGCACGATCGACGTCAATATAGGTCTCGTATCCGCGATTTTCCTCGTCGCTCGCGACATCCCTCAGTTCCGGAAGCGCCCTCAACCTTTGAGTGAGCTGCGAAGACCAGGAGGCAAGCTGCGCTGAGTCGGTGTCGACGAGCGTGTACTGGTATTGCGTCGCGGAAACCCGCGAAGACAGCGTGATATCCTGCACCGGCTGCATGTACAGGGATAGCCCCGGGATCGACTGCAACGCCTGTTGCAACTGCGCCATGACGACACTCAGTGGGGGGCGCGATCCGATTGGCTTGAGGGTGATTGTCAGGTGGCCGGTGTTGGGCGTCGGATTGGTTATCCCTGGGCCCAGCAGGGAGGTTACACCTGCCACCGCCTTGTTCCGGCGGATGATCGTTACCGCTTGGTCTTCGAGGCGGGCAAGGGCGGAAAGAGATATCCCTCCGCGGCTCTGCGTAACGGCAATGATCTGGCCAGTGTCTTCCTGGGGCAGTAGCCCCTTCGGAATCACGATGTAGAGCGCTACCGTTCCGACGACGGTTGCAGCGAACAGCCACAGAACCAGGTCCCGGTGGGCAAGCGTTTTCCGGAGTGCGCGGCCATAGGCATCCCGCACTCGGGAGATGCCATGCTCGATCGCAGCAGACAGCCGTCCGGTCTGCGTCTCGCTGACCGGTTTGAGCAGGCGTCCGCACATCATGGGAGTCAGGGTGAGAGAGACGACGGCGGAGATGACGACCGCGACCGAGAGCGTCACGGAGAACTCGCCAAACAGGCGGCCCACCACCCCTGGCATGAACAGCAGCGGGATGAAGACCGCAAGCAGCGAAACGGTTAGCGATATGATGGTGAACCCGATCTGCTGGGCCCCGCTGTAGGCGGCCGCCAACGGTGGCATTCCGTCCTCAATGAACCGGACAATGTTTTCGATCATCACGATGGCGTCGTCCACGACGAATCCAGAGGCCACGGTGAGCGCCATAAGCGACAGGTTATCGAGGCTGAAGTTCAGCGCGTGCATGACCGCAAAGGCGGCAACCAGGGACAGCGGCAAGGTAACTGCCGGGATGATGGTTGCACGCAGTGTCGGCAGAAACAGGAAAATCACCAGAATGACGAGAACCGCCGATGTCAACAGCGTGATCTGCACGTCCTTTACCGATGCCCGGATGGTCTGGGTACGGTCGGCGACCACACGCGCACGGATTCCGGTTGGCAGCGACTTAGTCAGTTCCGGCAGCGCGGACTTTATTTCAGCGACGGTCTTGACGATATTGGCGCCGGGTTCGCGCTGGATGTCGAGGATTACCGCAGGCACGCCGTTGTAGGTCGCCTCGGCCGCGTCATTTTCAAGCCCGTCGCTGACGCTGCCGACATCGGTGAGGCGCACCGGAGCGCCGGCATGGTAGGCAATGATCACGTGCCGGTAGGACTTCGCATCCGGCAATTGATCGTTGGCGGCGAGCAGGAACGATTGTGTTGTCCCGTCGAATTCCCCTTTGGCTCCGTTCTGGTTGGCGTTGACGATCGCGTTGCGCACATCTTCCAGAGACAATCCGTAAGCAGCCAGGCGTGTCGGGTCCACCGTCACCCGGACTGCCGGCTTCAGACCACCTTCCACGGTCACTTTGCCCACGCCGCTGATCTGGCTGAGCTTGGGTTCGATCAGAGTCCCAACAGCGCTGGCCACTTCGAACAGCGGGAGCGTGCGGGAGGTCAGCGCCAGCGTCAGAATCGGGGCATCCGCCGGGTTTACCTTCGTATAGACCGGGGGGTAAGGGAGGTTGAGCGGCAGCGTGGCAGCGGCAGCATTAATTGCCGCCTGCACATCTTGGGCCGCGGAATCGATGGACTTGGAGAGCTCAAAGCGCAGCGTAATGGCGCTGGTGCCGGTGGAGCTGATGGAGCTCATGGCGTCGAGCCCGGAGATCTCGCCGAACTGCCGCTCGAGCGGTGCGGTAATGAGCTTCGATATGGTATCTGGGCTCGCACCGGGAAGCTTGGTCGTGACCAGTATCGTTGGAAAATCCACGCTCGGCAGGGAAGCAACCGGCAGCGACCGGTAGCCGAGCACGCCGATTAGAAATAGGGCGATCGCGAGCAACGAGGTCGCAATCGGCTTCTCGATGAACGGTTTCGATATGTTCATGTGAAGTGCGACCGATGCACCTAGCTCCGCCGGTAGTGCATGGCAGGCGCACCCGGTTTGCGATCAGCTGGATGCTTTGTTCCCGGACCGGGTGACGCCGCGATGTGGATCGCAGATCCGTTGCGCAAGCGCGATCCGCCTTCCGTCACGACGCGCTCTCCGGGAGCCAGTCCCGCATCAATCACAGCGATATCTTGGTTGCTGTAGCCGACATGAACCGGGCGCACGATGACGTGCGGTCCTTCGGGTGCGGTGGGCTTGCCTTTGGAAGCGGCCGCCGAAGCAGTTCTGGCCGCAGGGGGCGCAACCACCAGATACACGAATGAACCGTCGGGGCCCTGGCGGACCGCGACCGCCGGTACGGTGACGACATTCTGGTCGATCCGTGCCATGAGCTTGATGTCTACGAAGGCGCCCGGCCAAAGCGCAAATGCCGGGTTGGCAAAGCGCGCCCGCATGGTCAGCGTGCCGGTGCTGGAATTCACCTGATTGTCCAGGACCGTGAGCACCCCATGGTCGATTGGTGCATCGTGGCTGTTGACGGCGATCACATCAGGAGTACCGTCTCTGATGGATTGTTGCACGGCCGGAAGGTCCTGCTGTGGCAGGCTGAAGGAGACGTATATCGGCTGCAGCGTATTGATCACGACAATGCCCGTGCTGAGGCTGGGTGTAACGATGTTACCGGCGTTGACCTGCAGGATGCCGGTGCGTCCGCTGATTGGCGCGATGATGCGTGTATAGCTGAGGTTGGTTTGGGCCGTTTCCACTGCCGCCTTGTCCTGCTTGACCAGCGCGGCATCTTCGGCAACTGTTGCCGCCTGATCCGAGACCTGCTGGGCAGAGGCATATTTTTGCGCGATCAGCATCTGGTACCGCTTGAGATTCACCCGTGCCTCAGCCAGAGCGGCTTCGTCCTGAGCCTGCTTCGCCAGCGCCTGATCGAGCGCAGCACGGTACGGTCGAGGATCGATCTCGGCCAGCAGCTGCCCTTTCCGCACATCCTGCCCCTCGTGAAAATCGACCGAAATCAGCGGGCCGCTCACCATCGGCTGTACGATTACGGTGCGGTAAGCCTGTACGGTTCCAAGCGCATCAAGATAGATGGGAACGTTTTTCCGGACGGCCGTGGCGATGTTGACCGGAATCGGCGGTTCTTTGCGGAACAGCGTGCCCGTATTCCGATGGCGAAACAGCCGGTAGCCGATCAGGATGACACCCAGCGCGATGACGATGATGATGACGGAGCGTCTCATTGACGACACGTGATTTAACCTCCTACCAGCAGGGAACGGGCCGGGGCATGCCAGCCGCCGCCCAGCGCCTCGTAGAGATTGACAGCTGCCAGGAAACGCGCGAGGCGCGCCTGCTCGAGGGCATTCTGGTCGCCCAGCAGTGTCTGCTGTGCCGTCAGTACCGATCCGATCGACACTGTGCCGGCGTTGAGCTGTGCCTCCACGGCGTCCAGCGCAATAGCCGCACGCTGTACCGCGATTCCCTCCTCGCGCTCCTGTTGCGTCGCAAAATGAAGCGCCGTCAGGGCCGTTTCTACGTCGCTGAAGGCTTTGACCACCGTCTGTTCGTAGACAGCCACGTCTTGTCGGTAAGTTGCGCGGCTCACCGCGAGCTGCCCGGAAAGGGCACCGCCCTCGAAAAGCGGCTGGACGAGCCCGGCTGTTGCGCTGAGCAGTTCGGACCCGGGCCTGAAGAGTAAGTTGAGTTGCGTGCTCTGCCAGCCGCCTGACCCCGTAAGGCTGATGGACGGAAAGTAGGCCGCGATCGCGCTGCGAATATTGGCGTTGGCGGCGATCAGCGTGGCCTGTGCCTGAGCGACATCGGGTCGCCGGTTCAGCAGCGCCGACGGCAGACCCGGCATGAGCTGCGGGACATGCAGGGTGTCGAGCGAAGCGGGCAACAGTTTCAGCATCTCAGGCGGTTTCCCGACCAGGATGCCGAGAGCGATTTCCTGCTGGCGCAATTGCGACCGCAGGTTGGGAATGGTTGCCCGTTCTCCGGCAACGAGGGCCGCCTGCTGGGCGACGGTTCCTGCATCGACTACCCCGGCGCGCAGTTCCGCCCTCAGTTGTGCGAGCAGACCCTCGGCCGCTGCAAGATTCCGCTGCGCGATGGACAGTCCGTCGCGGTCAGCGAGGATCTGGAACCAGGTTGTGGCGACGGCGCTTACCGCCGTCAGCGCAACGGTATCGCGGTTGAAGCGCGACGCAGCCGCATTGGCTACGGCGGCGCGCAGGGCGTCGCGGTTCTTGCCCCAGAAATCGAGTTCGTAGGAAACCTGGAGCGATGCGGCAAACTGGTGGGTGTTGATGTATTGGCTGTTTCCTCCGGGCACTGCCGATACAGAGACACCATTGCCGAAGTGCTGGTCGGTTGCGTTGACGTTAGCGCCAAGCGACGGCAGCAGCGGAGCGCCGGCGACCTCGGCCTCGGCATTGGCTGCCTGAAGCTGGGCCACGGCAATGCGAATGCTGAAATTATGTGCCTCTGCTTCCGTGATCAGCTGGTCCAGGTCAGGCGACCCGAACTGCCGCCACCAGTCCCTGCTTGGCCACGTCGGCGGGGCGTTCTCCGGAACCGCAGCAAAACGGGCTGGCACGGCGGTCTGCGGCAGCGTGAACCTTGGCCCGACAGCGCATGCGGAAAGCAGCACGAAGAGCAAAATTGCCCAAACGGCGCGACCCGACGGTGGTTGTCGTGGATCCAGCGGCGGGCATGCGGCGGTAACAGAGTCTCCCGCCGCCTGGGCAGGGCGCCCGGGCACGGGGCCACCGCCACTATGCCCCAGTGCCTGAAGGAAGGTCCGTACGCAATGCATTATCGGCACTCTACCGGCAGAAGGGCCGTTGCCGGAACCTGAAAAGTGTGACGAATCGTTACGGAGCTGGATGGGGTATTTTCAGCGGACACCGGCCGTATTCTTCGAAATAGGGGAATTGTCACAGTTTGTCATAAAACGCCGCTCTCGGTGTGGCCTGCGGTACGTCTAGCATAAGCGCAGTCGACAGGTTCAGAGCTCACCGCTAGGATACAATTATGAACCATCCTGCTTCTGCCGCGAAGAGGCGGCAGTCCCGTCTCGCAGCATTCCGGCAGAATGGGGTGCCGCATAATTATTCCTTTTTCGGCAGTGCGACATGAGCCGCGATCAGGTCCGATCAAGAGCCGCGGAAATTTGCGGTGTTAGGCGCCTGGCGCGAAGCGTTGATCCGTAGTTATGGCGTCGATCAAAGTCCTCGTGGTGGAAGATGACTCTCGCCTGCGAAGCATGCTAAGGCGCTATCTGCGCGAACATGAGATGGAAGTTGGCGATGCGGCGGACGGTGATCACATGCAGCGACTGCTACTGCGGGAGCGATTCGACTGCATCGTTCTTGATCTGATGCTTCCGGGTCGCGACGGGCTTGCGCTGTGCCGTGCGCTGCGTGTTGAAGGCAACCAGATTCCCGTCATCATGCTGACTGCAAAAGGCGCACTGACCGACAAGATCACCGGACTCGAAAGCGGTGCCGACGACTACTTGGCGAAGCCGTTCGAGCCGGCCGAGCTGGTGGCGCGCATTCGGGCCGTGGTGCGAAGGCTGAATGTTCAAGCGCAGTTGGCCGCCGATTCGGGTCCGATGCAGGTGCGGCTCGGGGATCTCTTGTTCGATCCTGTGGCGCGGCGCCTCATGCGCGGCGATTCGGTGATTTCCCTCGGGGATCGCGAATATGCACTGCTCAGCTGTTTCATTTCGCACCCGCGAAAGCCGCTGTCCCGCGAACATCTGGCGGTGGCCGCGCTCGGCGACCGAGGCCGGGCTGCGCTGCGCAGCATTGATGTCTATGTGCATCGGCTCAGGCGCAGCATTGAGTCCGATCCGCGACATCCGCGCTATATTCAGCGCGTTTGGGGGATTGGATATGTGTTCATTCCGGATCCGTCCTGACGAGGTGGCGATGCGTTTGCCGGATACCTTATTCGGGCGGTTGGTGATCGTGATCGCCCTGGTCATAGCGGCCAATCAGCTGGCCTTGTATCTGTTCGTCCGGCATACGCTCGGAACAGCGCGTGCGCAGCGGATGGGAGAGCTTTTTGCGGGACAGATCGAGCTGGTGCGCGAGCTTCACGGCCGTACCGGATCCGCGGGCGCCGCTGGCGGTACGCTTGCCCTGGTCGCCGGGGTGGTTGCCGGCGCGCCGCCGCCGCCCGGCAGTGAGCTCGCGCAGGCGGAGAAGACACTACAAGCGCGACTGGGGCCGCACGCTTCCTTGCGCCTAGGCGGAAACGACCGGTTGTGGCTGGTGTGGGAGGGGAAACACCCCTTCAGCCTGTCCTTGCCCCCGTATTCCTGGCGTACTGCCAAGCTGCTGTTTCTGTATTGGAAATTTATCACAATTGCCCTGCTTGCTTTTATTGGTGCGCTGGTAGCTCTGCGGCAGATAAATCGTCCGTTGTCGCGCCTCGTTGCCGCGATGGAGGAACGTGGATCGCATGGTTTACCGGTGACGGCGCCGCCGGCGGGGCCGCGCGAGATACAGCGGCTCATTCAGCACTACAACAGGATGCTGGTCGACCTGCGTGCCCTGCTGGACGAGCGGGACCTGGTTCTGGTCGGCATTTCGCATGACCTGCGTACGCCCTTGACGCGCCTGCGTCTCGGTTGCGAGTTTCTGCCTGATTCGGCACAAAGCGCGCGCGAGGAGCTGATCCGGGACATCCAGGCGCTCGACGAAATTCTGGACCAGTTCATCGCATTTTCACGGCGGGGTCAGGGCGAGGACTGGGTGCTCTGCCAGCTCAATGACATCGTGAAGGAGGCCGTAGAGCGATTTTCAAGGCGGCCAGTGGGTCTGCGGGTGATCTGCGTGTGCGCCCCTTTGCCTGAGGTTCTGATCCAACCGCTCGGAATGCGTCGTCTACTCGACAACCTTATTGACAATGCACGTCGTTATGCGCCGGGCGAAATCACGGTGCGGACGGGCATGTCTGGCGAAATGATTGAGCTGACTGTCGAGGATCTGGGTCCCGGGATTCCGGAGTCACTTCGGCCGCAGCTCGGCCGGCCGTTTGCAGGCGTCAGTCAGGGGGTATCAGGCACCGGACTCGGAATTGCCATTGTATGGGCCATTGCCCGGGCGCATGATGGAGAAGTGCTATTTGAGAATCGTCCAGATGCCGGTTTGCGGGTTGTCCTGAGGTTCCCGAAGAACCATGATCGACCGCTCGCGGTGTAAATGGTGCTTCTGGACCTGCGTTCTAGGGCAGGCACTTCGACTTCCGCTCCGATCCAAAGGCGGGAGATGGTACGGTGCTCATCTCGGCATCCGGTTGGAAGGAGTCGCTTTGGAGGGTTGCTGCTGCTGGCGGCGCTACTGCACCGCTCACTGCACAGGCTAACCGGGTGTGTGTCCAGCCTTTGTCGTATTGATGGCGCCGACCACGTCGGCGTATTGTTCGAAACCGTATTCGGCGCAAAGGCCTAAGGAGGATAAATAGCTCAAAGAGATGCGGAAACGGCTTTTCAGGCTGCCGAAAGCTGAAGAAGCACGGCTGTCCTTGATTTTGCGGGTGCGGGCACGTAGAGTACCGCCGCCTCGTGGCTCCGTTGGCCACCTCGGTCCAGCTGCTGTCCCCATCGTCTAGAGGCCTAGGACATCGCCCTTTCACGGCGGTAACACCGGTTCGAATCCGGTTGGGGACGCCAATAAAAACAACAAGTTATATACGAACCACACCAACCGACCCCGCATATGGGGGAATCTTGGGGGAATCCGAACCAGTTTTGTGGTAGTCTGCCACCTCGCCCACGGGAGGCAGAACCATGGCGTATATCGAGCCGCGACGCGGACCTGGAGGCCACCGGGTCTGGAGAGCTCAGGTTCGGCGACGGGGATACCGGCCGCAGTCCTGCACATTCGACACCAAGGCGCAGGCCGAGGCTTGGGCCGCAACCATCGAATCCGAAATTGCCCGCGGTGTTTTCATCGACCGTTCCCAGTCCGATGCCACTACCCTGTTGGATTTGCTGATTCAGTACGAGCAGGAAGTGACACCGTCGAAGCGTGGCGAAGCACAGTAAACATCACGAATTGCGGTGTTAAAAAAACAGCCACTGGCCCGGTTGTGCCTTCCAGCGATCACCGGGAAGGCAATGGCGCAACACAAGGCGGAACGGCTCAAGCAGGTGTCCCCGGCGACGTTCAACCGCGAACTGAATGTGCTCTCGCACGTGTTCACGGTTGCACGGAAAGAGTGGCATATGCATTTGCCTTGGGGAAATCCGGTTCAGCTGGTCCGCCGGCCGAAGGCCGACGACAAACGGGAAAGACGGCTTAGTTCCGAAGAGGAGCGATGGTTGCTCGAGGCTGCCGATGCCGACCAGGGCGAACCCATTGGCGCAATCATCCGGTTCGCGATGGAAACCGGAATGCGGCGCAAAGAGATTGCTGCGATGCGGTGGGAACATTTCCATAAGGATACCTGCACGCTTGATGTGCCGGAGACCAAGACCGTTCCGCGCCGAGTGCCATTGTCGTCCAAGGCGATCGCGGCGATCGATGGGCTGGCGGTGCGTCGCATCGACGGACTGGTGTGGGGGGTGCATCCCGCGAGCATTTCCCGTGCGTTTGACAGAGCGCTGTCCCGCGCTCGTATTGCGTATCTCGCGGAATGCAAGAAGGCTCGGAAGAAACCGGATGACTCGCTACTCAAGGATCTGCGCTTCCACGATCTTCGCCACGAGGCGACCAGTCGCCTCTTCGAGCTCGGTTTCAATCCGATGGAGGTTGCGGCGATCACCGGGCACAAAACCCTCCAGATGCTCAAACGCTACACGCATCTGCGGGCGGAGGACCTGGCGAAGCGGTTGGGGTAGCGCCTGGGTCTCTTAACTGAAGAGGTCTGTCTGGCCTATTGCTTTCCGTGGGCGGCCGCCGGCGTGGCGGGGGGGGCGGCGAGCAACTGCGCTGCAAATTCGATTTCGCGCGCGTGCTCCTTGCCCCTGATAGTTTAAGTTGAGGGTCCGTGATGATGAATAAAAAATTCCATGCCTTTCTGTTTGCCGCCATGGGTTCCGTCGGCATGCCGTTGTCCGCATAGGTACCTGTTCACCACACTGAATGACTAGACGGCGAAATGCACTGGAGAGTTCCGGGGAATGGCGCTAATTCTTCCAAAGCGTGGCAGTGAAATCCTTTTGCGCGATGTTCGGCCTGAGGACGCCGTTCCATTCGCAGACATGGAGTATGACATCGACGTGAAGAAGTACGTCGGTGGGCCACCCAAGAAAGACCGCGCTGATTGGATTCGCGCATTCTCGCCGAGCGTTATTGCTGGTTGTGCGGTTGAGGCGTTGGCGGCACATGTGTTTGCGGGCCATGCCGCTGTTGAGCACACTGAGGACACTCATATACCCGGTCAAGCCGAAATACGAATCGTGATCGCAAGGGAGTTTTGGGGACGACACTTCGGGAGAGAGGCATTGCAACTGCTCATTCCGGCCGCGTTTGAAGAAATGAGGATCGATTCGCTACGCGCCACCATTCACCCCGAGAATTGTGCCAGCATTACCCTTTTCGAGTCATTGGGTTTTCAGTATCGCCGCAAGAAAGATGGGGACTCGGCGCATTGGCAGTACGGACATTTGATATACGAGCTTGCCAGCTGAGTGTGTGTGGTAGGGTTTTTTGCAACAATGAGGGGCGGAATCGCCCCCTTTGCGCGTGGGGTTAACGCCCGGATTTCCGCGCCGCGTCATCGCGCATCTTGCGGGCGATCTGGCGGATCTCTTGCTCTTTACCTGCCGGTATCCACACCCCGGTATGCACCCAACCTTTTGCTTTTCGCGCTTTAGTTAACCTAGCTTGCATCTCTGAGTGAGTCAGCGCCCTTCGCCCGAGCGGAGGGCGCCCCCGCCTTGGGCGCCCCCCTTTTTCAGTTTTGGGCCTGGCAGCCACCGGTTACGCCGCCGCAATGGCGGTGGTCGCGATCTCCG
>JAJYEK010000275.1 GCA_021785795.1 Pseudomonadota bacterium
GCACAGCTCATAGGCAAAGTTCGGTGCTGCCGACAGAGTCGCGCGATAGCGGTGAATCGCCCACAGCCAGCGCTCGGGGCGCGCAAGAAATCGCAACGGCGACATGATCACCACCAGTACCGCGTAATAGAGTGATCCCAGCCAGGCCCCGATCAGGCCCATGTCGTGGTACAGCGGTAGCCAGCTGACAAAGATGTCCGTGGAGCTCACGGCCATTGTCTGGCCTATCGCGCGGATGTTGGCCAGCAGATTCGCGTGGCTCAGCACGACGCCTTTGGGGTCCCCGGTGCTGCCGGAAGTGTACTGGATGAGTGCGACATCGTCCGGTGCGCTCCGGGCTGGCGGCCCCGGGGGGTGCGCGGACAGGTCGTCGACGGTATCTACGCTCTTGATCGTTCCGGTCAATCCGCGCACCAGACGGGCGATGCGGCGGCTCTCCTCGGTGGTCACCAGCAGGCGCGCCTGGGCGCTGGACAGAATCGTAGCCTGCCTGCGCAGATGCTCTTCGAGCTGCGAAGGCCGGAACGGAGGATAGATAGGTACGGGCACTGCACCGGCATAAAGCACACCGAAAAAGGCAGCGAAGAAGGCACTGCCCGTTGGCAGCATAATGGCGACCGACTGGCCGGCCTCGAGGCCGCGACTGCGCAGACCGCCGGCCACCGCCAGTGCGCGATCGCGCAAAGCCTGGTAGGTTATTGTCTCGCCACGCTCGTCCGCATCCTCCAGTCGGACATGCAGCCGGTCCGGGTGATTGGCGACATGCCAGTCGAGCACCTCGAGCAGAGTGCGTGCCTCGACCGGAGTTGTCTGCACCGGCTCAAGTACCACGGCTGCTTGCGAAGGCATTGCCACCGGCGCGATGCGCCCGGCGCGCTGCACGGCGTCCAGCAGTTCCCGCAACGTCTGCACCTCGGCGAGCAGCTGCTCGCCGAGGTGCACCTTGAACGTCCGTTCCAGGCGCAGCAGCAATTCGACCCTGCCCAGGCTGTCGAGTCCGAGGTCCCGGTCAAGCGTGCTGTCCAGGTTTACGCGCAATGTGCCGCGGCGATGCGGGTGCAGTCCCAGGGCCAGATCCTGTGCGATTTCGAGCATCTGCTGCGCGACTGCGTCGCGGTCGTGCGCGTTATCCACGCCGTTCTGACGATTCTCAGAATTTAACATCGATGCCCCCGTGGACGGTGTCGCGGCTCGATGAAATCCGCAAAAAGCCGTCTCCCGGCGAGGCATCGGGAAGCGGGAGAATTTCGGGCGTGCCGCCCTGCGGCTGCGGCCCACACCGGCGCCTGTGCATTCGTGCATGATCTCCGTCAGAATGCGGGAACGGGCCCACCGGTGAGGACGGCTGGCCGTCGGCGAAACGCCATGGTCGGCCGGCAGATGTTGCCGCCATCCGGGCAAGGTACACGGTCTCCCGGCGGCAATGCGCCGCGCCCGTTCGGCGCCGATGCATCGGGATCATCACGCTGGCATGTTGTGCGCGGCCATGCCTTGGCCGTTCACGACGGACATGCCCGAATGCGATGCGCACGGCTGCTTCCCCGCCATGGATCTTCCGGTAGTGTAAGCCCGCACCGCTACCTTGGGGTAGCGCCGGGCCGGCGGTCCGGAAAGCCGGTATCCGGGTGTCGGGCACGGTACGGATGCGGAATCGTCGCGGCAAGGTCCTGACGTGTTTGCGCGGCTAGGCATGACCTTTTGGCGCTTCCCGCTGCCCGGAGGCTTTTGCGGGCGATGATCCATTATAATGACGGAACGCTGTTTACGGCACCAATGATGACTGGAACATGTCCGGCAACGACAACGCATCAGGCGGTCACCCCGCCACCCCGATCAGGTTCTTCACGGAAGAAGAGCTCGATGCACTGGAGCAGGTAGATCCGGACCGCGCCTACCGTATCGCGCGTGCCCAGGCCATGGCCGAGCGTTCCCGCGCGCAGCCGGCGGCATCAGTCGTCTCGGCCGATGCCGTGCCCGATGCCGCCAAGGTGCGGGAGGCAGTGGAAGACGTGCGTCAGATTCTGATGCGTGACGGCGGTGACATTGAGCTCGTCGATATCCGGGGATCGACGGTGCGGGTACGCATGAAAGGTGCCTGCGCCGGATGTCCGAACTCAGTGCTCGACCTGAAGAACGTGGTCGAGAAGGTTGTCCTCGCGGTCCCGGGAGTCATCAGTGTGGAAAACACGTTCTGATGCAGCGCGCATCTGCAGGATATACCGCAGACGTGTGCAGGACGATTGTCGGCGCCACGGTATAAGTCCGTTGAGCGTTTGGCTTTTCCGGTTCGCAGCAGAGAAGAAAGGGATCTTTATGAAATCTGCCCTGGGCCTCTACCCCAAGTTATCAGGTCGCTGACCAAAAATGCGACTGTAGAGCAAGTTGCAGCAAACCTGCCAGATATCGAAGCGATTCCGGCTAACAATATTGGCAGCAGATAACACCTTCAGGCTAACAAACCAATTTAGAGAATGACCGCAAATATAATCATCCAAAGAGCAACCACAGATCACTCTCATGATGTGGCGGTGATGGTTGGCGAGTTGTTGGCTGAGATCATGAATGCTATAGACATTCAGGCGTTCAACTTTGACCTTGACGATACGACCGCCCGACTCAAAGACTTCCTCAGTCATGACAAATACTTCGTATTTGTCGCCAGGAGCGAAAATATGAACCCGGCCGGGTTTATCGCACTCTATGAAAGTTATGCCCTTTACGCAGAGGGTGCTTTCGGCACCATCCCAGAGCTTTACGTACGTCCAGCGTACCGCAAAAATAATCTGGGACGATATCTTGTATCTCAAGCGAAGTCTTTCGGTGCGTCACGCGGCTGGACGCGTCTGGAAGTCACAACCCCGCCGCTCCCGCAGTTCGATAAAACCTTGGCGTTTTATGAACGTGAGGGGTTTTCAATAACTGGTGGCCGAAAACTGAAGATTGCCCTGTGAGCTGTTGGCATAACCCTGGTCAAGCCGAGCGATGCAAAAACGCGCTCAATCCCTCCGGTTGAATGACTGTTTTCGGGGGCGCGTATGCCCGGAACGGGTCGTTTCTTGCCGGTCACGACCGACCGCTTTCGCGAAAGGAATAAGCGGGACCAGATGACCGGATTTGCGATCTCAAGGAACCCCCCCGCGTCAGAATAGTTGTCACTGTTTTCTGTAATCCTTGGAACGAGCGGGAGGCGGAAGGTGACGGGAGATGTCGAGGTATCCGGAGGAGTTGAAGCAGGCTGTTTTGAA
>JAJYEK010000074.1 GCA_021785795.1 Pseudomonadota bacterium
GGTGCTGATCTGCTGCTCGGCAACGGTTCGGATGAACTCATCCAGCTGATCCTCATGGGAGTCGCCCGAGCCGGAGCTTCGGTGGTGGCGCCGGCTCCGACCTTCGTGATGTACGAAATGATCTCGAAATTTCTCGGAATGGAATTTGTGGGAGTGCCGCTGGCGGAGGATTTCGCGCTTGACCTGCCAGCGATGCAGGCGGCCATCCGTACCCGCCGGCCGGAAGTGGTATTTCTCGCGTACCCAAACAATCCTACCGGCAACCTTTTCGATCCCTCTGCCGTGGATGCCATAGTCCGGGCCGCGCCCGGCCTGGTGGTCATCGATGAGGCCTATTACGCCTTCGCGCTGCACAGCTTCATGGATCGCCTCGGGCAGTACGATAATCTGCTGGTGCTGCGAACCCTTTCAAAGCAGGGCCTGGCAGGCCTGCGGCTGGGGGTGCTATTGGGTGATCCGGCATGGTTGCGGGAATTCGACAAGCTCCGCTTGCCGTACAATATCAACGTCCTCACCCAGGTGAGCGCTGAATTCGCGCTTGCGCATGGGCAGGTGCTGGACACCCAGATTGCCCAGATCCGTGCTGACCGTGAGCGGCTCTGCCAGCAGCTCGGCAGCCTGCCCGGGGTGCGTGTCTGGCCGAGCGCGGCAAACTTTCTGCTGTTTCGAACCAATAAGTCGGCGGGCGCGGTATTTGCCGGCCTGCAGCAGCGCGGCATCCTCATCAAGAATATGGCGGGGGTCGGGGGCGCCCTGGCTGGCTGCCTGCGGGTTACAGTCGGCACGCCCCGGGAAAACGAGCTGTTCCTGGATGCGCTGGCGCAGGTACTGGGATCATCCTGATCCTTCTGTCCTGCCCGGATTATTTGTTAACATGACGGTACCATGAATCCCTCAGGGAGCAAGGCTGTGGCCGAACGATTCGCACAGGTGGCGCGCGATACCATGGAAACGCAGATCACCGTGGGCGTGAATCTTGACGGCCGCGGTGCAGTTGAGCTCGACACCGGATTGCCGTTTCTCGAGCACATGCTCGACCAGGTAGCCCGTCACGGCCTCATTGACCTGACCGTTCGCGCCCGGGGTGACCTGCAGATTGACGCGCATCATACAGTGGAGGACATTGGCATCACTTTTGGTCAGGCCCTCGCCCGTGCTGTCGGCGACAAGAAGGGAATCCGGCGCTACGGACATGCCTATGTGCCCCTGGACGAGGCGCTCAGTCGCGTTGTTGTAGACTTGTCGGGCAGGCCGGGGCTTTCGTACCGGGTCCAATTTCCGCGGGCCCGCATCGACGTGTTTGATGTGGACCTGATCCGAGAGTTCTTTCAGGGTTTCTGCAATCACGCGATGGTGACCCTGCACGTCGATGCGCTCCACGGCGGAAATGCGCACCATATGGCCGAGACGATTTTCAAGGCTTTCGGACGCGCCCTGCGCATGGCGCTCGAGATCGATCCACGCACGGCTGGCTCCATTCCCTCGACCAAGGGACTGTTGTAGCCATGACGTCAGGTGTCGATTTCCTGTGCCGGCGGTCAGGCATCCACGGTCGGGACCCGGAAACAGGGCGACCTCGCTAGCCATGAGCACGATCGCCGTCATCGATTACGGCATGGGAAACCTGCGTTCAGTATGTAAGGCGCTTGAGCATGTGGCGCCCGACGCGCGCGTGTTTCTCACGTCCGACCCCGACGCGCTGGTGCGGGCTGACCGGGTGGTATTTCCGGGTCAGGGCGCAATCGGGGGTTGCATTGCCGAGATTGACCGGCTCGGGCTGCGTGCTGCGGTGCTGCAGGTCGTGGATACGAAGCCGTTTCTCGGGATCTGTCTCGGGCTGCAGGCCCTTTACGAATACAGCGAGGAGGGTGGCGGAACCGCAGGACTGGGGGTGCTTCCCGGACGCGTGGCCCTGTTCCCGCGCGAGCGTATGCGCGACCCCGGCAGCGGCCGGGTGCTGAAGGTTCCGCACATGGGATGGAATCAGGCGCAGCAAGTCACTGCCCACCCCCTGTGGCGTGGTATTGCCCAGGATGCGCGATTCTATTTCGTGCACAGTTATTACGCCGAGGCCGGAAACCGCGAGCAGGTCATGGCGGTGACTGAATACGGCTTGCGCTTTACCTCTGCGGCAGGCCGTGAGAATATTTTCGCAGTGCAGTTTCACCCGGAGAAGAGCCAGCAGTCGGGACTGCAACTGCTGGAGAATTTTGCATCTTGGGACGGAACTGCGTGATTATGCGGCAAGGTGGCCTCGATGACGCGGCAGGTTCGGGAAGCACTGCCGATTCTGGAGTAAACGGTTTCGTTTTGGCAGCGGACGCGTAGATGGTTCCAGTGAGTAACCTACCGATGCTGGTCATCCCTGCAATCGATTTAAAGGATGGAAAATGTGTGCGCCTCAGGCAGGGTCGCATGAGCGACGACACTGTCTTTTCCGACGACCCGGTGGCGGTCGCGGACCGCTGGGTCGCGGCGGGTGCAAGGCGGCTGCACGTGGTTGATCTCAATGGCGCTTTCGCGGGCAAGCCCGTCAATGCGGCGGTGATCGAAGCCATCGTGAAGGCGCACCCAGACCTGCCCGTCCAGGTGGGCGGCGGAATCCGGGACGAGGAGACAATCCAGGGCTACCTGGATGCCGGCGTGCGGTACGTAATTCTGGGTACCAAGGCAGTCAATGTACCGCATTTCGTCGGCGACATGTGTGCGGAATTCCCGGGACACATCATAATCGGTCTCGATGCCCGGGACGGGAAGGTGGCGATCGACGGATGGTCCAAACTGTCCGGACATGACGTGATCGATCTCGCCCAGCGCTATCAGGACGAAGGGGTAGACGCGATAATTTACACCGACATCGGCCGCGACGGCATGCTCAGTGGAGTCAATATCGATGCCACATTGAGGCTCGCGCGGTCGATATCCATTCCGGTGATTGCGTCCGGTGGGATCACCAATCTCGAGGATATCCGCCAGCTATGCGGGATTCAGGACCAGGGGATCGTCGGGGCAATTACCGGCCGCGCTATCTACGAAGGGACTCTGGATTTCGCCGAAGCCCAGAAGCTGGCGGATACGCTGGCTTCCTGAACGCCGGCTCCGGCCGCGGGCCGGCATTCTGGACGCGCATTCGCGCCATTCTACACTGGAAACCGACATGGGCCTTTCCAAACGAGTCATCCCCTGCCTTGATGTCGATAATGGACGGGTGGTCAAGGGAGTGCGTTTCGTCGATATCCGGGATGCCGGTGACCCGGTGGAGATCGCGCGCCGCTATGATGAACAGGGTGCGGACGAGATCACTTTTCTCGATATTACGGCAAGCTCGGACGACCGCCAGACCATGGTGCATGTTGTGGAGGCGATGGCCGAGCAGGTGTTCATTCCGCTGACGGTCGGAGGTGGCATAAGGCGGGTCGAGGACGTCAGGCGCATGCTGGTGGCAGGTGCCGACAAGGTCGCGATCAATACGGCAGCGGTGGCCAACCCGGAATTTGTCCGGGAGGCGGCCAGCCACTTTGGTTCCCAGTGCATCGTGGTTGCGATCGACGCCAAGCAGGTGACAGGGGGCGACACCCCGCGCTGGGAGGTGTATACCCACGGAGGACGTCGCGCTACAGGCATCGATGCGGTGTCTTGGGCGTTGAAAATGGCGGAATATGGTGCCGGAGAAATCCTGCTTACCAGTATGGATCGTGACGGTACGCGCGACGGTTTCGATCTGGCGCTGGTCCGGGCGGTGTGCGACGCTGTGACAGTTCCGGTAATTGCTTCGGGCGGAGTTGGCAACCTCGACCATCTGGCGGATGGCATTCTGCTGGGTCATGCTGATGCGGTGCTGGCGGCAAGCATTTTCCATTTCGGCGAATACACGGTGGGAGATGCCAAAAGAAGGATGGCCGAACGTGGAATAGAGGTGCGGCTGTGAGAGTCCTATACTTGCCGGCCAATAAAGCACGGCTGAGGCTCCCGCCCCGGGACGCGGAGAGCGCGCGTGAATGAATCGTGGCTGGATGCAGTCAAATGGGATGGACGCGGACTGGTCCCGGTCGTTACCCAGGAACACGGCAGTGGCCGTGTGCTTATGGTTGCCTGGATGAACCGGGATGCGCTGGCCGAGACAGCCCGCGGCGGGCAGGCGGTATACTGGTCGAGGTCACGGGGCCGGCTGTGGCACAAGGGCGAGGAGTCTGGACACTTCCAGATCGTCCGCGACATACGCCTGGATTGCGACAGCGACGTGGTCCTTATCAGTGTCGAACAGGTTGGCGGCATTGCCTGTCATACCGGACGGCACAGCTGCTTTTACCGACAACTGCAGGGGGATCGCTGGGTGGCAGTGGATCCGGCCATTAAGAGCGAGTCTGAGATCTACCACAAGGATGCAAAGTGAGGAAAACGCCGGAGCAGGACCGCGGGGCCGGTGACGGCAGGACCAAAAGACCCGGGGAGCGGACATGCGGACGGGATGAAAATTGCTGCCGCTGTACCTCAAGGATACGAGTATAATGTCAGAAATCCTTACAGAACTTGCTGCGGTGCTTGAGGCCCGCAAAACTGCGGATCCGGCGTCATCGTACGTCGCCGGGCTGTACAGCAGGGGGATAGACGCGATTCTGAAAAAGATCGGCGAGGAAGCGACGGAAGTGGTGATCGCGGCCAAGGGCGGCGACGGGCATCAGCTGGTCCATGAGACTGCGGATCTCTGGTTCCATACACTGGTGCTACTTGCACAATGCGGCCTGAAGCCGGATGATGTATTGCTTGAGCTAAAAAGCCGCTTCGGCCTTTCCGGGCTTGAAGAAAAGGCGCAGCGCGGCAAGACAGGACCATGACCGAGTGTCTTTTTTGCCGAATTGTGGCAGGCGAGGTGTCATCGACGCGGGTTCACGAGGATGATGATGTCATCGTCATCCGCGATATATACCCGAAAGCCCCTGTGCACCTGCTGGTGATTCCGCGCGTTCACTGCGAGAGCCTGAACGAACTCACGCCGGAGCACGACCGACTGATTGCGCATATGGTGCGGCTGTTGCCCGGCCTGGCGCGCAGCCAGGGGCTGGATAACGGATTCCGTACGGTGATCAACACCGGTCGCGGAGGAGGCCAGGAGATTTTTCACCTCCACATCCACCTATTAGGCGGTGCCGGACGCCTGCCGGGATTTTGAAAGACCAAGAGGAAAACTGACATGGGCGAATTCAGCATTTGGCACTGGCTGGTGATACTGGCCATCGTCCTGGTCATCTTCGGAACGAAGAAGTTGCGCAATGTGGGCAGCGACCTAGGCGGGGCAATCAAGAGCTTCAAGCAGGCAATGAAGGAAGAGGCCGGCAAGGCTGAGTCTGCGGATACGACGCCTCCGCCGGCGGCGGAAGTTCCGAAAATTGCACGGCAGCCGGCGAGAGCGCAGCGCGCAAAATCAGCGACTGCATCCAGGGCATCCAAGACGAAGAGCGGTTCCCGCTCGAACAAGACAGCCTGAGCCCCGGCTAGAGGCTGCTTGCGGCAGCCTGGATTTTCAGCGAACGCAGAACCGCGGCGGAATTTCTCCGGTCGTGGCCAGCGAACAGACGGAAAGCAGACATGGGCGAATTCAGCATTTGGCACTGGCTGGTGATACTGGCCATCGTTGTGGTCATCTTCGGCACCAAGAAACTGCGCAATATCGGTAGCGACGTGGGCGGGGCAATCAAGAATTTCAAAGAATCGATGAAGGGAGAAGCGGATCAGTCCTCCGGGGATTCCGGCGGCGAGTCGGAAGGGCCGCAAGCAAATAGCGGCCCTCACCGGATCATCGAGGGCAAGGTAACCTCCAAGCATACCGGCAGGGACAAGAAGAAGGTCTGACCCGGCCCTGACGCGGGCGCAATTCGTGTTCGATTTTAGCTTTTCAGAACTGGTCCTGATCGGCCTAATAGCCCTGATTGTCTTGGGGCCGCAGCGGCTGCCGGAAGTGGCGCGCGCGATGGGCCGCTGGATGGCTCGGCTGCGGCGCTTCGTTGAGGACGTGAAGCGCGATATCAATCAAGAAGTGCAGGATGATGATCTTGCTGCGTTTCGCAAGATCCAGGAAGAGCTTGTCGAGACCCGCAGCGCATTCGAACGGTCTGCCCATGAGACCTTTTCGAGTTTGAATGCGCCCACGGAAGCTGCGGCGCCAGCGGCTTCGCCGGTGCCCGACGCGGATAAAGTCGCCAGCGACCGGTCTGCTGTCTTGGAAGTACCGTCCGGTGCCGCTGCGCGCAAAACGCCCGTGCGCAAACGTCCCGCTCGCAAAAGTTCGGCTCAACCCAAATCCGGTCCCCCGCGTTCTGCGGGCCCAAAGACCACCCGGAACAGCCATGGCGGCGCAAGAAAGACCCGACCCCGCTGAACCTCCCGAAAACGGGGCGGAAGGCAGTTTCATTTCCCATTTGCTGGAACTGCGCAACCGTCTGCTCTATTCGGTGATCGCAATCGGCATCTTTTTCATTGGATTGGTGCCGTTTGCGAACAAGGTGTATTCGCGCGTGGCGCAGCCGCTTATATCGGTGCTTCCCAAGGGCGCGAACATGATCGCCACCGATGTGACGTCTCCCTTCCTGACCCCGATCAAGCTTACGCTGGCGGTGGCGATTGTCGCTGCGATACCGTTTGTCCTGTACCAGCTCTGGGCATTCGTCGCTCCGGGCCTGTACCGGCACGAACGGCGCCTGATTCTGCCCCTGCTTGTGTCCAGTACCGTGCTGTTCTATGCCGGCATGGCATTCGCGTATTTCGTCATCTTCCCGATGGTCTTCCGGTTTTTCGTCCACTCCCTGCCGGCGGGAGTGACGATGATGACCGACATCCGGTCCTACCTGAATTTCGTATTCTCCATGTTTTTTGCATTCGGCATCGCCTTCGAGCTCCCGGTAGCGGTGGTGCTGTTGGCATGGATGGGGATACTGGATCCGGACGCGTTGGCGAAGAAGCGGCCGTACGTGATCCTGGTGGTATTCATCATCGCCGCTTTTCTCACGCCGCCAGACGTATTCTCCCAGACGTTTCTTGCTATTCCGATGCTGCTGCTGTTTGAGATCGGGCTATTTTTCGCGCGCCGCGTTGTTCGCGCCAAGAAGGCGCGCGCATCGGCCGCCGCTTCGGAAGGAGATGAGGCCGACGCTGCGGATCGCCAGACGGTCGCGCAGACGCAGGCCGGGGCCGTACGCCGCGGCCGGCGCACCACGGGGAAACCGAAACGTCGCCCGCGCTGATCTGTCCGCTCATTCGAGCTGTTCTACCCTTGCCGGCCGTTCGGCGGCGACTGCCGAAAGCGAAATGATCCGGCCATTGCGCAGGACCTTCATACCGATGACGTCTCCCGGACGGTGTCCGGAAATCGCAAGCAATGCTTGGCGCGCATCATCTAGAGGCTTACCGTCCAGAGACAGCATGATGTCTCCTGGTTCGATACCGGCTTTGGCGGCAGGTCCATCGCGTACCACGCCGATGACTACGATGCCGTGAACGTTCGGATTGACCCCTAACGCCTGGGCAATTTGCGGCGTGAGCGCATGGGCGTCTATACCCAGCCAGCCCCTCAGCGGCCTGCCGTACTGAATGATCTGCTCCATGACATTGATCGCGAGACTGGTCGGAATGGCAAATCCCAGACCCTGAGATCCGCCGCTCTGGCTGACAATAAACGTATTTATCCCAATCAAATTACCTTCGGAGTCAACCAGGGCGCCCCCCGAATTGCCGGGGTTGATGGGCGCATCGGTCTGGATGAAGTTGTCAAACTGGCTGACCCCGAGCCGGCTGCGCCCGGTTGCGCTCACGATGCCCATCGTGACGGTCTGGCCGACGCCGAAGGGGTTCCCGATCGCAAGGACGACGTCGCCAATGCGTATGTGGTCCGAGTGTCCAAGCGTGATAACGGGGAGGCGGGGCAGGTTGATCTTCAGGACCGCAATGTCCGTATCCGGGTCGCTTCCAACCACCGTGGCTGGGGCACTACGGCCGTCGCGCAGCACAACCTGAATGGCGTCGGCCTTGGCAATTACGTGCCGGTTAGTGAGGACGTAGCCCTGCTTGCTGATGATGACGCCGGAGCCGAGGCTGGTTTCCAGGCGTTTGCCCGGAGACTGGTTTGGCCCTGGGGCGCCAAAAAACTGCTGGAACAGGGGGCCGAAAAGCGGGTTTGGCGGCACTGTTACCACCCTGGCGGTGTTGACGTTGACGACCGCCGGCGCAGCGCGGTCAACGGCGTCTGCGTAGGATACCGGCCCGCTTACGCGAGCCGCGAGTGAGATCGGAGCAGTTTCGACGATCTGGATGGTGGCTGGCCGGCGCGGTGCCAGTCCAGGCCAGAGAAGGGTCACGATGAAAGCAGCAGCAAGACCCAGCGTGACTGCTTGGCCGATGAAAATCAGGACGCTTCGAAGACGCATGGTGGATTCCGCACGACGGCGCAAGCCGCAAAGCGCGCATTGTCTGGCAACGTGTACTGGTTTACAACCACCGGCATTACAACCATTTTGAATTTGATCTGGGTCGCCAATGGTGCAAAAACCCGATTTTTACTCTTGACTGTCCTAGAACGATGGACCATCCTATGCGCGCTTTGAGGGGTCCATCAGCATTTTCTGATATATAAACTGCTTAAACATCAATTAGTTCAGTTCAAAATCGGCGGATTTTTTCCAACAAAGGTGGAATATCCCCAAGGGGGGCCTAGATGAGTGAAGATGGCGTAGACCGCGGAAAGCGGCGGTTCTTGACAGCTTTGACAGCCGGCGTGGGCACGGTTGGCATCGTGTTCGCTGCCACCCCGTTTGTTCTGAGCATGACCCCCAGCGCGCGCGCACGTGCGGCTGGTGCTCCGGTCGATGTGGATATCAGCAAGCTGGAGCTCGGTCAGATGCTCGTGGTGGCTTGGCGCGGAAAGCCGGTTTATATCGTCAACCGCACCAAGGCCATGCTGGCGCAGCTGCCCAACAATACATCGCTTCTGGTCGACCCCTATTCCAAGGTCAAAAGCCAGCAGCCCCCTTATGCAGAAAACATCTACCGTTCTCGCAAGCCTGAAATTCTCGTAGTGCTGGGTGTTTGCACCCATCTGGGGTGTGCCCCCAGCAGGGCCTTTACGGTGGGCGTCCCTTCGGGTCTGGGCGCCAACTGGCCAGGCGGTTTCTTCTGTCATTGCCACGGATCCAAGTACGACATGTCGGGTCGTGTATTCAAGAACGTGCCGGCACCCATGAATCTGGACGTACCTCCCTACATGTATCTTACCGACACGCTGATCCGCGTCGGTAGCGACAAGAAGAAAGGAGCCGCCTGATGGAAAAGATAATTTCGTGGATCGACGACCGGTTCCCCCTGACCAAGGTGTGGAACGAGCATCTGGCGCAATACTATGCGCCGAAGAACTTCAACTTTTGGTACTACTTCGGCTCCCTCGCTCTGCTGGTGCTGGTGAATCAAATTGTCACCGGCATCTTTTTGACCATGAACTACAAGCCGGACGCGGCGCTGGCTTTCGGGTCGGTGCAGTACATCATGTACGACGTGTCCTGGGGTTGGCTGATCCGGTATATGCATTCAGTCGGCGCCTCAATGTTCTTCGTCATTGTCTACCTGCATATGTTCCGTGGCCTGATCTACGGGTCGCACAAGCAGCCGCGCGAGCTGATCTGGATCTTTGGAGCCCTTATCTTCGTTGCGCTGATGGCTGAAGCTTTCATGGGCTACCTGCTGCCCTGGGGCAACATGTCCTACTGGGGCGCCCAGGTGATCATCTCGCTGTTCACCGCCATTCCGGTAATCGGTAGCGGGCTGGCGCAGTGGGTTCGCGGAGATTTCGTGGTGTCCGACGCTACGCTCAACCGCTTCTTTGCATTCCATGTCATTGCCTTGCCGCTGGTGCTGGTTGCCCTGGTGTTTGTGCACCTGGTTGCTTTGCACAAAGTGGGGTCGAACAATCCTGACGGCGTGGATATCAAAAAGAAGAAGAATGAGAAGGGGATCCCGCTCGACGGCATACCGTTCCATCCCTATTACACGGTCAAGGATATTGTTGGAGTGACTGTGTTCCTGATGGTATTTGCGGCCGTAATCTTTTTTGCGCCATCCATGGGCGGGAAATTCCTTGAGCACGACAACTTTATTCCGGCGAACATCCTTTCGACGCCGCTCGATATCGTGCCGCTGTGGTACTTCACGCCGTTCTACTCCATGCTGCGCGCTTCTACTACAGACTTTACGCATGGAATGCTGGCGGTTTCCACCGTGCTGGTTGCAGCCCTCGCATTCTTTACCAAGCGCGGTTTCAGGGCCAAGGTGTTGTCTGTCGTCATCGCCGCTGTGCTGCTCGCGGGGATGTACACCCTCGAAGCGAAGCTGTGGGGGGTGATTCTGATGGGATCCTCGATCGTGCTGATTTTCTTCCTGCCGTGGCTCGATCAGTCCCCCGTCAAATCGATCCGCTATCGCGGAACCCTCTACAAGAGCGCTATCACGATTTTTGTTGTGAGTTTCATCCTGCTGGGATATCTCGGCACCAAGCCGCCTGATGCCATAAGCCTGTTCTTGTTCAAAAATGTGCTGTGGGCACAGTGCTTTACGCTTCTGTATCTCGCCTTCTTCGTGCTGATGCCCTGGTACACGAAGATCGACAAGACCAAGCCGGTTCCAGAGAGGGTGACATTCAAATGAAAAGAATCATACTGAGTCTGTTGCTGCTGCTGCCGGTTATCTCGCATGCCGACGATGGCCCGAAACTCGACCACGTCAGGATTGACCTAAGCGACAAGGCATCGCTGCAGCGCGGAGCCCGCATCTTCGTCAACTACTGCCTGTCCTGCCATAGCGCGGCCTATCTGCGGTACAACCGCATGGGCCATGATCTTGGGATCAGCAACGAGCTCGTGAAGCAGGATCTGCTGTTTGCGGCAAACAAGGTGGGCGACCGCATGCAGGCGGTAATGCCGGCGGCCGAAGCCAAAAAGTGGTTCGGGGTGGCCCCGCCCGATCTGACCCTGGAAGCGCGGTATCGCGGGCCGGATTGGATCTACACGTACATGCGCAGTTTCTACCGCGATCCCAAGTCCTTCAGTGGCTGGAACAATACGGTGTTCCCGCATGTGGCCATGCCGTTCGTGCTGTACGGATGGCAGGGGGAGCAGCGGGCGGTGTTCCGCAACGTGAAGATCGTCAGCCATACGGTGGAGAATGGTAAGCCTGTGACCGAGGTGTCGGAGGAAAAGGTGTTTGACCATTTCGTTCTGGTCAAGCCGGGGACGATGACGCCGAAGCAGTATGACAGCGCCATCCGTGACCTGACCAACTTCATGGCGTATATGGGTGAACCGACCAAGCTGGAACGCATCCGTATTGGCGTTTATGTGTTAATATTCCTTGCGGTATTCTTGGTTCTTGCAATTCTGCTAAAGAAGGAATACTGGAAAGACGTACACTGAAGCGCGGTAGTGTTCCAGTCCAAAGGGGCCCCTATCGTGATAGGGGCCCCTTTTGCTGTTTGACCGCACGCCATATTCCAAGCTGGAGAATCTGTAAATGGCATCCCTGGCCACCCGCAAGCATGTCATGACCCTTTACTCGGGCACGACCGATCCCTACAGCCACCGTACGCGTATTGTGCTGTATGAAAAGGATGTCGAATGCCAGGTGATTGAGGTGGATATCAAAAAGAAGCCCCGGGAACTCGCGGATCTGAATCCCTACAACTGCGTCCCGACAATGGTTGACCGCGACCTGGTGCTCTATGAATCGCTGATTATCAATGAGTACCTTGACGAACGGCTTCCGCACCCGCCGCTTATGCCGGTGGATCCGGTTTCACGGGGGCGTGCCCGGCTCCTACTCATGCGTTTTGACCGTGACTGGTACAGCCTGCTGCCCGAGCTTGAGGGCACTGATCGCAAGCTTGTCCAGCGTGCCCGCAACATCGTCCGTGACGGACTCACAGTCATATCTCCGGTCTTCAAGGAGAAACAGTACGTGCTGGGCGAGGAATTTTCGCTCGTCGACTGCTCGTTGGCGCCCTTGTTGTGGCGCCTGCCCGTTTGGGGCATTGAACTGCCGCGACAGGCACGTCCGATACTGGACTATGCCGAACGGGTGTTCGAGCGAAAGTCCTTCAAGCTAAGCCTGACCGATGCGGAGCGCGACATGCGCGCTCAGATACGGTAACGCGGCTTGAGCAGTCAGATCTCACAGGCGGGTTCCACGCGGCCCTACCTCATACGGGCCATTTACGAATGGGCGGTGGATAACGGATTGACTCCCCACGTGCTGGTGGATGCCCAGATCCCCGGGGTACAGGTTCCCGCCGCCTACGTTCAGGAGGGCCGCATCGCCCTAAACATCCATCCTCGCGCCGTCGAAGGATTGCAGCTGGGCCGGGACAGTATAATGTTCTCGGCGCGCTTCAGCGGACGCACCTTTGAAGTGACGGTGCCGGTCAGTGCTGTGTTGGCTATCTATGCACGAGAAAACGGCCGCGGCTTCTTCTTTCAGAAGGAGCCCGACGGTGAGGGCCCCATGCCGGGCGCTGGCGGCGATTCTCCGTCCCCGCCCTCCGGGGGCAGGCCTCCCGGCAGGAAGGGCGTCTCCCTGAAGCGGGTCAAGTAGCGCCAGGATTCCTGGTATTCAATTTGTCGCGGGACCGGTGTGCAGGCGCAACTCATCGAGTTCCGTCCCGACCAGCACGACCTTGCCGGCGAAGCGGTGTCCTTCACTGTCTGCGAATTCGAAGCGATATCTCCGGCGGAGGTGGATCCGCCCGTGTCGACGTTCCAGAGCAATGCCGGCGAATGCCACGGTGCCATCCAGGAACTGCAGGCCTGCTTCGGTGCACCGTTCCCGCGCCAACCGTGTCGCCAGTTCCCGGACACCGAGGCTGGAATGCCAAAGCCATCCGGCGGCGCCCAAGCCCATCAGCGCAAGCAGATATTCCATGGGAATCGATTGAAGCACGGGGGTGACCGTTTGGCCAGCGCTGACTGCGGCGGCTTCCGCTGCCGGTCCCCGTGGCCGCGCGGTTGCGCATGAAGGCCCGGGAGCCGGCCGGTTTGGTCCATCCGCGTCCGACATGCGCCCAGCGCAATCGCAGCTCGTATTGCGGGCGTCGAGGCGCGCTAAGGAAGCCCTGCCGCCTGTCCGGCCCTTGCCCGGCGATTGCGCAGTACTAGCTGCTTCGGGAACAAAAGATGGGCAGGGGGATAGGGAGCTTCGGGGCGGAGCGGTATGATCGGCCCATGATCGAGTCCGTGCTGGCTGACATTACCGACCTGGACGTAGATGCGATAGTCAACGCCGCCAATGAGTCCCTGCAGGGCGGCGGCGGAGTCGATGGCGCGATTCATCGGGCAGCAGGTCCAGAGCTTCTCGCTGCCTGTCGTCGTATCGGTGGCTGTCCGACCGGCGAGGCCCGTATTACTCCTGGTTTCCAGCTCCCAGCAAGATGGATCATACATACCGTGGGGCCGGTCTGGCGTGGGGGTGCGTGCCAGGAAGCGCGACTGCTTGAATATTGCTACCGCAATTCGTTCCGGCTGGCCCTGCTGCAGGGTGTCCGCACGATCGCCCTGCCGGCAATAAGCACGGGTGCCTACGGCTATCCCAAGGACCTGGCCGCCCGCATCGCACTTGCCGCAGCGCGTGCCCACGAAAGCCGTTTCGACCGCATCATTTTTTGCAGCTATAGCGAAGCTGACAAGACAATCTACGATGTCTTGCTGGCAGAAGCGGGCTGAAGCCGGCGCTCGCAAGCACGGTGGCGCTGAGGCCAATGACGTGCGCCAGTCCTTTAGAAACGCCAGCCCAGCTTAAGCCCGTAAGATGTATCGCTGCCGGTTCGGTCAGCCTCGACCGCCATGTCGAGAATGCCCAAATTGAGGTCGGTGCCGATAAAGTACTTGTTCAGCGAGAATCGCTCGGCCTGGAGGCCGGGGATCCCGGCTGGAGTGCTGTCTACCCACACCTCGCCGATGCCGGCGTATGGTGTGAGCACGGCGAAACCCTTAGAGATCGCAAGGTCAAGGCCGGTGGTATGGAAGCCGAGCTGGCTCACGCCTTGCAGCCTGGTGTAGCTTGCACTCAGGCCGATGGTCGGTTCCGTATATCCGCCCTGCAGCAGCGCGTAGCGCAGCTCCGCCCCCCAGAATTTTATATTGCTGTCGGGCACCTCCGAGTAAAAGGCGCCGACGTCGAATCCGAGCGGTAGGCCCTTGTAGAGGTGGATCTTGGGTACGACGAGCGAGCTGGACCCATTGCCGTTCGTTACGAGACGCCAGACTGACCCGTTCGCGATCTCCGTGTCGGTCGCCTCGACGCCGATGTCGAGCCCGGTGAGCCCCAATGGCGTGGTGGGTGTCAGCGGCTTGTCGCTTAGCGCAGCGCCAAGATCCTCAGACAGCAGGCGGAATTCCGGCTGACTGATGGCCCCGAGATTGCTGATATCAGTCGCTGCGCGGCCTGCCGGCGCGATGCAGAACAGGACCGCAGCAACTGCCGGAGCAAGAATGAGCGAAGCCATGCGCTGCTGCATTTCGAACCCCTTAATTATCTGTGGTGGTGGCACGTCCCCGTGGACGGTATCTTTAGGATCCGGTCCCGGCCGCATGCCGGAACCCGTGGGCCGGCGGCTGACGCGGACCCCGGTTACGCCCGTATCATCAGCAACGATATCGCAAATTTACAGTATATAAACTCCCAGTAGCAGCAGGCCATAGCCGCCGATCAACAGATCAACGGCAATGCGGTTGAATATCTGCAGGACTGGCCCGATGTAAGCAACATGGTCGAAAGGAATGAAGTGACCGGCAAGACCCAGAACAAAAAGCAGCAGACAGATAAGCGCCGTATTTTTCGATGGTGCACCTGCCTTCATGTGAAATCTCCCCTGGGAAGTCTCTGGCCTCAGCTGCCGATGCAATTGTGGCGAATTGAAGGGGTCGTGGCAAACCCCATGTGCCTGGCAATGTCAGATCGCGGGTTGAACGCAGCGTGCAGTGCCGGCCGTCTCCCACCGCCTTCACATGCCTATCGTCGGCGCAGGGTTCCTGCAGTTGAGCCCCCGTCTGTGTCGTGTCCGGCGTAGAGTACCGCGCCTGCGGAACACACAGCCGTTCGCCACGACAGACGTTACCCATCATTGTTGCGACGGAAACACTTTTTCGGGATTGAGGATTCCGTTTGGATCAAACAGAATCTTGATGCGGCGCATCAGATCCAGTGTGGCCGCATCTATGGCGCGATCAATGTAGTCACGCTTTTCCCTTCCGACGCCATGTTCCCCCGACAGGGTGCCCCCCAGCGCGAGCACCAGGTCGAACACCGCACTGACGGCCGGGCGTGCGTTCTGCTGTTGCTGCGGGTCCTGGGAATCATACAAAAGATTAACATGCAGATTGCCGTTGCCGGCATGTCCGAAATTGACAATCGGAATGCCGTAACGCCGGCTTAGCTCGCCGAGTCCTTCTATCAGATCGGCGATCCGGGAAACCGGCACCACGACATCTTCATTGAGCTTATTTGGGGCGATGGTCCGCAGTGCCGGTGACAGCGCCTTACGTGCCGCCCAGAGCTCCTTGATTTCATCGGCCGAGCGGGCCGCCCTTATTTCCACCAATCCGGTACCGCCGAGCGCCCGGGTAATCGACAGCAGCATGGAATCCATACCTGCCTCTGGTCCGTCGACTTCGATCATGAGCAGCGCCCCAGCACCTGGCGGCAGTTCGGCGCGTGATTGATTGCGGATGATATCGATAGCCGCGCTGTCCATCATCTCGAGCGCGCAAGGAGTCACCGGCTGGGCCATGACGCGCGCCACAGCGGCCGCCGCATCTTGGACTCGACCGTAGGCGGCCTGCAGTGTGCGCCGACTTTCGGGGAGCGGCGTGAGCCGGAGCACTGCCTCGGTGATTATGGCGAGCGTGCCTTCTGAACCGATAAGCAGCCTTGTCAGATCGTATCCGACGGCGCCCTTGGTGGTGTAGGTTCCAGTGCGG
>JAJYEK010000075.1 GCA_021785795.1 Pseudomonadota bacterium
GCAGGCGCGACGCAGGAGCAGCTGGCCGCCAGCGCCGGGCCGGCAAGGGCAGGTCTGCTGCGGGGCTTCTTTGCGCTCCTCGCGGTCGGAGCCGTGGCCCTGCTCGTCGGAGCCTGCAGTACCGTTCAGGTGGGGCGGGACTTCAGCGTGCAGACTTTCGCGAGCCAGGTGGAGCGCGGCCATACCACCGAGGCCGAGGTGCGGAGCTGGCTGGGTGCGCCGAACAGCACGGGCGTCGTGGTGCAGAGCAATGGCGAGCGCCTCACCAAGTGGACGTATTTCTACGGTGAGGGAAAGCTGCCACGGCTGCGCAGTGCGCATCTCAAGATGCTCGAAGTGCAGTTCAACCGCCATGGAGTCGTGCAGGCGTATAACTGGTCCCGGTAGCGACGCGCTGGCCGGCCCATCGTCCGGATTGCCGCGGCAGGCGCGTCCCTGGCGCGGCTGATCCAGGCAGGGCCCGGCGCAGCTTGCTGCCTCCTGTTGCGGTCCATCAATCCTCGGTTCGCTGCACGGTGCGCAGTCACGGCATGCCGGCGCCGGCCGCAGTCAAAGTGATTTCCCGCCGCAGGCTCACACGATCACCATTCCCCGGTTTTTCCCTGTGCGGATCTGGAGCTTGCCGTCGTGTTCCGCAATTGGCACCATGATGCGAAATCCCCGGTACCGGGATGGCGTCCATCGCGGAACGCGGCAGGGCAGGATGTAATGAGAGAGGGGCGGCTTCCTATGGATCAAGCATCGGCTCCGGACGGCGTAGCGGCGCTCGACGCGCTGGAAATCCTCGTCGTCGTTGACAACGAAACGGATACGCTGTCGAGCGTCGATGATGGCGTGCCGCAGATTCCGGAAGTTGTCCACCGCGCGGCCCGGGCTCCGGCAAGCCGCAACTTCGCCGGGCACGAATGCAAGACCGTGTTCGATCAGCTGTGCTGCGCATGCCACGGCCTGTCGGTGCTGATCACCGGTTGGCGGGGCGACAGCCGCCACAGCATGCTGTTCGACGTCGGACCGGACGCCGGCGTCTGGCTGGAGAACGCCCGGCGCCTCGATGTGGATCTCGCGGCTATCGAAGCGGTCTTCCTGTCGCACTGGCACTTCGATCACAGCGGCGGTTTTCCGCAAGTCATCGCCGCCATCAGCAAGGCGCGGGCGGCGGCGGGCCTGGGACGACCGATCGTCGATCTGCATCCGGACCGGCCGGACCAGCGCGGCATACTGCTGCCGAACGGAGTGATGATTCTGCTCGCCCCGGAGCCCACTTTCGACGCGATTGCGCAAAGCGGGGGCGAGATCGTTACCCGGCGCGACCCTCATTGCCTGTGCGGCGGCTTGTTTTTCGGAAGCGGGGCAATCAGCCGTGTGACCGACTATGAAACCGGTCTCTTTGGCCACCATACGTTCCGCGGTGATGTCGGCGAATCGGATCCGCTGATCATGGATGAGCGTTTCATCGCGGCCTGGGTCCGCGGGCGGGGCGTGACGGTATTCTCGGCTTGCTCCCACGCCGGCATCGTGAATGCGTGCCTCAGCGCCAAGACCCACTTTCCCGGGCTGCCGGTCGATCTTGTGCTCGGAGGTTACCATCTTGCCGGCAAGACCATGGAGCAGAGGATCGAGGCGACCGTCCGTGACCTGCGTGACCGCATCGCGCCCCGCCTGGTTGCGCCCGGGCACTGTACCGGCTGGCGGGCCAAGGCGCGGCTGGCGCAGGTTTTCGCACCCGGCCGGTACGCCCCAAGCGTCGTAGGTACGAAGTACCGCCTCGAGGCGATTGCGGACCCAATGCCCTAGGGTGTCGGTACGCAAGGCGATCAGAACACCGACGTCAGGCTGGCGATATCCAGCGCCGAAGCGGCGCGCATAAGGCTGTCGACCCGCGGATGCCGCGGCGGCCGGGCGTTTCCCCGGTGCGCAACCGCCTACGGCCGTCCATAGCCGCGATTCCTGTCTCCGCTTTGGTGCTCGCGACCTGGACCGGGATTCGCCCGCCGCCGGTTCTGCGGCCGTCCGGGCCGCGCCCTGCCGGGGGGCCGTCGCACCGGGCCCCGGTTCGGATGCGGTCGTTGCATCCCGTTCGGCAGGCCGGGCCGGTAGGGCCGGTTATTGCGTCGATACGGCTGCTGCGACGGTCTGGCAAAGCGCTGCCCCGGACGAAACGTCGTGCGCGACCGGTAGCGGCCGCCCGCCCTGACTGCCGGCATGACCCCGTGTCCGCGGAACGCGCCGGGCCTTGCCGTCGCTGCGATTGTCGGACGGCCATGGTTGACTGCAGCGCGCAGCGCCCGTATTTCCTGCGCGGTGCGTTCATGCTGGATCTGCGAGCGGGTGAGCCCGAAGTGCCGTTCCCGTGCGTAGACTTCCTGGGCCCGTGTCGGACGCAGGGCGATCCCGCCCGGACCTCCGCTGTAGCTGACGCGATTCACCGTCACGTTGCGAACCACGGTGCGGTAGTACGTGTTGTGAATGACTCTGACGTTGACGTTGTTGACGCTGCGGTTGTAGTAGAACATTCCGCCATGCCAGTAGCCTCCGACGTACCCCACGCCCGTATAGCCGAAGCCGTAATTGATCCCCCCGTAGTACCCGACGCGCGGACCCCAGTATCCCGGATGCCATGCATACAGGCCTGCGTGCCAGCCCCAGTAGCCGGGAGTCCACAAGAGGCCCGGCCGCGGTGCAAGCACCCAGGTCCCCGGAACCCAGTAGTAGCCGCCCGCCGCCCATGCCCAATAGCCTGGCACCCAGATAAAGCGGGGTCCGGGACAGGCCGGCTGGACATAGACGGGCAGGGGCGGGGGGCCGATCGAGATCGATATGCCGATGCCGACCTCGCCGAGGGAAACCCGTGGCGCTGCGAGGATCGTCAGCGCTGTAAAGAGCAGGATGACCGCTTTGCAGGGGATACGCATAAGGCGCCTCAACGAGCCGGAAAGGTCGAAGTACAGACAGCATAACGCCAGTAGCCCCGGAAAGGATGACTTTGCGATCACCATTCAGTACCACCCGGCCGGCATCGGATCGGGCGCAGCCGCTATGATCGGGTGTCCGGATACGGTGCCGGGGCGGCCAAGCGCTGGATCGCCTGGCGGGCACTGTCGACGTTGAGAGCGCAGGGAAACGGAGGGTTGCCGGCAATCAGCTGTGAGAGCGCGTAGGCTGCGTGCGGACGGATATTTGCCACGACCATAGTAATGCCGGATATCAGGCACAGCGAATTCATGGCGGTCATCCACGCGTAGTACACGTGATCGATAAGCGCCACGGTCTTCAGGTCGTAGATGAGGAAGCGTGCGCGCTGCTTCTGCAGGTACCCGAGCAGCGGCACGAGGTAGGCGTCCGGATCGGTCGGGTCCAGCCCCTCGCCCGGCTCGAGCAGCACGCTGTCGTCGCCAATGGGGGTGAGGTGTATTCCGGGGATCATGGTTCAGACATCCCAACCGCGACCGGGCGCTGGCGCATTTAGCCGTTGCCCTGGCGCACTTCCACCCGGAGCCGGCGGAACGCCTCCTTCAGGCCCTCGGACAGGGTGGCGCGTGTCGTGACCTCGCCGAGGTCGATGTTCAGGCTGGTCAGTGAACGCGCAATCTCGGGGCGAATGCCGGTGAGCACCGCATCGGCACCCATCAGTCCGACGGCGCGTATCATCTGGATCAGGTGGTGTGAGACCTGTGAGTCGATGGCCATCACGCCGGTCACGTCAATGACCACCACGCGGGCGCGCTCCGCCTCGATGCGTGACAGCAGATTCTCCATCACCATCATGGTGCGTGTGGAGTCCAGCGTCCCGATGATCGGCAGGGTGAGCACCCCGTCCCAGATCTCCGTGATCGGGGTGGACGTCTGGCGCAGTTCCTCCTGCTGGGCCTGGATGGTGCGTTCCTTTTCCTCGAGATAGACATGGAAAACATCCAGGATGATGTCATTGAAAATCGATCCCAGCAGCAGCAGGATCTCGCGCGACTGCGCGAAGTCGACAGTGGCGTCGGCCTCCAGATTGTCGAGGAAGACGCGCTGCAGGAATTGAATGTAGCGCACGAACTCGTCGAGATTGCTGCCGCGTGCCTGAATCTGCTGGGAAAAGGTCGTGAAAAACTTGCGCAGTGCGCTGAATTCCGCGCTGCGCCGGTCGAGCTGGTTGCCGGACTGAAGCAGCATGACCACGAGTTCCAGGAATTCCAGGCTGTAGTCGTTGATCTCTTCCTTGGACAGGAGGTTGGCCTGGCCGAATATGCTGTGGCCCTGCTGCTCGATAACGGCCGAGATCTTTCCGACATTGAGCATGAGCAGATCAATCAGGATCTGGTTGGTCGTGCGTCGGGTCGGGGCAGGTGTTGTCATGGAAGTATCCTCAATTGGGTGCGGTTCGGATCACGAACAGCGACCGGTCATCGTTGCCGCGGCTGGTGACCTGGGCAAGCACGAAGGCGATGAGCTGCGGGTGCAGCCGCCATAATCCCGGGAACGACCTGAGCGTCCAGTTCCGGCGCAGTCCGTCCGAACAGGTCAGGAACAGGGCCTGCACCGGAAACGGCAGCGATTCGACGTGCGGGCTGCGATGGTCGTGTCCCAGTATGCCGGGAGAAAAGGCGATGCTCCGCCGCTCTCCGTTGCAGATCAGATAGGCGCTCATGTCCCCCACCCCCATAAAGCTGAGCGTGTTTTGCGCGTGATCGGCCTCGCACAGCAGTCCTACGGCCCCGCGCCCTCCGGCGGCAAGCCGGCGGTCGAGGTTCTGCATCTGAGTTTCGAGCGAAGCGCTCTCATGCAGGATCTGTCCTGCGCCCCGCACCGCCTCCGCGGCCTCTTGTCCGTGGCCGAGCCCATCCACGTGCAGCCAGCGGGTCTGCGCGCGGTCGCTGGTCACTGCCAGCGCATCGCCGTTGAACAGGCTGTCCTGGTAGGCGCGCAGACAGGCGCCGTAAAGCGGCAGACGGGGCGCGGCGTGCCGGGGTTCGGTGGTGTGAAAACGCGCCCAGACAGCCGTGCCGTGCCAGGGCAGGTCATCGGTGTTGGCATCGGGTACCGAATAGATCTCGCTCTCGTGCGCAAGCCGCCTTATGGCGCCCAGACCCTTTCCCAGGGTGTTGGCGGTCGTGAAGCCGTCGCGCAGCGCCCGGTCCAGATCGGGAATTCCGGGACCATAATCAAGCGCGAATATGTCCAGCGCCGGCTGCGGCAGTTGGGTCTCCCAGACCTGCACCAGGCCGCTGCCCTTGGCGAATTTCATCTGGTTGGTGACCATTTCGTTGCACACCAGCTCCATGCGCTCGCGCGCGACCTGGGAGAATCCCATGCGGCGGGACACGGCGCGCAGCTTGGATCGCAGCAGTACCTGTCCGCTCTCGCTTTTGACGCTCTGCTCGACGTGCATGCGAACCGGTGCCGCTTCGGCCAGCGTCCCGCTCATGCCTGCCCCCGTGCCTGTTGCGGCATCAAGGAGTCCGGATCCACCCAGCGTCCCCGCCCGGCGCGCTTCGCCTCGTACAGGGCGGCGTCGGCCCGGGACACGAGCGTGGTGGCGCTGTCCTGGGGTTGCAGTCCGGCGATTCCGATGCTGGTGCGTCCCTCCATTTTTTCGAGGACCCGCTGTGCCACACGTCGTGCGGTTGTCAGGTCGGAGAACAGGATCGTGGCGAATTCGTCTCCGCCCATGCGGCAGCAAAAATCGACATCCTCGCGCGCCTTCGTGCGCATGGCCGCAGCCATGCGCTTGAGGTATTCGTCTCCGAACTGGTGCCCGTGGGTGTCGTTGATCTCTTTGAACTTGTCCAGGTCGAAAAGAATCAGGCAGAGCGCCTCGCGCTGTCGCTGGCAGCGGGCCACCGCCTCGCGCAGCCGGGTATCGTAGGCGCCGCGGTTCAGCAGGCCGGTCAGGCTGTCCGTTTCTGCCAGGCGGATGGATTCCTGCAGTTCCGCCTTCTTGCGGTCGAGGGCCGTTTCGAGCTCGGCCATTTCCGCCGCGGCACGCGCCTTGGCGCGTTCCAGTTCTGCGCTGATCTCCTGGTTGCGGCGGCGGAGCAGTTCAGGGTCGGTCGATTCCCCGGCGAGGCGAAAGCGTTCGCTCAGGGCGTTGAGCTGCGACTCGGATAGCTTCTCAGGAAGCTGGCTGAGCAGTTCGCGGTGTCCGTTCCAGCCAAGATACATGCGATCGTCTTCGACCGTAATCTCGGCGCGTGACGGTTCGACGGCGCCGGTTCCCACCTGACGGAGCCCGTTCAGGATTGCATCGAGCGTGACAGCCGCGGCAAAGACGTTGCCACCGGCAGCCTGCACGGCCTCAATGGCGAACCGCGCGAGACGCTGGCGGTCCGGTTCGATCACGAGTGTCAGGCCGAGCAGGTGTTTCATGGCATGGAGCGGGTCTTCTTCGGGCAACGGTATCGCGGTGACCGGTTGTGCGATGCGAAACCCTTCGGGGCACCGGCTCGAAGCCGGATCCGCAGGCGTGGCAATCGCAGTGTCGTGGCCGCTTGTCCTTTTCATTATGGCCGGTTCTGGATGATTTGCAGCAAAACGCGATGCAAACCTCATGCCATGCCCCGAGACGGGGCAGCCATTACTCAGGCCCCACCGGGGAGTCTGGTGCCAATCGTGGGGTCAGCGGTACATGGCCGGCGGGAGCACGGATATCCGGGAGTTTCGAAACCGCGATCTGGCACGGTTTATGCTTGTTCTTGGTGGGTGCAGACCGGGGACCGGCCCCGTGTGCCGGCGATGGGGTTGACGGAAGAACACCATGCAGACTGTCGACAATGAAGCACAGAGAACGCGGGTCCTGGTGGTCGATGACTCGCGTCTCATGCGCGTTGCGGTCCAGCGAGTGCTCAACCAGGAATACGATCTCGTCGAGTCCGAGGATGGAGAGGCCGGCTGGGAGAAGCTCCGGCACGATCAGCGCATCCAGGTCGTGATCAGTGACGTGCAGATGCCGAAGCTGGACGGCTACTCGCTGATTTGCCGCATTCGTGCGGCGGATGAGGCGCGCATCAGCGAGGTCCCCGTGATCGTCATCACCGGCGCGGAAGACGACATCACCCGCGAGCGCGCGTATGCCTGCGGGGCAAACGAGTTCATCACCAAACCCATCGATTCGGCGCAGCTTTTGGCCTGCATGCGCAGCCTGACCCAGCCCGACCATGAGCTGGCCGACGTAGCCCAGGCCGCCGCGTTGCTGGGCGACCAGTCCAATATCGACGGCCTCACCCGGCTCGACAACCGCCGCTACTTTCTCGAGCGCGGCAGGGAGCTCCTGGCGGCGGCGCAAAAAACCACGAGCATGGTCTCGGTTCTGCGTCTGAGTGTCGATGATTTCATTTCGCTGCGTGCCCAGCACGGGGACGAGTACGCAGATCATGTGCTGATATGGATCGCCGATCTTCTGCGCGCCAAGACTCGCAGAAGCGATCTCATCGCGCGCACCGGGAACTCGGAATTTTCGGTCATGACCACGTCGCTTGGACGGCTGGAGGCAGCCATGCTGTGCGAACGTCTGCGCGCGGCGATTTCTGCCAGTCCGTTCAGTCACGACGGTACCTCGGCGGCAGTGACGGTCAGTCTCGGCCTCGTGGCCTCCGGTCACGATCCCGGGGATTCCCTGGAGGAGTTGCACGGACTGGCGTACAAGCGACTGAGGGCTGCTGCCGCCGCCGGAGGCGACCGCAGTTGCGTGGGCGACGACGGGAGTGAGACCCGGATTGAAGAGGCGGTAATGGAAGAGCCGCGCCTCGACCAGGCGCTGGAACTGCTTGAACGCAACGAGACAGGCCAGCTCGTGCCCTACGCGCTGCAGCTCGCACTGCGCGTGCTCCCGCTGCTCGAGTTCTGCGACGCCCGGTTCGCGCTCGAGATCGGCCAGGAACTCAAAGCCGTCCGGGAAGGCCTCTCGCGCATGGGCTGACACCCGGACCCGGGCGCTGCCCATTGCTGCCGGGAGCCATTGGCGCGGCGGAGGGTGGCGTTGTCTGTCTGGTCAGGGCAGAATTCGCCCTGGGTCCCGGCCAAGGAATCCGTGCGTTGCAACCCGCGTTTTGCAGATTTGCCTGGAGTTCTCGTGTTACCGACCCCTGTCATTCCTGATGCGAGATCCGCCGGCCCGGCGCGCCGTGTGGCGCTCGCCGTCCTGCGCGCGATGGGTTGGCGTGTGGAGGGGGCTGCGCCCGCGATTCCGAAATACGTGCTGATCGGCGCCCCCCACACCTCCAACTGGGACTTCGTGCTGGCGCTGCTGGCCAAGGCGGCGCTTGGTATCCGGTTCCGCTGGATCGGAAAGGACAGCCTGTTCCGGTGGCCGTTCGGGGGATTCATGCGGTGGCTGGGAGGCATACCGGTGAACCGCCGCTGGCGGAGCAATTTCACGGACTTCATGGCGGAGCAGTTCCGCGCGAGCCGGGAACTGATCGTCGTTATAACACCGGAGGGAACGCGCAGCCGCACCGAGCACTGGAAGAGCGGCTTCTACTATCTCGCGCTGCGGGCGGGCGTTCCGATCGTCCTCGGCTTCGTCGACTATCGCCGCAAAATCCTCGGAATCGGCCCAGTGCTGGTGCCCACCGGAAATATCGATGCGGACATGGCGCCGATAAGGGAGTTCTATGCCGACAAGCAGGGCCTCTACCCGCAGAAGAAGGGCGAGGTAAGAATCATTCCACGTGCCTGAGCGGGGGACGCCCGGGACAGCAACTGCAGCAGCGCTGCCGTTCTTCAAATTGTCATGGATGCTTAAGGATGCGTTAAGGTGTTGCCGGTAACGTTGGATCCATGACAAGTGATTCATCTGACTGGGACCGGCCGACGCGGTTCCTCCATATGGGGCTGGCCCTCACTGTGACCATTCAGCTGTTGGTCAGTCTGTGGATGGTGCCGCCGGGCAGCCGTCACCCGTCGACGCCCCTGACCCATGCGGGGTTTATCGCCCACGAATGGATCGGACTGTGTGCCCTGGCCATTGTGCTTGCCCACTGGGTATGGTCGCTGTTGAGCTCCGGTGCCGCGGGCGTGGGCCACCTTTTTCCGGTCAGCCGCGATGGCCGGCGGGAGGTTGTCGCCGAGCTGCGTGAGCTGCTGTCGGGCCGAATGGCGGGTGGCGGACCGCGCGGGGGTCTGGCGGGACTGGTGCATGGCCTGGGCCTGCTGGCTGTGACCGGGATTGCGGTCACGGGCGGTGTGCTGTTCGTGATGCTTTCTGCGCAGGATAAGTCCGGAGCGTTCACCCGCAGTGTCGGACACCTGCATTCGCTGATTTCGACCTTCGTCTGGATCTACTGGTACGGCCATATCGGCATGGCCCTGCTCCATCAGCTCAAGGGCGATGGCATGGTACGCCGCATGTTCCGCCTCGGCTGACCGTCTTGGCGCTCCCCGAATCCCGGGAGGGAAGCGTACCGGGCATTTCGGCTATACTCCGGAACAGGATCTTATTCTTCCGGACGGGCAGGGCGCTTCCATGCGAGGACGAGGGAACATTGCGGGCATCGGCAGGGCATTCCTGGTGCTTGCGGTCGCAGGCCTGGTCGCCGCCTGTTCCACGGTTCAGTTGCATTCGTCCGAGCTCACCAACTCCATTTCGCTCAAGCGCGGGGATCTGCAGCGCGGCGGCATTGCGTTTATCACGCCGTCGACCGCCACCGGTCATGAACAGGACAAGCAAGCCCTCGCGCTGGTGTTCGGCAATGTGCTCATGAAGGAGCGCCCGCAGTACCGGGTGGTGAGCCTTGCGCAGACGCTGAGCGACATCAATCGCGCCGGACTCGCGATCGAGTACAAGAAGATGTATCAGGACTACCAGGATACCGGCATTTTTGACCGCAGCACCCTGCGGAGGGTGGGCAAGGCGGTCGGGGCACGTTATCTGGCCCAGCTCAAGCTCGCCGGATTCAGCCAGGGTTCCAACGAGCGATTCGGTGCACTCGGCCTGCGGATGCTTCAGACTTTGCAGGCGAATATCCGCGTGTTTCTGCAGATCTGGGACAGCCGGGACGGCACCATTGCCTGGGAAGGCACGGACGAGCTGAATTACGCCTACGATACCGAGCGGGAAAAGCCGGTGACCTTTCGCAAGGTCGTCGGGGACGCGGCACGGCGGCTGATCGCCAAGCTGCCCTAGCGCGCCCTGCCCGGTCTTTCTGCCATGCCTGTCGCGACGGACCGGCGACCTGGCTTGCGCGGCGGTACCCGGGTTGCCGGTTGGTTCCGGCCCGGTTTGCCGGTGCCCCGCCTGAGGGCGGCACATACCGCTTTACCGGGCCGCCGTCAGGATCTGCCGTGGCTGAGGTGCGGCAGTATGGCCACGAACAGGGCCAGAAAAGACAGGACGAAGAAATAGCAGAAATCGGCAAACGACCCGACGTCAGGTACGGCAATAAGCGTCACTGCCGCCGGCACACCGACCCATAGACCGAGCTTGAACAAGAACATGAGTCCTCCCGCATCCGACTGCCTGGGACCGGGACACGATGAGGTGCCGCGAACGGGTCGCCAAGAGCGGAGCTTACCTCTGCTCAGTCTGGTTCACGCCACTGGTGGATTCAAGCCACGCCGGACGCAAGGTAGTCTGGCCCCGATGGTCCGCAGACGCCCCTGAGGGTATGGTGCCGCGGCGCTGTTCCAGAGTTTTCGCTGAAGGAGCGCCCCTGCCGGGGTGCGGACTCCAAACGGGTTGGCCCGGACCGGCGCAAGAGCCGCGGCTCCCGCCCGCGGTCACTCCTCTATATCGTATAGAAAATCAGTGAGATCGGTATAGGCCGCATCATCGTAGTCGCCGAACTGCACCGCGACACCGCGCGACCCGATGCGGACGACCCTTGCGGGTATGCGGTGTTCGACCGACCGTCCGTGGTGCGTGAAGCAGAGCTTGAATTCGAACGTAGTACCGACCTGCAGCTTCGTGCGGTCCATTTCGACAAGCGCACCGCCCAATCCAAGGTTGATGATGTGCCACGGCAGGGAATAGGTCATGCCGCAGTTGACCAGGGTTTCGAACCGAATTTGCTTGCGCAGGCTGGTGCGGTAGCCGCGCGGTTGGGCCACCATGCTGTCGGGACGCAGGGCCGCAGGGGCCCGCGCCTGCCGAACTGCCCATGCGTGCTCCGGCTGGATGTCCGCCCGATGGCGCCGCGTCTGAATTTGCTGTGACTGTGGCATGGCTTCTCTTTCCTCTGCTGCTTTGCATGTACTTATACAGTTGATTGTCGCGCGGGTTAAGCCCGAGGCTATGCCATTCGGCGCGGAATTCGGACGGTTCGTCCAGTCGGCGTCGACGCCGGTCCGGTGATTCCGGTCATCGAGGGGGCGAGTCGGGACGGTCCTGGGTCCGGACCGTGATGCCTGCGGGTCCGGCGCCGAGCGGCTTGGCCCGGGTTGCCGGGTACTGCTAGGCAGGTTGGCCGCTGGCCGGGGTGCGCTGCTCGCTGGTTCGCGTTATCGAGGGTGCCGGCTGGCCGTGCAGGACTGCCTCAAGGGCCAGTGCGGTGAGCGGCCGGTACAGGTGGTATCCCTGCACCAGATCGCATTCTTCCTGGCGTAGCTGGCCCAGCTGTTCCGCGGTCTCGACGCCTTCGGCGATCACCTTCAATTTCAGGCTGTGGGCCAGTCCTATGATGGCGCGGGTGATTGCGGCATCGTTCTCGTCGCTGGTGAGATTGCGCACGAACGACTGATCTATCTTGAGGCGGTCTATCGGAAAGCGGCGCAGGTAGCTGAGCGAGGAAAACCCCGTCCCGAAGTCATCGATCGAGAGCCGGACGCCGATGTCCTTCAACTGCTTCAGGGTGGCGCGTGTATGTTCGACGTCCTGCATGGCCACGCCTTCGGTAATCTCGAGTTCGAGCAGTGCCGGTTCGAGACCGGTCTCTTCGAGGACGCGCCTTACCAGTCCCGGTAGATCCTGCTGGTGGAACTGGCGCGCGGAAATATTGACCGCTAGCGGGAGCTCTGCCAGACCGGCCCGGCGCCAGACCTTGCATTGGGTGCACGCGGCCCGCAGCGTCCATTCGCCGATGGCCACGACCATGCCGGTCTCCTCGGCGAGCGGAATGAACTCGGAGGGCATGATGACACCGCGTTCAGGGTGCTTCCAGCGCAGCAGCACTTCGGCGCCGATAATGAGCCCGGTGCGAGCGTCCACTTCCGGCTGGAAATTGAGGCGCAGCTCGTTGTGCTCGATGGCGTGCCGCAGGTAGTTTTCGAGCGACAGGGACTCGGCGGCGCGTGCGTTCATTTCCTGGGAATAGGCCTGGAAGTTGTTTCCGCCGAGCTGCTTGGCCCGCTGCATGGCTGTGTCGGCATTGCGCAGCAGCGAGATGCCGTCATCACCGTCGAACGGATATACGCTGACGCCGATGCTGAACGTGACGAAGTATTCGCGGGTGTTTACGTACAGCGGCCGCTGTATGCCGGCAATCATGCACTCGGCCAGCTGCAGCGGAACATGGTGCTCCGTGAACCCGGACACCAGCATGGCGAACACGTCCGCCTCGAAACGGTAGAGCGTCGCTTCCGTGCCGTTGACGCGCTCCTCGACCAGCAGATGCTCCAGGCGCGCAGTGACCGCCTGCAGCAGACCGTCGCCCACGCCATGACCGAGGCTGCGGGTGATGACGTTGAATCGGTCCAGATCCATCAAGATCACCGCCAGACGCTGGCCCGGCTCCGCGTGCGCAGCCAATGCCTGTTCGATGCGTTCCTGGAACCGCCGGCGGTTGGGCAGCCCGGTCAGCGTATCGTGGTGCGCCTGATGCGACAGCCTCGCCTCGACCCGGCTGTGCCGGGTGATGTCGGCGATGTGGGCGTGGAATTCCTCCCGGTCCGGAAGATAGTAGATGCTGCAGGCGAGCACGCGGTTGGCTTTCGGATATTCCCACACCTGACGGCTGGCGGGCAGGGCGCGCAGGACCGCCAGGCGCTGCCTCAGGTCCGTGGGAAGGAGCTCTGAAGCATGTTCCGTGTCGGCGCCCATATCCTTCAGCATTTCACGGACGCCGGCGTTGGCGTAGAGCACCCGCCCATCGGCGGACAGCGCCAGAACGGGATTCGGATTGCGTTCCGGGAACAGCGCCAGCCGCTGGCACTGCGCGGCTTCGGCGAGACGATGAGCCATGCGCAAGCCGATTGCCGCCATGATCGCGATGGCGCCCGCGGATAGCGCGATTACCGTGCTGCGTGCCGCGCGTGTTGCGCTAAGCGTCGCGACCGCCATCCACATTGCAAGCAGCGCGAAATAGGCGGCAATCACCTTGATCCTGGGGCTGATCCTCATCCTCATCGAAAGATGCCACGGCTGCGGCCGGCCGAATACGCCGGCCGCCAGTTAAACATCGGCGGGTTTATTCTACACCCAGCCGGCGGGCGTGCTAGCGTGCGGATGCACGCGGTGGCTGCAGGCGCTGTGATACAATATCAACGATATCCCTTGATGCTCCAGCTGTCTGCGGAGCCGACAATTACTCAATGACTCCAGCGCTGTCCATCCGCAATCTAACCAAGATCTACCAGAGCGGCTACGCGGCCTTGAAGGGCATAGACCTGGATGTGCAGCCGGGTGACTTTTTTGCGCTGCTCGGACCGAATGGCGCCGGAAAATCGACCACCATAGGCATCGTCACATCCCTGGTGACCAAGACCGGCGGCAAGGTGTCGGTTTTCGGGCGGGATATCGACACCGACTTCAGCCAGGCCAAGAGCTTCATCGGCTTGGTGCCCCAGGAGATGAATCTGAACATTTTTGAGCCGCTCATTCAGATTCTGGTCAACCAGGCGGGCTATTACGGCATTCCCCGTCGGCGCGCGCTCGAGCGCGCCGAATACTTCCTCGGTCGTCTCGACCTGTGGGAGCGGCGCAACGACGCGGTGCGCACGCTCTCGGGCGGCATGAAGCGGCGCATGATGATCGCCCGTGCCCTCATACATGATCCGAAGCTGGTGATCCTGGACGAACCGACCGCCGGCGTCGACATCGAGATCCGTCACTCCATGTGGGAGTTTCTGCGTGAGCTGAATGCCGCCGGCACCACGATCATCCTTACGACCCATTATCTCGAGGAGGCCGAGAGCCTGTGTCGCCACATTGCCATCATCGATAACGGCGCAATCGTGGAAAACACGACCATGAAGAAACTGCTCGCCAAGCTCGGCACCGAGACCTTCGTTCTCGATCTGCGCACGCCGCTCGCGCACCTGCCGCAGCTGACGGGCCATGACATCCGCATGCTGGACGACCACACCCTGGAGGTGGAGATCTCGCGCGACCACGGGATCAGCAGACTGTTTGCCGACCTGTCGGCGCGCGGCATCGAGGTGCTCAGCATGCGGAACAAGACCAATCGTCTCGAACAACTGTTCCTGCGCCTGGTGGAGGACAGCAGGAAGCGTCAGGGTGGGGTACGGAGAAAGCGGGCATGACGCGGGACCAGAAGCTGGTCGCGTACATGACGATCTGCCGCAAGGAGGTCATCCGCTTCATGCGCATCTGGCTGCAGACCGTCCTGCCGCCCGTGATCACGACCTCCCTGTATTTCATCATATTCGGCGGGCTCATCGGGCGGCAGATCCACGACATGGACGGGGTCCGATACATGGACTTTATCGTTCCCGGCCTGATCATGATGTCGGTTATATCCAATTCTTACTCGAACGTCGTCTCTTCGTTCTACAGCGCCAAGTTCCAGCGCAGTGTCGAGGAGATCCTCGTGTCGCCGACGCCCAACTGGGTGGTTCTGTCCGGCTTCGTGACCGGCGGCGTGGCGCGCGGTCTGGTGGTGGGGGTGGCCGTGACGGTGGTTTCGCTGTTTTTTAGCCATCTGCACGTGTACAACGCGTGGGTGTCGGTGTCCGTAGTGCTGCTCACGTCGGTGCTTTTTTCTCTGGGCGGATTCATCAACAGCGTGTTTGCGCGCAACTTCGACGACATCACTATCGTGCCCACGTTCGTACTTACCCCGCTCACCTATCTGGGCGGTATCTTCTACTCGATACAGATGCTTCCAGCGTTCTGGCGGCGCGTGTCCCTGGTAAATCCGATCCTGTACATGATCAACGCGTTTCGCTACGGGTTCCTCGGCATCACCGATATCAATCTCTACCTGTCCTATGGGATCATCATCTGCTTTATTCTGGTCCTGGCGGCGGTTAGCCTGTATCTTCTGGAGCGCGGTTACGGGATGCGCACCTAAAGCCGGCGTACCGGAGGTGTGCGGATCATCAACGCATCAACGCCGTTCAAGGGAGGCGGAGTGTCGGGACAAATGGAGACGCGCAACATGGCGCTGTTTTGTGACTTCGAGAACATCGCCCTCGGTGCGCGCGACGCCGAGTACGCACGGTTCGACATAGAAAAGGTCCTGGAACGCCTGCTGCTCAAGGGCAACATCGTGGTGAAGAAGGCGTACTGCGACTGGGAGCGTTACAAGGAGTTCAAGGGGCCGATGCACGAGGCTTCATTCGAGCTCATCGAGATTCCTCATGTTCGCATGTCCGGAAAGAATTCGGCCGATATCCGCATGGTAGTGGATGCGCTCGACCTCTGCTACACCAAGTCCCACGTCGACACATTCGTGATCATCAGCGGTGACTCAGACTTCTCTCCGCTCGTGAGCAAGCTTCGTGAGAACAACAAGGTGGTCATCGGCGTGGGCGTGAAGCAATCGTCCTCGGACCTGCTCGTGGCGAACTGCGACGAGTTCATTTTTTACGATGATCTCGTGCGCGAGGAAGAGAGCGAAAAAAAGGCGCGCCGGCGCGCTGCCGACCGCAAGCCCTCGGCCCCCGAGAAGAAGCCGGCGGAGAAAGACGAGGAGCACAAGCAGCAGGCGCTGGATCTGGTGCTCGAGACGGTCGAAGCCCTGTTCAGCGAACGCGGCAGCGAGGAGAAGGTGTGGGGATCCATGGTCAAGCAGGCGCTCAAGCGCCGCAAACCCGGATTCAGCGAGTCTTATTACGGGTTTCGCACCT
>JAJYEK010000076.1 GCA_021785795.1 Pseudomonadota bacterium
CGTCCGTCTGCGGATCGGGCTGAAGCCCTTGGACCCAGCCTCGCTGGGCGGCGCTTCGGGCACTGCTATCCTGGATGTGCCCGCCCTGTCCTTTGCCGAATAAATGCCGATACTCCGGCTACGTAGTTCCGATAGTCAAAATAATGTTTGGCAACCTCCGTTCCGCGTACGCCAACAAGCGCCGAGTGATGCGGATCCCGAAGCAATCTGCGAATCGCCAGATCAATACTCTCGATATTTTCAGGCTCGGCCAAAAACGCCGTTTCTTCATCGGTGAGGTAGCGTGTGACGTCTCCGACGGTGGTGGCTACGACGGGCCGTCCGGAGGCCAGATATTCGGCGAGTTTTGTCGGAAAGCCATAGTTAGCATAATCACTGTTTGACCGGCAGCACAACAGCCCGACCGCATTCTTGTAGCACCAGATGAGTGTTTCGCGGCTGATCAGCCCGGTAAAAATGATCCAGTCTTCTGAGCCGGCCCCGGCACCCGCCAGAATCTTTGCACGCGTTGACGAGGGCGCTGTTCCGGTGAACACAAGCTTTAATGCCGGATCATCCGCACGAATCCGGGCCACCGCACTCACAAGAAAGGCCAGGCCGTCCTTTTCGCCAAAAGACCCCGAGTTAAGCAGAAATTTCACACCGACCAGGTTGTCTACTGCGGCGGCGCTGCCTTTTTCGTAGCGTTTGAAATCTATCAATACCGGCAGCAAATAAGACCCGCCGGGCGGTAACCCAAGCTTCTCATAATATTTTTGTATACCCTGAGATATTACCAAGAGACCCGCAGCCAAAGCGGGGGTCCGCCGTTCCATGAGTAACTGTCCGCTGTTTCCGGCACGCCTCAGGAATCCGACCCCAATGGTATCGGTCGATTTACTGAAGATCTCGCAGGCTTCCACGATGATAGGGATACGCCTTAGCCTTGCAATCGCCACAGGGACAATGAACTTCAGAAGAGTCGGTGTGTACAGTATCAATACGTCCGGGCATGCATCAGCCCGCATCAGCAGTCTGGCACTTCTATAAATGCCCCGGAGCGTATCAAGAATCGCCGCACCTATTCTCGCCGGGCGAATGGTTGTGCCACTGAGGTAAACGAATTTTATCCCCTCGCACTCGCCGGCCAGAGATGTATTCTCCGGTATGGACACCTTGCTCCCGGCATGTAAAAGCCAGACGGAAGTGTCTCCAAGACCTTCACGCAGAATACGTGCCAACAAAAACAGCCGCTGCGAGCTTGCGCCGCCATCGGGGAAATCCCCGACAGCCAGGATACTGCAACGTAATGACCGATGTTTCACGATGCTATGCTCCATCGGTTAAACCGCGCGTGCACCCACCCATTTCGCAAGCGCACGTCATTGTGGCCGCGTGCTGCGAGTAGCGAGGATCATGTGATAGGCGGTCATTAACTCCGCCACAACAACGTCCGGATCGTGTCGCCTGCGCGCGATGTTATGCGCATTGGCCCCCAGGCGCACCGCCAAGTCATCATCGAGGAAGAGGCTTCTAATTTTCTCTGCAAGCATAGGAACGTCCTCTACCGGATAGAGCATGCCGGTTTCGCCGTCACGGACCATGCTTGGAATGCCGCCCACGAAGCTCGCGACGCACGGCATCCCAACGAGCATTGCTTCCCCCAGACTATTGGGGCTGTTTTCGATATACGAGGTAATCGCGAAGACGTGTGTGCGAACTAATTCCCGGACCATGGTGGCATCATCGATATAGCCCAGAAAATCAATACGATCCTCAAGCCCCAGGGTTTTGATCCGGCGCCTGATGAAACGTCCGTAGCCACTGCGGGTACTGATTCTTCCTCCCAGCCTTAGCCGAATATCGGGGAACTCTTTGCGCAGCAAGGCGACGCACGCGAGAAGATTCTCAGTACCGCGGCGTGGTTGACCGGCATTCGTGTAGATAATCGTGTGGCGGTCACAATGTTCCAGGGACCACCGTTTTTCATAGAAAACAGGACGCAAAATCTCACCCACATCGTAGTAGGTCATGTCGGGCCGGGTTGCCCGGCAGTGGGCCCGGTCCCATTCGGTCCTGCCCAGAAACCCATCAACCGCACGCAAAATCCTCGCTTCCCTCCTGGCGGCCATTTTCATATCAAAGTAGTGCCAGGCTATACCGTATCTGATGGGCAGTTCGATCAAGCGGATGCTCTTGATAATTTCCATGGGCGAGAGTGTTCCAAAGAAATGGCGCGCCATTGAAAATGGGCCCAGCAGCCCTTGCACGGAGACAAGTGTCGGGACGTGGGTCAGCCCAGCCGCCCTGGTCATACCAAAAAAACGTTCACTGCCATGGATATGTATGATATCGGGCTGGAACCTCTCGATAATGGCGGCGCATTTTCTAAGATCCTTCCAGCGCATGCCGGACGCAGAAAAACGGCGCGGTTGCGGCACGACAAAATAGCTTATGCCCTGTTCCTTGAAGCACATCTCGGGAAAGCCAGCGAATGCCGTGGCAATGCCCAGCTCAATACCATTTTGTCCTGAAATATGCCCTGCCAATTGCGCGACCCAGGGCTCGGCCGCCTTATCATCTTTCCCGGCCTGGCGAAGCATGGCGGGCAGGAGGTTGCCGGTAAACCACAGTACCCTCACGCGGGTGTTCCCCCTAAACGATCCCAGGCTCGGTTCCCTCGCGCGATCATGCGGGGCGCGCCCTTTTCTCGGGCGTTACGGTGAATGGTCTTGACCATCCGGTCAAAATAGCGATACCCCAGCGGATATACCGTGATTCGAGCGACACAAGGTATCTGATAAGTAGGCATTGGTTATAAAAAACATCCGCCAAGATGCGTAACCCGATCCGGACAATACGATTAAAGACGTTTTTTACGCTGACAGCAGCTTCAAAGGTAAACTTCTGAAGCGCGGGCTCATGCCGTACCCTGAAATAGACCCTATAATCCGGCCAGCGGGAGCGTCAAAAGGTTTCCGATCCACCAGTCCGCCTGCACAGATATGAAGCAAGCCCGGATCAGCGCGAGGCCTGGGCCGGCAGTCGGGTCTCGGTGTCTTCAACCCGTGCCATGGCCTTGTCAAAGCGAAAAATGGCTTCGAAGCCCAATTTCGATGGTACCTTAATGATGACGTAACATGGTAACTGTCAGGAACGTCAGCGCTCCCCAACTGACTGATCGCTAAGAGATACCCCTCTGCCATACACGATACCTTCAAGGACAACATCCTCAACCGCAAAAAGTGTGTGCTTGTGTTCCAGAGGCGACCGCCTGCAAAGGCGCCAGCAGGACGCATACCGCGGTCTCGCACCCAGCCCCTGCGCGCGTTTGTACCCTGATGGTCGCCCCCTGGTTGACTGGATCTTAAGACCTGTGCAATCTCTCCTCGCGCATCCTTGAATACGTCGAATACGTCGGGCAGCACCCCCCGGCCAGCAGCGTCGACACGTTTAGGGGGGGCATCGCGAGCGTTTGGCAAGCAAGGTGAGGCCACAGTTTGCGAGAACACGGTAACGAGATCCCAAGAGACAGTATGGAAAGCATATCAATTGCGTTGGTTAAGCAGGAAGTTTATCAGGATTTGTATGTCTGTTCGGAAAATGACAAAGATCCTGCAAACATATTATTTTCTTCCATGGGGCGAGTGGGCCCGATCGGCCTGTTTACGACGTTAAATGCAGATTTTTATATTGTAAAGGAGGAGGGTACCGAGGAGTGCCAGATTTACAGAAAGGTTTTGCCACATATGGCGGAACACCTGCAAATGCTAAAAACAACGACGCTGAACGCACTGCCAGGCCAAAGCTTCAAGATTCCTGGCAGTGATAAAAGCAACGGCTCCTATGCTGTGTCTTGTCGTGAGGTAGATTGGGGTAAGTACGACATTGTGATCTCGATGAATGTTAGCCTGCCGACCCGGTTGGTCAGATGTTATCCCAATACATTATTTTGCTACATGATTGGCGAGGCGAATCTTGCCACGAAAAGAGTGAAATTTGGTTATGACGTGTGCCTTAATCAGGAGGCTAGGGGCAAGGTCGCTACTAAAACAGGGGTAATAGATTTTCCATACACATTCGTAGGCACCGACTGCCTGGAAAAAATAATCTACAAGCACCTTGGGGATTCGTCCAGAAGGCGTGGCATCTATGCCGAGATAAATTCGTCGGACGAACGGCCGGTGGTAAATGCCCCTCCGTCATTTTCTGGCTTAAGCAGTCTGGGGCACACCATAAACCTGCATAAGCAATTAATTTCCGCCAATCTTGTCGAAATATATCATTCCAAATACTTCGTAAAACTGGGAGGAAGGAAGTTGCGAGGCAACTCTGTTATAGAGTCAATTTCTTTAGGAACACCGGTGCTCATGGATCCGAATGACGTGATACATAGAGAGCTGTTGCCGAAAGAAGCCTGGGTTGTCACTCCTGACGATGCTTACCGAACCATAGAGCATCTTGACAAGAATAATGACGCCTATGACCAGCTTTTGATGAAAGAAAGGGATCTGCTAAAGAAATATGTCTACCAAGCGCCCCTGGATTCGTTGTTGAACTGTTTACAGTATAAAAGGAACCACAAAAAACGATCATTCGTGAATATGTTCAGATCTACGTATTAGGCTGGTCGTGTTTGCCAAGGTAGTTATCGTATCAACCATTTTTATCATACACGATGGGGACGCGCCGTCCCAATCGCGCCCGCGCTCTTCTTGCCACAACACCAATGTGGGCCGGGTGCTACGTCGCGCCATGGGGATCTTCCCGGATGACAGAAAGTCATTAATCACTTGGTACCTTCATAATTAAGCGAGCCGCATAGTCGATGCGGTGAAAATAATATTCCCCCGGGTGCTCTGAAAAATATTCATCGACCGCTTTTTTGCACCCCCGCCAATGACCATAATCATCAACAATAAGCACTCCTCGCGGACTCAACAATGGAAACAGATACCGTAATTCATGCAATGTAGATTCATACCAGTCCGTGTCTAGCCGAAGAATGGCAATTTGCTTCGGCATTATATTTGGTATTGTTTCTTCAACTTTACCTTTTACCAGATGTATGTGTTCGCTCGGATATCCCGTAGACGAGATATTTTCATTAACATCTTCTATAGATGCGTAACACCAGATGCCTGTCTGTTTTGGAGTTGATGCTAATTGTGCCGACGCTAAGCGACCATTATATTCTATGTCGGCACCTGTCGGCGCCGACATCCCCTCAAATGTGTCATATAGAAACAGATCCCTTTGGACGTTGTGTTGTTTTATTAATTGCATTGCGGCGGTCATTGCACTCCCGCCACGCCACACCCCGCACTCAACGAATGCCCCATCGATGTTGTTGTGCGATATGTAGTCAACTGCCCTAATAAGACTGATGATTCTCTCATCGGTTGTCATTGTGAATGGGCGGACTGACGCTATAATTGCCCTTTCTGATTCCGAGAAATCAGATTTCGATATATCGAAGCCAGAGCTAGCCCTGTATTTGACTATATCGTAGCCAGTTTTTCGCACTATTGTCCGAATAAATGTTTTCATATCTATCCCCTACAATACGGCCCGATCGATCTCTTCGGATTCCCTCACCAAATTCTGCACCCCGCCGGGGTTTGGGTTACAGGAAACGATGCCAACCATCCCGATGCGGGCGGGCGCAGCTTAACTAGAAGTCTCAGCGCCCTTGCGTACCTGAATTGACCCACAGGTCCGTGGGTGCCAGATTAAACAATGTTCGCCATCCCCTGCTGCAGAGGTTCGTCTACCTTTCCTCGATGTTGCGCTGCAGCATCTTTGGTCCACTGCTCATATCGAATTGTCTTGATGACAGAATTAGATAATCCCAGCCACACCCAGAACAGCATTTCGTAATTTGGAATACGCATCATGCTGATCTTGTATTCGTTGGTCAAAAACACGCTCCAGAACATGGTAAACCCAACAGACAGGACGATCAGAAAACTTTTCCGCTTGCGGTATCGCAGAGATACCTTGGCTGAACGAGCCCACGTCACAATAATCATGGAGACAAACGCGAGTGATCCGATCCAGCCGTATAGCTCAGGCAGGGAGAGGTACAGGCTATGGAAACCCGCTGGTACGCCATATTTGTCGGGATCGTGCCCGAGCAACGCCCATACGTTGGATCTCGGTATCCCGGAACCATAACCGATAAACCACGATCTGCCACCGATTCGGCGCAGTGCGTTAGATTCTGTCAGGCCCCGGTTAATGTCCTTGCCAGAGACGATACGCCCGATAGACACCTTCTCGCTGGCCAGACCCTGGAATCTGTGCTCCAAACCCGAAAGGCCAACGTAGGCACCGATCATCGGGATCAGAAGCGTAGCCGCCATGACAAGACGAAATTGCCGACCTACCCGGTCAATAGAGGTAAACAGCCGCATGGGTAGAACCAATAAATACGCGATGATTGCCAGGACGAACAGGACTATGCCTGAGCGATTGTCAGTCAGAATCATAAAAAATAGGCAGGCCATTATCAGGGCCACGATACGGTTGCTTCCGCAATGAAGCTCCCGCTGGGTAAGCGATGACGAAAGCAGGGGTACTAACAGACTTACCTGTAGCGCGCCATACTCAGAACCCAGTTCAGCGTGACGGAAGGTACCCAGCGACGGGAAGATACGGTGGTTGAGTGTGCTACCCAAGGCGGTATAACTTCCGAGCAGTGGTGTATTCCATCTGATGAAGGGGTAACGCTGATTGAGCATTACCAACAGCTGATAGAATATCAGGACGGTCGTGACGGTGAGAAACAGGCGAACCCGCTCTTTCGTGATGGTTACGTTGCTGGCCAAATGGAACATCAGGATAAATCCAAAGAATTCTGCGATACCCTGCAGCTCGGGGACCATCGGCATCGGATTTCTCACTACCCAGCCCAGCACGTTCCACAATATGAAGATGCCAAGCAGGATCATCATCAGGCGATCGGATCGCGGGAAGCGTTCTTTTCTGGGGCCCGCGAGCAGGTAGGCAGCCGATATTCCGAATGCCATCAGGTTCCATAGGCCGCCTTGGTTGTTGCCAAACGTAAAATCGCTGCAGATATAGACAACAAGGATGAAACCGAACAGGTCGCGGCGAACGAATAACAGGTAGTAGAAGATCAGACCTACGAGTATAAATCCGAGTCCGCCAAAGGCAGGATTCGGCATGTAATATTTCAACAGAAGGTGTCCACATACTAGTGCCAGCAAGCTAATTGCCAGTATGCCGGATGCTGACAGTGCGCGCCTGTGTGTTACTTGAGGGTTAGCGCTCATTGTGCTGTCGACACGAGTCGGTGCCGCCATCCTCTAAGTCCGTGGCGGGATGGGGTGGCTCCGAAAAAATAGCCTGCCTGAATCCTTCGATCATTCTGCCAATGTTGATTCGGTCGCGAATCGTCAGGAATCCGCTGTTCCCGATACGCTGCCTCAGTTCCTCTGAGCTCAACAGAAGTCGAATCTTTTCAGCCAATGCGTCGACATCGTTCATGGGAACGATGAATCCGTTAACCCCCTCCTCGACGTCATGAACCTCAAGACCGAAATCGACCGTGATCACGGGCGTGCCAAACGACATGGCCATCTTGATCGCAAGACTCGAGACACCGGGCACAACAAAAACATCCGCAATCATGAAATACTTACTCAGTGCCCGTTCATCGTAGATTGCCCCTTCGAAGAACACGCGCTGCAACCCGAGCTCCGCTGTCATCTTCTCCAGACGCTGGCGGTCAGCCCCATCGCCCACGATCACCAGGGATGCGACCAGACCCTGATCCCGGATTCTCTGCAACGCACGCAACAGTACGTCCGCCTTACGGTCATGATTGAGGCGCCCAAGGAGAAAGATGATCCCTCCACCTTCGGGGGTGAACCGCTTTCTCGCTGCGTCAAGCTCTTCTTGACGCCCCAGCCATTCGTCGCGGTAACCGGAGAGGGCCTCGGTATCCGGGGCATTGGATGCAACCCAGATGTTCTTTTCGCTGAACCCTTCCCTTATATAGTACCGCTTAGCGTGCTCGGAATAGGCGATCAATCCGTCGGCTTGCCGCATCAGTAGACGTTTTGGGTTGTATTTCCCTAACCACCGATTGAGGCGGCCAAGATTGGCGTATTCGCGGATCTGTTTTTCATCTCTATAGGGGACACCTCCCCAAAACCAAAGTATCCGGGTGCCTCGCAGTCGGCAAAGCAGGAGCAACATCAGTCGATCCAGGCATCTGCCGCCCCCCGCAATCACGACCTGCGGACGAGCGATCAGGACACGCCATACCATTCCAAACTGGTAGGCGCAGGATCCGATTTCCCACAAGCCGATCTTTCGGTGCCGGAAGCCCTGAATGTTTCCTGAGTTCTGCAGGTTCTCCCGCAGCGCCTTCCGGGAGGGGCGGCTGTAAAATACGGTAAGGTCGACGCCGTCCAGCTGTGCCAGCCGACGAAATACCGGTACCCGATAACTGGGAATAATCTCCTGTAAAAGGAATACCTTCATTGTATAACCATCAACTTGTATGCTTGATATCGCCGCAATATCAGGACCCCGCCTTGCGATTGCCGCGGTCCGTGATCCAGCTATGTAAGACCCTGTTCCACTGGATGTCCAGCAGGTAGATAAGCCCGAGCATCGTGCTCAGCGCTACGACAATCTTGGTTATCTCAACCTGCCATGTAATATCGAAGTGGATCAGGGTGACTGAGCTGGATATGGCCGCCGCCAGGGCACAGGAGATGACAATATTCCGCCATTGATAGGGCACGTAATAAAGTTTTTGACTCATTCTCATTCCTGCAGTGGCGAGAAACACAAAGGCAAGCATCGTCGCCAGCGCCGCACCGACCATGCCTACCCGCGGGATCAAAACATAGTTCAGTGCCACGTTTATCGCTACCGCCGCCACGTTGATGAACAACCTGTAGTGCGATTTCTGGGCGATCTGGATTCCATAGGTAAAATATTGCCCGATTGAAGCCAGGATGGCGGAAAATACCAGCAAGGGCACCACTACAAATCCTTGGCTGAACGTTCTTGTTGTCAGCAGCAGCAATGCCTCCCGGCTGAATAACGACAGCCCCACCATCATGACGAGTACGGCAAAGAGATAGTGATTGAATACTACCCTGAATCGTTCAGGTGCCGCGGTGTCCCGGAAACTTTTGAATACGGTGGGGTTCCAGGCTCCATGGAACCCTGCCAGGAACAGGTTAACCAGTGAAGCAAGCCGTGCACCGATACCGTAGATGCCAACCTCACGGAGGTTGATGAGGTCGTTTATGGCGAAGCGATCTATATACTGCATGAGGTAAAAGGAAAGTGTCCCCGGAACCAGTGGCAGGCTGTACGCCAATAACCGCTGGAATAGTTTCCAATGAAATACCCAGGCGTAACGCGCCCGGGCGTAGTAAAGCGCGAGTGATGCAAAAACCCCAGCGCCAAAGGTCTGTCCGAGAAACATGCCGAACACACCCCATCTTAAGTAGCCGACGAAGACGAGACTGAGGATCATGCTGAGGACCGTGTTGCCAATGCTGCAGATCGCGTACTGCTTTGAATAAAACAGATACTTGAGTTGATTGCTCGCAATATAGAAGATTGCGTTTGCAAAGATAAAGATGAGTACGAGCACGACGGTTTTCTGGTCGACCAGGCCGTGGAGCCACGCTCCATGGGCCAGTTGGTAAGCGAAGGGTCTTGCCAGGAGCACCAGCAGGGCAAAAGCAAGAACATAGTAAATAAGCACGGTCGACGCGATGCGTGTTCTCTCCGCATCGTCTGCGGCGTCCAGATAGAATCGGGCTACTGCCTGGTCCAGCGCGGCACCGACAACCAGGCCGATCAGCACGGCCGTGTAGCTCAGGATATCCAGCGCCCCATAATCAGACGGGCTGAGGATACGGGTGTATATGGGTAACGTGATGAGCGAAAACCCACGCGCCAGAAACGGGCCTACCGAATACAGGGAGGTATCTTTAAGGAGCCGCTTATACACGTTGTTTGATCCTGGGAGACCGTGCGGTTTTGGTGGCGGAATCCATCGTCATTGATCGCCGTGGCTGGTACCACCCTGGAAGCTCAAAACCATGCACGAGATACCTGCCGGTATAGTGTGTTCAGATGCTACCTGCTGCCTACGGGCGTAACATGCGGATCCGGTTGTCGGGTATTCGCCCTGTCTTCAGTGCATCATCCAAGATCATCCACCCCTCGAAATATTTTATGGCTGGGCAGATCTCCGAGATAACACCGAAAGGTCGCATAAAGACCCACAACGTCTCGCCCGTATCAGCAGGAAGATTCCAGCCGGCCAGATGCGCCGGATTTGCCTCGAACGAGTGTCTTGAGTTTTTCGTCCACTATGGTGCCGACCGCTTCTTGACAAAGCACCGCGATGCCGGCTTTTGCACCGGTTTCCTCTGATGCATCCACAGCGGGGAAGAAGACCGAGAGATTGTGAGCCGACACCACGGGGTCCACATAACTCAGATTAAGTGCCTTGCCGGGTCCGTAGCTGTCATAGCCATAATCGGACTCGGGGACCTGGAAGTCATCGATCATAACGATCGGCCGTTTCCAGTGGGTAAATATGATTTCCAGCTCCTCTCGAAGCGGCAGGTCCTCACTCCAGTGTGCGTCTAAATAGAAAAACACATCTTCTTTAGAAACCGAGCGATCCTGGCTCAGGTCTCGCAGGAAGGAACGACTGTCGCCCTTGTAGGTGTGGACATTGCCTCGGCTGAAGCGAAACCGTAACCTCGATGAGGAAAAATAGCGAGCGTTACTTTCCACTGTGTATACGGGCAAAGAGGTTGCGGCAAATAAAGCGGTCGTCGTTCCATAATATGTGCCGGTTTCTATGATGGTATTGATCGGGAAATAGTATAGAAGATCGAAGAGGATTCTCCGCCGGAATTTCTGGCCATTGAATGGCCCCCCATAGCTATTTTGCATGGCGGGGTCTCGAAATAAGAAGTCTAAACGACCCATGTTGCTTTCGCCGATCAGCTTCTTCGCTAAATTCTTCATGCCCACGTGAGCTCTCCATCTGACCTGATGTATTCGCGCAAGCCCTCTTTCGCGACAGGACGAAAGTAGCCCCTGCTAACATCCTAGCCGGTTTCTAATAAGGTTCCACGGCGCAACCCAAGCCACCCACGCCTCGCGCGCTCGCACGTCGTCTTCGAAATCGTCTATGATCAAATCTATCTTGGGGTGTATCCGTCTCAATTAGACCGTTTCCAGTTGCGGTGATCCACCTTGGCGCATGACCTGTCTGGTCTTGGATGGCTCGTGGTCGTCCGGCCGTCCTGACATCCATGTCAGCCAGCCCCACAGCCCACGGTGGCGGGCGTGGTAACGCGGCGACCTTTGCGCCGACGTATTCCGGGTGTTGCGTGTCGTGCCATGTGTGCCAGAATGATATTATTTTCAGGCAACTATTGATAACAGTATTATTTTCAAAGATAACCGCCGGGAAGGCCCGGGTCGATTCGTGGTCGTCGGCGGGATGTGTGGATAGGAGATGAATACTTGATGCCTCTTAGAATCGTCGGTTTGCTGATATTAATGTGGGTTGCACCACCAGCGATGGCAAAAGATCTCAAAGGGGTTGCGCCACCACCGGTGACTGCACCCAAGGTGTCCACCCGTATCGCTAGTAGGGCCTACCGGGTGGGGCCGGGGGATATCCTGGATATCTCGGTCTGGCAGGAAAAAAAGCTTAAGCAGGAGGTGCTGGTCGCGCCGGACGGGACCATATCGTTTCCGCTTGTGGGCACCGTACACGTGGGAGGAGAGACGGTTGGCGAGATTCGGCGGGATCTGACAAGAAGGCTCGGACAGTACATCGCGGCCCCGACCGTGAACGTGTCATTGCGCAAGGTAGTGAACAATACGGTCTACGTGGTTGGAAGGGTCAACAAACCAGGGGAGTTCGTTGCGCCAGGATATGTAGATGTGCTGCAGGCCTTGAGTATGGCGGGGGGGCTTACACCGTTCGCGGATGAAAATGACATCAAGGTCCTGCGCCGTGAAAACGGCAAGGATCTGGTTTTCCGGTTCCATTATTCACAGGTGGAAGACGGCGAGCACCTTAAGCAGAATATTGTGTTAAAGCCGGGTGACGTGGTCGTGGTCCCGTGAGGGTTGGAAAAGAGCCGATGCTTGTCTGACCCTGGTTTTAGCCAAGGGTGACCGCATGACCATACGAATGAGCAGGAGTGCTTCGCTGTTTTTTGTTGGGGCGCTTTTCATGTTCGCCCTGCGATCGGCCGCAGCCGCAGAGTGGTCCATGACCCCCTCGCTGAGTTTCCGTCAAACCTATTACAGTAATGTTCTGTTTACCCCATTTCCGCATCAGGGTACATGGGGCGCGCGGGTATCGCCCTCGGTACGGTTCAGTGGCAAGACCGAGGTGTTCAGTGTCACCGGAACCGCCCGCCTGAATTTCCGTCGCTACTGGGGTACGCCAGGCTTAAACAGGATCGATAAGATACTGATGCTGGGATCCCGCTACGCACCGGATGAACGCGATCTGTTTGGCCTTGACGTGAACTCCGTCCAGGACTCGACGCTGCTCAATGAATTCGCGGCCAACACCGTTGTCGAACCGCAACGCCCGCGCAACCTCTTGACGATCAACCCTTCCTGGACTCGGTACCTAACCGAAACCACATCGTTGCGCATGGATTACAACAGAACACGCGTGAATTACAAGAATCCGGTCGGCACGTATCTGATCGACTATGCTGATCAGACCGGTACGATGACCCTTCAACACACGGTCTCAGAACGCAACACACTGATCGCGGAGGTATTTGTTGACCAATTCAACACGGTTCCCGATAACTATCGGGCACGTACCTACGGGGTTTCCGGTGGCATCGATTATCGGATATCTGAATCGGTGCGCGCCGATGCGAATCTTGGGGTAAGCGACGTCCGGAGTACGCTCTCGTCTCAAACCCTTGTTTGCGCGGGGCCCGTATTCTTCGGGGCGTGTTTTGGTGCGATCGTTCCGGTGACCACAGCAAGCCAGTTCAATGCAAAACTTGTCACTGCGCAGGCCCGGGTGACCAAGCGCTGGGAGACCAGCGATGTCTCCCTGAACCTGTCACGCCGCGTCATGCCTAGCGGGATCGGTTCTTTGATCCGGGCGAATAGTATCGGCCTCTCAATGTCGGATCATTTTTCCGAAAAAGTGACCGGGTCCGTGACCGCATCGGTTACCGAGAGCCAGTACCTGAGCAGCGTGATTCCTTTCAGCACCAGCCGTTACTACACGATTGCCCCGGGACTCGCCTGGCGCCTGACGCGACGATGGACGCTGGCATCCGGAGTTGCGTTTGCCAACGACACCTACACCGGGAGCAGCCAATCGGTGTCCGCCACCGCGGTTTACCTAACGCTGAGATACAACGGGTTAAAAATGGCCGTATCGCGCTGACAGGCCAGAAATCATCCCAGGTCGCTTGTGCTTCACATCACCGCTGGGTATATAAGGTAAAATGGCGAGGAGAATCATCGCTGTGGCAACATCCGCGGCCAGGGTTGATCCATTTCCTGGGCGGCGATGTCGTCACGTTTTTTGTAAATAGCTTATTAATCAGCAGTTTGCTGAGCGAGAGCGAATTGACCACTTCGTGATGGAATTGAAATGATGGAAGAACCGGATAAGGATTTCAAAGACTATCTGGCGTTTATGCGGCGCCGGAAAAAGGGGCTATTTACGGTATCGGGCATCCTGCTCGTGATCGCGATCCTCGTAACATTCCTGTTGCCGCCCGTGTACCGGTCGTCCGCGACCATATTGGTGGTGGAGCAGGAGATTGCCCCGAGCCTTGTCAAGTCAACGGTGTCCGACTATGCCGCTCAACAGGTCCGGGTGATCTCCGAGCGTGTGCTGACCCACTCGAATCTGCTCAAAATCATTCATCGGTACAACCTGTATGCAAGCGAACGCCATCGAAAGACGACCGGAGAGATCCTGGAAGAGATGGTCGGAGACATCCATATTGATCTCGTCAATGCCAACATCATCAGCCCCCTGACGGGTCAGAAAACCACCGCAACGATTGCCTTCAAGATTGCGTATGACGGCAAGTCACCGGAGGTAGCCCAGGAGGTCACGAACAATCTGGTATCGCTCTTTCTGAGAGAAAATATCCATATCCGCGAGCATCAGGCGATGGCGACATCCGCGTTTTTCGCGGATGCGGCTCATCGGCTCAGCACGCACATCTCGAAAATAGAGTCAAAACTCGCGAGCTTTAAGCAGAAGCATCTGAATGAACTCCCGGAGTTCATGCGCCTGAACGTCACACTGCGAAGCGACACGAATGCGCAAATCATGGATGTCGAGCAGGCAATCAGCAACCTGCAGACGCGCCGATTTTATCTTCAGGGCAAGCTTGCCCAGGTTAATCGACACAAGACGATCATTTCGGCATCGGGACGGCCAATTCTGAGCCCGGAGGGACAGCTGAAGGCGCTGGAGGCGCGCTACATCTCCCTGTCCGGAATCTACACGCCGGATCATCCCGTGCTCGTGCGGATGCGGCGGGAGATCGCGGTGCTGAAGAAATCGGTCGGCGGCGGCAGTGACCGGGCCGGGATCGAGAAGCAGATCCGCATACAACGCGCGGAGCTTGTCGCCGCTGAAAGAAAGTATGGTCCGGACCATCCTGACGTGATTCGCCTCAAGAAATCGCTTGCGGCACTCGAGGCCTCGCTCAAGGCGTCACAGGGCCAGGGAGCGGAAATGCCCCAGGGCAAGCCGGATAATCCAGCCTATATCGTGCTGCAGTCGCAGATGAACGCAATTGATACGGAGCTGAACTCGGATCGCCATAAGCTCGCTGGGCTTCGTGCCAAGCGGGCGGCCTATGCTGCACGACTGGCCAAGATGCCCGAGATCCAGAAGCAGTATCAGCGGCTGTCGCGCGACCTGGACAGTTCGCAGCTGCAGTATCAGGAGCTCAAGAAAAAACAACTGGATGCGCAGGTTGGGCAACAGCTGGTGCAGGACAACATGGGTCAGCGGTTTTCTGTGATCAATCCGCCACGCCTGCCGGAAAGGCCCTATAAACCCAATCGGCCAGCCTTTCTGATGCTAGGCTTAATTCTCTCGCTTGCGGGCGGTGTCGCATATGTCATGTTGCTCGAGGGTTTGGACAACTCCGTGCGCAATGTGAAGTCGCTTGCCGCGATTCTCGATAAGCCGGTACTTTCAGTCATACCCTATGTGGAGAACAGCAGCGATCAGGCCCGGAAGGAGGCCGCCAGACGGTGGACCTATGTGTCCATTGTTGCGGGTGTGGCGGTGCTACTGATCGCCGTTGATGTCTTCTGGATGCCGCTCGATGTGCTCTGGTATGTGGTGATGCGTCGGCTGGGTCAGTAACTCATGAGGATGCTCGGCACGGGGTTTTCTGCGAGGCAAGGAGAGGTGTGATGGAACGGATCAAAGAAGCATTGGAACGCGCACGACGCGAACGCGGCGCGCGCGGGTTTGGCGAGGGACTGTCACTCGATGCCGGCGCATCTGCGGGTCTTGTGGGTCCGGTGGAAACCATCGTCTACAGCAAGACGCGAAAGGTCACCGTGGAGCGCGACGTCCTTGCGGATAACCGTTTGATCTATGGTCGCCCGCCTGGAGTATTTACCGATGCCTACAGGATTCTGGCGACCCAGGTGTTGCAACGGCTCAAGACAAATAACTGGAACGCGGTCGCGGTAACGAGTCCGGCCGTCGGT
>JAJYEK010000077.1 GCA_021785795.1 Pseudomonadota bacterium
GCGAGCGCCTCCATCTGTGGATCCTGCAGGCTCACGCGAAAACCCTTGAACGCGGCCCAGATGGCTATGTCCGCACCCATGGTACCGGCGCCGATCACGTGCAGGTGCGCGACGTCATGCGGGTGGCGGCGCCCGTGACGCTTCAGCTCTTCGCCAAGCAGAAACATGCTGACCAGGTTGCGGCTCGTACGCCCGACCATCAGCTCGCCCAACGAAAGCGCTTCCTCGTCCTGCGAAGCATTGCGGCGCCACAGATCAAGCGCCCGGTACGGAGCCGGATAATGATCGGGGTTCGCCTTTTTCCGCAGCTGCCGCTGCAGCAGGCGCGTGACCGGCTTGCGCACCATCGACCACGACGGCGTGCGTTTCCACCAGGCTGCACGCCTTGGACGCGGATGGCGCGCAATGAACGCGTGCGCCGCATGCATCAGGTGGCGATCAGGCACGATTTCGTCAACAAGACCAAGCGCAAGCGCCTGGCGGGAACTCACCGCGCGGCCCGTCAGGATGAGATCAAGCGCCGCCAGATCGCCGATCAGGGGCGGAAGCCGCACGCTTCCGGCGAAACCCGGATGGATTCCGAGCCGCACTTCCGGCAGGCCCAGCCGCGTTGCGTCGTCCTCGCGCGCGACACGGTAGGTGCAGGCGAGCGCCAGCTCAAGCCCGCCACCCAGACAATTGCCATGAATCAGCGCGACGCTGGGAAATGGCAGGCCTGCAAGCCGATTGAACACGGTCTGCCCCGCGCGCGCCAGGGCGGTGGCCTGCACAGAGTCACTGATCTTCTGGAACTCGTTGACATCCGCGCCTACGATGAAGCTGTTGACCTTTGCCGAACGAATGACCAGGCCATGGAGCGGACGGACTTCGATTTGTCCCAGGATACGGTCGAACTCTTCAAGCACCACGGACGACAGCGCGTTGGCGCGCTGTCCGACCACATCGAGCGTCAGCACGATGGTTTCGTCGGCTTCCTCGATTCGCCAATTGGCCGCGTCAATATCCATGTTCATGCTGATTCCCCTTTCGCGCGCACCAGCATCGCACCACCCTGGCCGCCGCCGATGCAAAGAGTTGCAATGCCGAGGCCGCCCCCGTGACGCCGCAGCGAACGCAGCAGGTGCAGAACGATCCGCGCACCGCTAGCGCCGACAGGATGGCCGATCGCGACCGCGCCGCCTTCGGTGTTGAGGCGCGCCGGATCTACCGGACCGATTGGAGTGCCAAGACCGAGTTCGTCATGGGCGTATTCGGGGCTTGCCCATGCTGCCTGGCAGGCGAGCACCTGGGCGGCAAACGCTTCGTTGAGTTCCATCTTTCGGATATCGTCCATGCTAAGCGCGAACCGGGCCAGCAGCCTCGCCACGGCGTGCACTGGTCCAAGACCCATCTGGCTCGGATCGACGCCCGCCCATTCTTCGCCCAAGAGTTCGCCCAGCACCGTCAGTCCGTAGCGTTGCACGGCGGTCTCGCTCGCCAGCATGAGCATAGCCGCGCCATCAGTCACTTGCGAGCTGTTGCCCGAGGTCACCGAGCCGTACTTGCGGTCGAACACCGGCCTGAGCTTGGCCAGCTTGTCCATGTCGGTATCCCTGCGCAGACCATTGTCCTCCTCATAAACGCGGCCGCGGGAATCGAATAGCGGCACGATCTCATCGTGCATCTGTCCGGCACCATAGGCTGCCGCCAGTCGCTGATGGCTGCCGAGCGCATAGGCATCCTGCTCCGTGCGAGTAATACCGAATCGATGTGCGACGATCTCCGCGGTTTGGCCCATATTGAGTTTCACCAGAGGGTCGGTCAGACCCAGCAGCAACGTATACACCGGGGCCAGATGTGACAGCCGGAAGCCACCGATGGCACGCGCCCGTGCAACGGGGTTACGTGCACGCAGGACTCCAGCGAGCCAGCCCGCCATGGCGGTATTCCACTGGATCGGCGCGCGACTCATCGCCTCGGTGCCGCCGGCGAGAACCAGATGCGCCCGCCCCTGCGCGATGCGCTCGCGCGCGCACGCCAGCGCCTGCAGCCCGGATGCGCAGTTGCGCTGGACCGTGAAGGCGGGGACGGTCTTGCCGCAGCCCAGGCGCAATCCGATAATGCGTGCGACATTGGCCTCATCCGGCGCCGGAATGACGCAGCCGACGATGATCTCGTCGATCTGCTCCGGCGCAAACGGCGCGCGCGCCAGCACCGGTCGGGCGGCGGCCACTGCCAGATCGGCTGCGCTGAACTCATTTGCCTGGCCGCGGGTTTTCAGAAACGGCGTGCGCAAACCATCGATTACGTAAACCTTTGCATCCGACATAGTTGTCTCCTAATCGCCCACGGTAGCGGAAGCCCGCCACACTGTCCTGCCTGACTCAACCATCCCCGGCAGACTGCAGAGTGCCATCGGCACCCAGAAATCGCACCAGCGCAGGTACCCATTCCTCGAGGTCGCCGATACAGGCGATGACACGAGGTCCCGGATTCTGGCGCGACCAGCCGAAAATCGGAGCATCCGGATCGCGGTTGATCGCGATCACTACGGCACCCGGATCGATCCAACCCATGTGCTGTGGCGCCCCAGAGATGCCCAGCGCCAGCAGCAACGCCGGCGCCACCGGAACACCGGTCTGGCCGATCTGCCGGTCGACCGGCAGAAGCTTGAGTTCTTGGGTCACCTTGCGCGTCGCCCCCAGCTCCACGGCCTCGCCGCTAAGACGTTCGAGCGCCGCGCACAGAGGCGGAATGAGTTTTTTGTAATTGGACTCATTTGCAACGCCGAGTCCTACGTCTACGATGAACTTGGCTGTCGTCAGACCTGCTCCCGTAGCCACGCGCGCCTGGGCGCGCGCCAGCGCCGAACTTTGCAGGTGCGCCGCGGGCAGCAGCGTGACCGGGAGCGGCAGGGATGCCGGAGCCGCCAGTGGTGGCGCACTGCAGGAACGGCCGATGATCAGCAGTGCAGCGTCCGGCAGCGGGTAATCCGCCTCGTAGCCATCGCGAGAACAGGTCACGGCGTCGGCTGTGACCGCGATTACCTCGTCGAACAGCGCCATTCCGAGACGAGCCGCCAGCGCCGCCCCGAGCGCGCGATGTTCCGCGCTCAACACTATGCGATGCGGTACACCGATGTGCTCTGCCAGCAGGTCGGCCAGTGCCGCATGCAGCACCGCGCCATGCAGCGGCAGCTGCCACAGACCTGCGAATCCAGGCTGGCCCAGCAGCAGCGATACCGGGGGGGGACTCCGTCCGGCAGGAAGCCAGGCGAGTACGCCGAACCCGGTGCCCAGCCCGACCAGCGCACGCAGCGCCGATTCGCGACTGGCGCCGGCCAGCACGTCCGCCGGAGTCAACCACAGATTGTAGCCGGCCAACGGTACCTGTGCCGGCCGAGTCGCCGCCGGATCATCGGGGACGACACCCGCATTGAATCGGCCCCTGAGCCAGGCTGCAAGCTCGCCTACGTCCGCAAAGCGCTGCGGCAGATCGGCGGCCGGCGGCAGGGCCGGCAGTCGCACAGCCGTCGGCAGCGGATACGCAGCGGCCTCGGCGCACTGCAGATCGGTGCGCAGTGCCGCGAGCCAATCCCGCACTCCGTAACGACCGGCGCGGCCGCCCGGCTTCAGGTCCCACACGAATGCGATACGGCGCCGGTCGGTGATGAATCTCCGCCGCCAGGCGGCATCCTCCACCCACAAACCATGCGCAACGTCGCCCAGGGCGGTCGCGCCCTCCACGAGATCGACGCCAAGAAGCTGGCCCATGTTCGCGGCAAAACCGCGGTCGCGGGGGCTGGATGCGCCGCATCCGAATGCCCATCGCCGCACCTGCGGCCAAACGCGCAGGATGGCGGCAACCGCGCCCGCCATTTCGGCGGCACCGGCCGGCTGGGCAACGTGCAGAACCTCGGCGCCGGCCGCCTGCAGACGGCGCAGTGCGTCGGCGGTGTCGCGCGGCGCGAGCGCGGCGACTTTCACATGCAGGGCCGGAAACCGGTCCGACCACGACAGCAGGCGATCCAGCACCGCGAGATCGGCCGGATTCCATCCGGCCCACTCGAGGCCACCGGCCCCGGGCTCGAAACGGCTGCGCAGCACGACAGCCCATTCTCCCGCCAATGCGCCCACTGCCACGGGGCCGTCATCCACTCTCGCCGGTACGGCCAGCGCTGCGCGTGCCAAGGCCAGTGCGGCGTCGCCGGGACCCGTATCGCCATGCTCGGCCTGCTCGAAATCCGAACGCACCATCCCGGCCACATCCTGCACGTGCTGTGCGATGCTGGCTTCGCTCGCACGCAGACGCCCAATGTTCTCCCGGTCCACGGGGTCGCCATGAGATTCCAGCAAACGGGTGCGCTCGTGCAGTGCCGACCAGCTGTAGAGTTCGGCGACCCAGTCGACAACGGGGAACCAGCGAGCCTGCAGATCCGGATTCTGCCAGACCTCGGCACCTAGCTCTGCGACACGACCCGCTGCAAATTCGCGGAACTCCTGGAGTGCGGCATCGAGCGGCGCGTTGTCGGCAACCTCCATTGCCTGCTCGCGCAGCAGGTTCGGCAGGTCCTTGAGCACAAGAAAGCGCTGGACCTCGTTCGTGCCTTCGTAGATGTTCAGGATACGTATGTCGCGCCGCCATTTTTCCAGCATCCGTTCGCGTGCGGCAGCATCGGGGCCATAGAGTCTCTCCAGCCAGCCCAGGATACGGTGCGCACCCTCGGAGGCGAGGTACTTGGAAAGCGCCGCCTCAATGCGAAAATCTCCGCGCTGAAGGTCGGACCGGTCCATGAGGCCAACCAGGCGCGCAGCCAGGGTCTGCAGGCGGTCGCACTCCGCCTGGGCTGCGGCATGCAAGACCGGATCCTTCTGCCACACCGGCAGAAACTCCCGCAACACGCGCTCGGCGAGCGTTGCACAGCTCATGACCAGACCGCCACGCCCAACACTCAGCGTCTCCAGTGCGTTCACCTGCCCATGACCCGTGAAGCCGATCACCTGATCCGCGCTTACTCGCACGCGGTCCAGCGTCAGCTCGTTGGTCGGCGAAGCACGCTGGCCGAGCTTGTTTTCGTTCGGACCGATGTGCAACCCCTCGGAGCGGCGTTCCAGCATAAAGCCGGTTTCGCCGATCGCGGTCTGGGCGTACAGACAGTAACGATCCGCGACCGAGCCGTTGGTGATCCACATCTTGCTTCCTGACAGCTCCCAGTAACGATAGAAGGCCTTGCCATTTGTGACGACAACAGTGCCGATGTCGTCATAGGGATAGGTGTGCCCGCCGACGCGAATCCGGCGGCGGCCGCTGTTACGCGCCAGATCCCAGTCACTGTCATCGAGGCTGGCCAGGCTGTTGTCCGGCATGCGAAAAAACGCCCGGCACGATTCGAATACCAGACGCCGCGCATCCAGCAGCAAACGCGGTGTTTCGGTGCCGGCGACAGTGAAGCGGTACAGCCCCTGGTCGTCGGCACGCGCCTCTACCTCGCGAAGAACCGCGCGCGCCTGAATGCCCCCGGTGTCGGAGCCGGCGGCCGGCTCCGTGAGCGCAAAGGCACTGATCTGCCCACAGGCAAGGAACTGCAGAAAGCGCTCATGTGCGCGCTCGCGCGCATCGATTTCCTGCTGTTCGTCCCTGAGCCGGACGCGCACCGCCGGCAGACTGTCCCGGCATCGCCGCAGGCAATCCCCGAAGATCGTGAGATCACGCGCTTTCGCCGCTTGCACAGTCTGACGCATGAGCTCGAGAAAATCGCGGATCAGGTACTTGAGCGTCGAACCGGGAAAGAGAAACATGCGCTGGACCTGTCCGCCGAGACGCTCCAGCTTGCGCCGCAGGGGCCCCGGTTCCGGACGCTCGATCATTTCGATAAGTCGGTTCAGGTCCTCCTTTAATTCCCGCCATCCGGACGCATCGGCCAGACACGCATCGATCTCGTGGCGCAGCCGCGGCAGATCCTTGTCGCGGCCGAGCAGCACCGGCATGGTGCCGATGCTGGTGCTGGCCATGATCAGCAGGCCGGTGGCGGTATCCTTTTCCCCCATGCACAGATTGGTGAGCACCGAGTACTGAGCCTTGCTCCAGCCCTTTCCCCCGAGACTTGCGGGCACAATCGTCGCAAAGGCGTTGAATTCACGCAGCAGCTGAATGTCGCCTTCCGGCATTCCGTGCAGGAAATCGATGTAACGACCGTAGGGTTCGCCCCTGCGCGGGCTGCGAAAGCCGCGGCGCAGCAGCCGCAAAACGTCGGCACGTGTACGGCGCAGCAACGGGTCCCGACGGAAATGCTCAAGGACGAGCAGCCTATCGGGCGCGAGCAGGTTGCCGCTCAGAAAGCTGCCGCTTTGGTAGGTGAACTTCCTGTGTGCTTCCCATGTCAGCGGAAGACGCGGGCGCAGAGGCTTGCGCCGCAGCGGTTCGGCCTGCAGCGGGCGCAATGTGCGCAGGCAACGGCGCCCGGTCGCGAACTGCAGCAGGCTGTCGGCCACGACATAGTCTATGTCCGACTCCGGCAGCGTCTGTGCGAGCAGGCGCATGCCAAAGCCGGGATCTTCGCGCGCGAGCGCGCGCGATCCCGGCCATTGGCTGAACAGGATCGCGTCGCGGTAGCGAGGCGCGAGGATGTCCTCTTCAGAATATGCCATGCCTCCGAAAATCTGTCCGGCGAGCCAGGGCACGCCATCCATCCACGGCCCCATGCACTCGCGCACAAGCAGCAATACCCGCTCCGGCTCTCGCTGGCACCAGCGGCGCGCCAGGCCGAGAAGCGTATGCGCGTACTCCACACCCGCCAGCATCTGCTTGACCACGCCGAACTTGGCGATGCTCTCGCGCCCCTCATTGTCCCGCAGTTCGCCGCGGAACTGGACCCGGGTAGCGGCATATTCCAGTGCACGACGGCGCAACACCGTCGCCTGGCCGAGCGCCAGCGCAACGCTCATTTCGGCAAGCTCGGCGGTTGCGGAAAAGCCGCTGACATCGTCCACGACGCGCCTGCGCACCGGCTGGGCGGCGTCGGCGCCGGCACCGTGCGCAACGATCCCTGCGGCAGATCTGCTGACGCCCTGCAGGTCGACAAAGCGCTCGACGACCCCTGACATCCAATTAGAATTTCCATCTTCTTCGCGCCACAATGGCCCGGCCAGGGCATCCGCGATCGTGTGTCCGGCGTAAGCCTCCGCCAGGTAGTGTCCAGCGGCCATCCACGCCAGCGCGCTCGACCAGCCCGCCAGCCATTCGACGGCGGCAACACGATGGGTACGCGCGGCGACTATCCAATCAAGCAAGACACGCCGGTCGGAAAGCTTCCAGGCCGCGTGTCCGAGCGATTTGAGCCGCTCCGACGGAAAATCGGTCTTCAGCCGCTCCCACGCCCGCTGACTGCGCTGCAGGGCGTGTGCGCCGTTGTCGCGCACGCCCTGCCCGTCAACCGGCAGCGCCCGCGCCTGCTCCAGCAGAGCGCGCACTTCAGTCTCCATCCAGCCGTAGCCGTGGCGCCGCAACCACGCGTCCATGCGCGCGACTTTTGGCCGCGTCAGCTCGTTGTGAGGAATTGCCCTCAACAGTTTTTCCCAGGCACGCGGCCATTCCCCGGCGACCATCGCCGGTCGGGCACACAGCGACTGATACAGGCGCTGCCAGATCCTGCGCTCGGCAACGCTCAGGGGCAGCGGCTCGGCCGAGACAGGCTCCAGCGCGGAAATCACGGAAGAATCCGGGCCGCTTCGAGTATTTCCCGGAACCCGATAGGCAAACCGGTGATTGCTGTTACGATTCCAGTCCACCCCGGGCACCGTCACACGGCAGGACTCACACTTGATGCAGTTTTCGTGCTGGCTAGCGACTCCGCCCAGCTGACCGACGAGACTGTAGACTTCCGCCGGACAGACATTGCGCAGCTGCTGCGCCGCTGCGCCGAGACCCAGGGGCACGGTCACATGCCGTGGGTCGGGTCGGTAACGCACGAGCGGAGCGATCCATGTGGTCGGGGAGGCGGCGCTTCGGTGCGCCCCGCTCCAGTCAAGGCTGCTGCGCGTGCAATCGTCGTAACGATGGTAAGGCCGCAGGAGCAGTTCACGCAACGGCAGGCGGCAGGCCTTGTACGCTGCAAGGTCGCCGAGCAGCGACGCGCCCCCGGTGAGCGCACCCAGCCCCAGACCGGCGATGCGTGGCAGCGCCAGCGGCAGGCGCACCATGCTGCGCCAGATCAACGCCACGCGATCGGCAAACGCCGGCAAACGCCGGCCGTAGAAATGACCGATCACCTGGCCAGCCAGCGCCAGCAGAGGGTCATCCGGTACTGCGACCGGTACCGGCGCGCTGCCGGCGCGCGCGACCAGGAACCGCACATGCAGTGGCGGTGGCGCCGTCCGGAGCACGCGCCAGCGTGGGCCAAACCCGCGCGCAAGATGCAAGGCCTGGGCCGCATCGCTGCGCAAATGGGTAAGCTGCACACCCAGGGCCCGGCGCCACTGGGCGCGGCCGGCGCCGGACGGCAGTCGCTCGGCATCGATCATCTGGCCCAGCATGGCCGGCAGGTGGTCGAACAGGGCCGGTCCACCGTGAATTGCCTCTGGCCAGCGCCGAATGAGCGCAGCATTGCAAAAATCGGTGGTGCTGCGCAATGTTTCGGCGTACTCATGCTGCAGTTCCGCGTGCGTGTAATCGGAACCCTTCTGGCGTATGCGCAATACGGCGTCGGCGAAAGTCAGTGCACTGGTGATGGCCGGGGCGATGAAATTCGGGTAGGGCACCTCCTGCCCGAGGCCAAGCGCACCGCCACCAACGGCCAGCCCGGCACGCACCCACTCCGGAGTCTCGTCGATTCCCCCGGAACGAATTACCTTGGCGCCGTAGGCGATCTGCTGCGCACCCGCGAGGTAGGATGCGATCACCGGAATGTTGCGAACGCGCTCAAACAGATGCGGATGATCGGCAACGCCGGCCTGGGCCAGCCGGTCAAGCGGGAGCACCAGCCCCAGCGAAAGCGTGTCGTGATTCGTATAAAGGAAGGCGGTCATGTTGAGTCGCACCGGGCGACCGGCAAGCTGGCCGTTTCGCAGCAGCCACTCCTGCGCCATGCCTTCACCCGGCCCCAGCTCAAAGCGTTTCTCGATTTCCGGCGGCGGCAGGTGGAAGAGCGCCTTGATGCCTTGGGCATAATGCGGGAGCTTCGTCCGCTCGAAGCCTTCGCGCGCCAGCAATCCGGCCGCGTCGCCTTCGGCGAGGAACACCACGGGAGCGTCCACTGGCCCGCGGTCGGTATCGACACCCACCACACGGTCGCCGTGATACCGCAGGCCTGTCGCCGTGGTGCCAGTAATCAGGGTGGTGCCGAAATCAATGGCGCGGCTCGCCAGCCAGCGATCGAGTTTGGGGCGCAGAACGGTCCATGCTTCGCCGTAATCATTGCCAGCATGGGCCCGGGCTTCGAAGCCTGCGGCATTGATGCCGTCATGCAGATACAGGCTGCGCGCGACGATACGCCGCTCCTTCGGGGCTTGCTGCCACAGCTCTCGCCCCAGCACATCCTCGCGCAGCAGACCCTCGGCGTGATAGACGCAACCGGACCAGTTCTCCGCGCCTGCATACTCCGCACCCTCGAGCACCATCACCGAAACACCCGCGCGAACCAGCCGCAGCGCTGCCGCGATCCCAGCGGGTCCAGCACCTACGATGAGGACTTCGGGCGAGGAGGGCATGTCTTTGATTATTGTTCCGTATATGGGTAGTTATAGCAAAGGTCAGCGCGGCGGGTATCGATGTTCCGTCTGCCGTGAATCGGAAGCTGACAAGCGCGCTTCGGTCGCACCTGCCGCAGAAGACGGGAAGCAGCGCCTAACCCGTTCACGATCACTGCCGGCAATGCGTGGCGGCCTGAAGGTCAGGCCCGAAGAGGGCGCGAAAACACCGGGGCCCCGCCAGGGCAAGACCTCGTGCGGTGTGGCTCATTCCCGTCCAGTTCATCCAGGCATGGCGTGTTTCCCGGTCAGGCGCACCGGGCACCACCGATCCTTATTCGCGGATTTGGCACCGACAAGGCACAGCGTGTGAAAAGCGCAAAGGGGTCCGCCCGGGAAACCGGGTGACGTCGAAGGGGATCTGCTGCTCGGGACGGGAATCAGTTACGCGGATGAGCACAATCACGTCCCGGTATCCGTAGACATGATCAGCACAGTGCGCGCCCTGGGTCTGGCCGGACCAAAGCGCCGCAACTCAACCGGAACCGGTCGCCGGCCTCCTCAGTGAAGTCGCCGGCCCCGGAGCGCGCGGCAGCAGCTGCTTCAGGAGTGCCTGCAGCTTCGGATTCAACCAATTCCTTCCGCCGACCAGGACATCGACCACGCGTCCGTGCGGATCGATGACGTAACTGGTCGGCAATCCGATCATCCCCCACTTCCTGCTGACGGTGGAATTGCGGTCCAGTAAAACCGGGTACTTCATTTTCATCTGCTCCGCAAAGGGCGCAACCGAGCTCCAATTCTCGCCGACATCAATGCCGAGAATCACGAATCCTCTGTTCTTGAGCTTTTCGTAGGCACGCTCCATGGAAGGAATTTCCATGCGGCAGGGCGGACACCATGTCGCCCAAAAGTTCACGATAACGAGTTTGCCGCGATAATCCGAGAAATGCCGTACCTTGCCGTTAAGATCCTTGAGGGAGAAATTCGGAGCAAAGCGCCCCGGAGCGGCAGCTGAATTGGCATAGGCCAGCGGTACGGCGGTGAGCCAGGCGATAACTGCCGCGGCAACGAAGCGATTAATCAAGGCGATTTCCCTGTCGATGGATGCCTCGCAGAGCATAGCACGCTGCGCACCGTTGTCTGCTTCGGCACGCCGTTGTCCGTCCAGCGGATCCGGAGATCGAAGTGCCGGCCGGCACCGAGATTGGCGGTAATCATTCCCTGCAGCCAGTCGCCCGGGCCGAGCCGATCCACGGTCGGTAGCAGGGCATAGCGGAAGGCGATCTGCGCCGGGCGCGAGACCCGTTCCTTACCCCATTCTTTGTGCCAGTCGGCTTCAAGTCGCAGCGGCTGCTCATGGCCGCTGGTGATCACCCGCCAATCGGCGAGATTGAACCGAATCGTCCCGGAAGGTGACCGGTTCTTTACGACAACCGCCATGACACAGGCGTCGGCAATCTGCCGTGAGGTGGCGGGCGTAAAGCCACGCCCCTGAAAAAACGCCTCGGTCAGATCGATCGGCCGCTGGACAAGTTCGACAGCCAGTCCGTCAGGCTCGACCTCCGACCACCTGGGCAGCGTCGATCGGGGCTGCGGTCCGGAAGCATCCACTGCCGGCGTCCAGCCCGCGGCCAAAACCAGCGGCAGAACCACCCACGCCATGCTGCAGCTGTGCCAGCGGCAATTTCCGCCGGACACAGCGGTCATGCGCTCGGCACGGGCAAAAAAAATCCGCTTGCGCCCGCTCCTGCGAATCCGGATGTCGTCACGCACATAACGCCCTCGTCAGTCGCGGGAACCTGCGGTTTCGACCGGCAGTCCTGCCTCGCGCCATTCGGGAAATCCATCCTGCAACCGTCGCGCCCGATACCCCGCCCGGCGCAGCCGTTCCACCGCCTCGAAGGCCAGCACGCAGTGTGGACCCCGGCAGTAGGCGACGATCTCCTGATCCAGCGGCAGGTCCCGCAACCGGTGCTCAAGATCCTTGATCGGCAGGTTGATGGCTCCTGGCACATGGCCCGAGGCGTACTCCTCCTGTGGGCGAACGTCCATTACTGTTACCAGTCCGCGGCGCGCCCGGTCGAGAAGCTCTGCCCGAGGAATCGGCTCCAGCTCGTCCTTGACGGTCAAATAGCTGCGCACCAGGCGCTCAACCTCCGCCAGGTGGGTTTCCGCGAGTTTGCGCATGCTTGCAAGCAGCCGGACGACCTCATCGTCGGCAATACTGTAGAAAACGTGTTGTCCTTCCTTGTGGGCTTTCACGAGGCCGCTTTGGCGCAGCACCTGGAGATGCTGCGAAGCGTTGGCCACGGAAATGTCCGTCAGCCCCGCCAGCGCATCGACAGTGCGCTCTCCCTGAGCAAGATACTCGAGCAGTTCCAGACGATTGCCGTGACAGACAGCTTTGCCGATGCGTGCAATTTCACGATAGAGCTGCTGCTTGAGCGAAGGACTTGACATGGGAACCTCTGAAACATAGTATTCAATTGACTAATTGAATTATAGCAGTGCCGGCTGGTTTTTCCAAATTGGCGGCGTATTTTCTACGGTCGGTAGGGGGCATCATGCTTCAATCTGTCGTGCGGCATGCCATGGTTCTGCGGTTAGGCATGTTTTTCGGGATCCTCATGGTCATGATCCTGCTGGAACTTGCCTTGCCGCGTCGTGCGCTTTCCTTGCCCCGGCCGCGCCGCTGGGGCAGCAACCTCGGCATCGTATTCCTCAACAGTGCATTGCTGCGCCTGCTGCTGCCGGTGGCCGCCACCGGATTTGCGCTGCTGGCGGCCGGCCGCGGTTGGGGATTGTTCAACATGCTTGCCGTCGCTCCGTGGGTCGCCGTTCTTGCCTCGGTGATTCTGTTGGATTTTGCGATCTATCTCCAGCACATCATGTTCCATGCGGTTCCGGCGCTGTGGCGGCTGCACCGCATGCACCATGCCGACCTTGATTTCGACGTCACCACGGGCGCGCGATTTCATCCGGTCGAGATCCTGCTTTCGATGCTGATCAAGTTTGCAGTAATTGCACTTATCGGCGCTCCGGCGGCCGCCGTGGTGATTTTTGAAGTGGTACTTAACGCCACCGCCATGTTCAATCATGGCAATGTGCGGCTGCCGCTTGGCCTGGACCGGGTGCTGCGTCTGCTGATCGTCACCCCGGACATGCATCGGGTACACCATTCTATCGAAGACCATGAGGCCAACAGCAATTTTGGCTTTAATCTGTCCCTGTGGGACAGGCTGTTTGGCACCTACAAGGACCAGCCCGACGCCGGCCACGACAGCATGACCTTCGGCATCCGCGATTACCGCAAGCCGAAACTCGTAAATGATTTGCCGGGCATGCTGATCCTGCCCTTTCTCGGTCGTGTCCGTGGCTATGCCATCAACCGTCGCGAATGGAGCCGGTTTTCGTGAAACGCCGGACAATCCCGCGCCTTGTGATATCTGCCGCGCTCGTCGTCGGGATCATCGCAGCGTTTTTCAATCGGGACTGGCTCAACGCCGCCGCGCTGCAGGCGCAGATCGCCGGCGCCGGTGCCCTCGGGCCGCTTCTTTTCATGGCGGCCTATGCTGCTGCCACAGTACTGTTCCTTCCCGGTGCGGTGATCACGCTTGCCGGTGGCGCACTTTTCGGTCCAGTGTGGGGCACCCTGTACAGTCTCACCGGCGCCACCGCGGGCGCCACGATTGCGTTCCTGATTGCCCGCTACCTCGCATCCGACTGGGCGCATCGCCGGGCTGGCGGCTGGACCGGATCGATCATCGACGGCGTTGAAAGGGAGGGCTGGCGATTCATCGCATTCGTGCGGCTGGTGCCGCTGTTTCCGTTTAACCTGCTCAACTATGCGTTGGGCCTCACCCGCATCCGGCTGCTTTCCTATATCGTCGGTTCCTTCGTATTCATGCTGCCCGGCGCGTTCGCCTACACCTATCTCGGCTACGCGGGACGCGAAGCGGCGGCGGGCGGTGAAGGTGTGGTGCGCAAGGGACTGCTCGCGCTGGCCCTGCTTGCCGCAGTCGCATTCCTGCCGGGGCTCGTCAAGCGTGTGCGCCGCAAGCCCGGCACGGACACCATTTCCAGCGATGAACTCAAAAAGCGCCTTGAGGGCAACGAAGGCTTGATGGTACTCGACGTACGTCCGCTCGCCGACTACACCGGCGAGCTCGGGCACATCGCCGGCTCGCTCAACATCCCGCTTGCGGAACTGGCGCATCGCCTGACCGAGATCGAACCGCAGCGCGGACATCCGCTTGCCGTCATATGCCGCACCAACCGCATGTCCGGCAAGGCGGTCGAACTGCTGCGATCGGCGGGCTTTACCCAGGCGCTGCTGGTAAACGATGGGCTGGTCGGGTGGAGGAGTCGGGGATTCGATACAGTACGCGAAGTTCCGGCCGCCGGTTCAGAGGCACGTCCGGAAAGCACCGGTTTATTGGCGAAGACGGACTAAGCGGATGGCGACGTCATGTGCGAATTATTCGGACTGAGCAGTAATTCCGCCCTGCAGCCACGGGAACTGCTTTGCCGTTTCGGAGCGCACGGCGGTGGCGTCGCCGACAACCCGGATGGCTGGGGCCTCGCCTGGGTCGAGGGCGCCTCGTTCCGTATCGAGAAGGAGCCGCGGCCAGCCGCCAGCAGCGCCCGCTTCCGCGAGTTGTGCGCGCGCACGCGCGCGCCACTGATTGTAGGACACGTGCGCAAAGCCAACCCGCCGACGGCGAGGGTGGCGGCCAACACCCATCCGTTCCTCCGCATCTGCTGCGAGCGCGAGTGGGTGTTCGCCCACAACGGCATCCTTCCCGATGCCGCGATGCCCGCGGCATCGCACACCATGCCGGTGTGCGTGCCCAGCGGCGACACTGATTCCGAACATGCTTTCTGCGTGGTGCTCGAGCACATCGCCACGGCGTTTTCCGGACCACGGGCGCAGGAGGGGAACCGATGGCTCGATGCGCTTGCCGATGTCGCCGAGATGCTGGCGTCGCGCGGCCGCTTCAATTTTCTGATGTCCGATGGCGAACATCTCATCGCCTACGGCCATGACCGCCTGTGGAGTCTGGACAATACGTCCGCTGCCTGCTGCGGGGACCCGACATCCGATATTGCGGTGATCGCCACCGAACCGCTCACCGAGAGCGATGTTTGGTCACCCTTCAGGCCGGGCGAGCTGCGGATCTATCTCGCCGGACGACAGATCGCGTCCTTCCTTACCAGACCGGTTGGTTTGGAACCGGAGTCCGGTATGCCAGTGCCGGGCGCAACACTGTCGACAGCCTCATGACCGACAATCACATCAGGCGACACACACGTGCGGCCATGCGCCCGATCTCTATACCGGATCAACTATAAATTAAAGGGGCGGGTGGAATGAAGTTCAAGGTCGCCTTGATCTGGGCGGTGGCCGGAAGTGCGGCGGTTTTTCTCGGCTGGCGCATGCTGCGGCCGCTGGAGATTTTTTCGATTTCGAAACGCTTCGAAAATCCTTTGCCGGCGACACCGATTCCGCCCCTCGGAAAACTCGGCGCACGCAGCTGCGGCAGCTGCCACGTCGCCAATTACCGGGAATGGAGCACAACCATACACAGCCGCGCCTGGACCGACCCCTATTTTCAGACCGACTGGCGGGCGGAAGGGCGCAAACCGGTCTGCCTCGAATGCCACACCCCTCTCGCCGCACAGCAGCGGTACCGGGTGCTGGGTTATCATGGGGGCAACCGGTGGGATCCGGTACTTGCCGTCAACCCGGCCTTCGAACCGGCGCTGCGCCGGCAAGGAGTGACCTGCGCGGCCTGCCACATCCGGCACGGCGTCGTCTACGGACCGTTTGCAAAACTCGACGCGCCACATCCGGTCGCGCGCTGGAACAATGATAATGAAACCTGTATCCGTTGCCACGTCGTCAACAATCGTCACCACGACGTGTTTTACCGTCTGCCGCCTTGCGGTACCGTGACGGAGATCGCGCGCACGCGCCGCCGCTTTCGGCTGGAGGGTCGGGCGATCCAGGCATTGCTGCCGGCC
>JAJYEK010000078.1 GCA_021785795.1 Pseudomonadota bacterium
ATCGCATCGGGTTCTGGCGAAAGTTCGAGTGCATCGATTGGCCACGGGTAAAACGTCTGGTATTCGTATGCATGGGAAACATCTGCCGCAGCCCGTATGCGGAAGCGGTGGCGGCCGGGTTCCGGGGACCAGTTATTTCGGCCGGCCTGAGACCTATGTCCGGTGGAAGTGCCAATCCCGATGCCATCCGCAACGCCAAACGGCGAGGAGTCGATCTCACAGGCCATTCGGTCCGGAGCATAGACGATCTCGACATCGGCCCGGAGGATCTGATCATCGGAATGGAACCTTGGCAGGCGCGGCGCCTGAAGCATATCGGGCGCGTGCGCAATTCGCAGGCTCAGATCACACTGCTTGGACTCTGGGGCGGTCGACCGGAACCGTATATTGCCGATCCATACGGCTGCGGCGACAGCTATTTCCAAACGTGCTATGCACGCATCGATGCCGGTGTTGCCGGCATCCTGGAGCAGGTCGGGGACGGATCTGTCCCCATCGGCGGTGTTCCGGAATCTAGATCCAACCGGAAAGTCTTGCGAGCAAAGAGGTCTCGTCGCAGGTGATGTCCTGGTGCACCGAAATCCGTCGGATCATGTAATGGTCTGCGCCGACGCCGTGCCAGCCGGGCAGCGTCGAACATGCCGCCTGATAGTGTTCCGAGACTATTGAGCGCACGTTGGCGGTGGCGTCTCCGTTGGGATAGCAGAATAGCGGAGCCTCGCAGCCGGCGTTGCTTTCGATGATGTGCCTGGATCCGGCGATCTCGTCATGCAGCGTTTCGGGAGTCAAGGCATCGGATAACCGCGTGTGCCGGCGCGTGTGTGAGCCGATCGAGACCAGCCCGCTGCCGGCCATCTCACGGATCTGGTCCCAGCTCAGAAGCTCGGCAGTCCGGGGCGATCCGCTGTCGCCGAGACGTGCGGCCATGGCCTCGACGCGCGCACACAGCGTTGCGTCGTCATCGCGTTTGGCACCGTTGACGATGCGATCCAGCAGTTCGGGGTCGAGTTCCCGCTCTGATGACGGAATTGGCATGTCGAGAGTGCGCAGCCACGCGAACTCGCTGAGGGAATAGAGTTTCGCAGCGTGCTGCGCCAGACCCTGCCGCAGCAGGGTTCCCAGACGTTCCGGCCAGAAAAGACGTCCGGTGCCCACCAGGTCGGAGACCACGAAAATCGTCGCCGGTACGTTTTCCGCGACCAGCAGCGGATACGCGTATTCGAAATTGTCGGCCCACCCGTCGTCGAAAGTGATGGCAAATGCGCGTTCGGGCAGGGGCGCGTTATCGCGTGCCGCACGGATCCAATGGTCAAGCCGAACCGGCTGAAAGTGGCGTTTGAGTGTCCTCAGATGGAGGTGCAGGGTTGCCGGGTGCACATACATTCCCGGCTGCTCCACTTCCAGGCGCGGATCGCCGGGCGGGAGTACCCTGTGATACATGAGGACGACCAGCGAACCACGGCGTCTGTGCCAAAGCAGTGGCGCAGTTTTGGCTGTGGCGAACTCGGCTATGCGCTTCACTGCGACTTTGGCCGTTCGCAGGTTCATCGGAGTGACACCGGCGTGATCCGGAGCAAAGTCTGCCATACCTCACGTCTGCGGGCCTGTGCCGTGGCAGGGCCGCGATACCGACGGCGAGACAGCGCCGGGCTATCCGCAATGCCGCATGGGTAGTGGACGGGAGGCATGACATGAATGCGAGTTGCGGACATGGTGGTACGGTCATACGGGCTGGTTGGTGGCAAATGCGGGACGGATTTCACCGCTCTTCTCGTGCGTTGCCAGAGGTGCTCGGCCGGACACCTGCATTTTCCCATTGCTGCGGTCTCCGATCAGGGTCTCGGGGCATTGCACCGGAAAAGTATAGGGCGGTGCCGGACATCAGACAACTGCAGCTGTCTTCAATGCCGGTTCCACCGCAAGCAGGTGGACGCCCCGCTGACAGGTTTCAGGTCAGGAATCGGCGTGCTGTAACAAGCGAGTGTCCGGGATCTGCCGCAATTCAGTCACCGGAGCGCGGTAATGGCTTCGGATCATCTGCATGAGCTGCCGCCGCAAAGGAATCACAGCCGTGGGTTGTTCAAATAGCCGCATGCGGCGGCAGGTTACTGATGCGATGACGGTGGTGCATATCGCCTCCGGAGACCTTTATGCAGGTGCGGAGGTGCAGCTGTATCAGTTGATCAGACAGCTGCACAGAAGCGCACAATGCAAGGTCTCCGTGATCCTCCTGAATCACGGAATTCTGGAGCGCCGACTGAGCAGTTTGGGTGTGGACGTGCATGTCTTCGACGAATCCAGGCTGTACGGAATACGGATAATTTTCGAGACATGGAAGCTGCTTCGGCGGATCCGGCCGGACGTCGTGCATACCCATCGCAGGAAGGAGAATGTCATCGGGGCAGTGGCAGCGAAGCTGGCGGGCGGCATGGCTATCGTGCAGACCGTTCATGGGCTTCCGGAGGAGCACTTCGGGTTCTGGGCGGTAGCCAGGCGTATCTACGGAATGCTTGATCGTATGACCGCCAGAATATTCGCCGCCAGGGTGGTGGCCGTGTCGCCGGAACTGGGTGCGCGGCTCGGATTCCTGCGGCAACCGAAGGTCAAAGTCATCGAAAATGGCATCGACACGGAGGAGTTGGCCAGTGAAAGTCCGCTTTCGGAGCCGTTGCCGGGAAATGTGCGCTGTACGAAGATCGCGCTCGTCGGCAGGCTGGTTCCGGTGAAGCGTGTCGATGTGTTTCTGGGCGTCGCGCTGCAACTGGTCAGACGCTTTCCGGACCGGTTCTGCTTTTTCATCTTCGGCGATGGCCCGGGGACCGATGCACTGCAGGAACTTCGCAACGATCTGGGTCTGGAGCATGAGGTGCATTTCATGGGATTCCGGGAGAGGCTTGCGCCCTATCTCAGTCTCATGGATTGCCTGGTCATCACATCCGATCACGAAGGATTACCGATGGTTCTGCTCGAGGCCATGGCTTTGAATGTCCCCGTGGTAGCACATGCAGTCGGCGGAATTCCGGATGTTCTGGGGCATGGGCAATTCGGTGTCCTGGTGGAGCATCAAGACGCCGCCGAATATGCGGCTGCGATCATCGACAGTGTCGACGATCCGCAGGCAACCCGCGAAAAAGTCGAAGGCGCACGCCAGCAAGTCGGGCATCGCTACACGGCTTCGGTGTGCACGGCGCGGTACATGGAGCTGTATCGTTCGCTCAGCGGCAGCTGAAGTGGACATCAGCACGGGTTCCGGTGGCGTCAAATGGACACTACAGTACGACAAGGGTTGACAGAATAATATGTGCGGGATAGCCGGGTTCGTGGACCCTTCAAGAAACGCATCGAAGATCGATCACCGCGGGCTGGCCGACAGCATGGCCGTCACGCTAGCGCACCGGGGCCCGGACGATCAGGGCGTATGGATCGACGCGGCCGTAGGGATAGGACTTGTTCACAGGCGGCTGGCCATTATCGATTTGTCGCCGGCCGGACATCAGCCGATGCGGTCGGCATCGGGCAGATACTGCGTCTGCTTCAATGGCGAGATCTACAATTTTCTGGAGCTCATGAAGGAACTCCGTGACTTGGGGCATGAATTCAGGGGACGGTCGGATACGGAGGTGCTGCTTGCCGCGATGGAACAATGGGGGGTGGATGCAGCGTCGTCGCGCCTGTCCGGGATGTTCGCGTTCGCGCTATGGGATCGCAAGGACGGGATCCTGCATCTCGTGCGCGACCGTGTGGGAGAGAAGCCGCTGTACTATGGCTGGGCCGGAAACCTGTTTGTTTTCGGTTCGGAGCTCAAGGCGTTGCGCGCAGCGCCGGCATGGGTGGGTAGGATAGACCGCGCCAGCCTGGCATTGCAGATGCGTTACGGATACATTCCCGGGCCATGGTCAATCTACAGCGGGATCTTCAAGCTTCCGCCCGGCTGCATTCTTTCTCTGGTCACAAGTACCCTGTCAGGGCCGTCGGCGATCTGTCCCGACCCGGATGAGGCTGCGCCGGGGATGACGGCACCGCGCCGGTATTGGTCGGCGCGCAGCGTGGCGCAGTCCGCAACGCGCAGTTGCTCGCTGGTGGAGGCGACGGATGATCTCGACGCGATTCTCCTGAAAGTGGTCGGCCAGCAGATGCTGGCGGATGTGCCTCTGGGAGCCTTCCTGTCGGGGGGTATCGACTCCTCGACAGTTGTCGCGTGCATGCAGGCGCAATCTGCCCGGCCGATCAAGACCTATACGATCGGCTACCAGGAAGGGGATTTCAACGAGGCAGAACATGCGCTCGCTGTAGCCAGACATCTCGGTACCGACCACACGGAACTGTATATCGACCCCGGCCAGGTGCGCGACGTGATACCCATGATGCCGGAACTCTACGATGAGCCATTTTCCGACGCATCGCAATTGCCGACCTATCTGATCTGCAAGCTTGCCCGCCAGCATGTTACCGTATGCCTTTCCGGTGATGGGGGTGACGAGGTTTTCGGTGGATACAACCGTTACAAATGGCTGCGGACAGTGTGGAATGGTGTCCGCTGGATCCCGCTGCCGACAAGACGCCTGTTCGCACGTTCCCTGACCGCGCTTCCGCCCGCGACCTGGGACCGGCTGGCATCAAGGTGGTGGGGTGCCAAGGGCGCGGAGCACGGCCGATTGCCGCAGCTGGGCAACAAACTTCACAAGCTGGGACGGGCAATCGAGGCAAGGTCCGTCGGACAGATGTATGAGTCGCTTGTTTCCTATTGGGCCGACGATCCGTCGATCGTGCGCGATGCCGCAGACTGGTCGAGCCGTCTTTGCGGGGCTGTGGATCTTCTCGGCGGCACGGCGGATGCGGTTGACGAGGCGATGTACAGGGATCTTCGGCAATATTTGCCGGACGACAACCTGGTCAAGGTCGACCGGGCCAGCATGCGCGTGGGACTGGAGGTGCGCGCGCCGCTGCTGGATCCGCGCATTGTCGAGTATGCATGGTCGCTTCCGCGGGACATGAAAATCCACGGAGGCAGCGGCAAGTGGATATTGCGGCAGGTGCTGGCCCGCTATGTTCCGCCGGCACTTACCGAGCGACCGAAGATGGGCTTTTCTGTGCCGATCGGCGATTGGCTGCGCGGAGAATTGCGTCCCTGGGCAGAAGAGATGCTGGGCGAATCGCGATTGCAGGAGGAAGGGTACCTGGATGTCGTGCGTGTGCGTCGGCGCTGGAGCGAACATCTGTCTGGCGAGCGTGACCACTCTTTGTCGCTGTGGGCGGTATTGATGTTCGAGACGTGGTACGCACAGCAGCGCGCCGTGCAGTCGGATCGGCACGAGATCGCGGCGGCCGGGTCGCCTGCCTCGGCGCTCCGGCGGATTCCCCCGGGTTGAACCCCTGCCGCGAGAGCACAATGATGCGGGGATCTATTGCGCGGCCGATGCGAGCCCGTCGTACGCGCGCCGCAGCTTCAATCCGGTTGCGCGGTGGCTGTATTGCGCCAGTACGAGTTCGCGTGCCGCCTGCCCGAGAACGCGCCGCAGTTCATCATCGGCGAACAGGGTACGAATGTGGCTGACCCACTGCTCGGGGTCCCTCGCCAAGAGTATGTGCAGACTCTCCTGGACAGCGATACCTTCGCAGGCCGCGGGGTCGGATACCACGGGTTTGGCCATCGCGAATGCATTCAGCACCTTGCGCCCTGTGCCATCGCCATCGGACGTGGGGCAGACGTAAACCGATGCGCGCTCGAAATACGGACGCAGGTCATCGACCAACCCGTGAACGCGGAAGTTTTCATCGCGCTTCGACAGGGCAAGCAGGGAATCGGGCATGCTCTCGCCCACCACGTCCATCGAGATACCGGGTATGGCCGCTTTGAGCCGCGGCCATACCGCTGCGGCAAAGCAGGTCATGGCGTCGCGATCGGGATACGCGTTAAGGTGTCCTACGGATAGCAGGCGATGCCGGATCTCCTCGCCACCGCGCGGGCGGAAGTAGTCCACATCGATGCCTGTCGGAATATCCTCGACGCGGATGTTGGGACTGACCGCACGCAGCTGTCTGGAATCCCGTTCCGAGCAAGCGAGGTGGAGGCTGAAGCGCGGGTACATGAGGCGCTCGTAATTCCGCAGTTTGACTCCTTCCTGCAGGAAATACAGCTTCTTCAGCCAGTTTCTGTCGATGCCGGCACGACGTATCATCATGTGCGACTCGATGTTGTGGTGATCGAAAACCCGCGGAATCCGGGGGAGGGCGTCGGCATGCGGAGCCAGGCCGATTGCATCCATGTGAATGACATCGTAGCTGTGCGCGGCGCGCGCATGCAGGGCGGCGCGGAAGGATCCTGACCGCAGGCAGTTGATGGCATAGGGCACCGGTGTTGCCAGACTGGCCAACGCCAGGGCGTGTTTGGCATAGCGATGCCGTTCGCAGGGTATCGGGAAAAATGCCGCGGTCCGGCAGAATTCAGACAGGGCGGCATGCGCCTCCTGCAGGCCTTGTTCGATGCTGGAAAAGTTCTGGGCGAACAGGTCATGCCGAAAAAATGCCATGACGTCCACGTCGTTGTGTCGGGCAAGTTCGCGCAGAAGGTGGTAGCTACGCTGCCGCACAACGCCATCCGGTGGATACGGGGCGAAGCGCGACAGCCAGAGAACTCTCATGATCTCGAATCCTGTGGGAAAAATTGCTGACCGGCGGACTTCCGTCGAGGATGGTCCCAGATATAGATATGCATCATGCCGCAGGGCGAACGCTATCCCAGAGTTAGTATGTTTTGCAATGTGCGGGCACCATTCAGCCCGGACATCGTGTTTCGCGAACCGACCGGACGGACCGATCATCGGTTACAATTGCGCCGCAGCTGTTTTGTGCCCAAGGGCGGCCGGATGCCGTGCGGCGTGCATCATTCTGGGGAAGTTGCCCCCGGAGTGACCCGGTGGCCGGAAGCCGGCAAGTCGTGTGGACAAGCGTCTTGTGAACATGCAGACGAGGAGGGTAGTCGGTGGAATCGGTTTTCTGGATCGGGGTTGTCGGCTGTCTCTACAGCTACCTGGTTTATCCGGTGGTTTTGATGCTCTTTCCGAAGAGCAGGGATGGCGGATCCAGAACGGTGGCGCCGGTCCCCGTAATGTCGATCATAATCGCCGGGCACAATGAAGAGGCGCGGATCGTACCGAAGCTGGAGAACACCCTCGCACTTTCATATCCGCGCGACAGGCTCGAGATTATCGTTGCCTCGGATGCCTCCAGTGACGGTATGGACGGAATCGTGCTGGGCTACCAGGAACGCGGTGTCCGGCTTGTGCGTTCGGAAGTACGCAAGGGCAAAGAGCATGCGCAGCTGCTCGCGATTGCACACGCGCACGGCGAGATCCTGGTATTCACGGATACGGGCACCGAGATTCCCGGAGAAGCGCTCATGCGCCTCGCCGACAGGTTTTCCGACCCGAGAATCGGAGCAGTATCTAGCGAGGACCGATTTGTGAGTCGCGACGGTTCTCTTGTCGGCGAAGGCGCATACGTGAAATATGAAATGTGGCTGCGGCGGCTCGAGTCGCAGCACGCCGGGCTAGTCGGGTTGAGCGGTTCTTTCTTTGCCGCGCGCCGGGCGGTATGCGAGACATGGGATGCGGAGACGCCAAGCGATTTCAACGCAGCCATCGGCTGTGCCCGCAAAGGCCTGGTTGCCGTGACCGAACCGGGCGTAGTCGGCTACTATGCCGATATCAAAGACGCCCGCAAGGAGTACCGCCGGAAGCTGCGCACGGTTCTGCGCGGGATCGTGGGCCTCGCGCGACATCGGGAGACGCTCAACCCATTCACGTACGGTTTGTTTTCTGTGCAGATCTGGAGCCACAAGGTGATGCGGTGGTTGGTGCCCTGGTTTATGCTCGTCACTTTCGCCAGTTCCCTGTTTCTGTGGCGGTCGGGAGTATTCTTCAGATTTGCCGCGTTGGCGCAGCTGATTTTCTATACTGTAGTCGCCGCGGCGTTCATGGCTCCGTGGTTGCGGAAGAGCGTCTTTCTCCGGATCGGCTACTATTTTGTGCAAGTCAATATCGCTATTGCGCACGCTTCGCTGCTCTTTCTGGCGGGACGGCGCATGACGATGTGGGAGCCTTCGAAGCGCTAAATGTTTTATCGACTGCCGCCCGCGGGGGAACCGATGATTATCCCCGGGGACCGGGCCGTATCCCGGTCCTGCGGGGAGTTGTTCGCCCCATACGCTGCGCACTTTTACGGTTCTGCTACCTCGGCGCTGGCCGCCAGTCTGGTCGCAGCGGTCGCGCGCCTACGCGCGCCTACTCCGGAAGTACTGCTGCCGGCATACGGATGTCCAGCTCTGGTGAGCGCAGTGCTGTTCGCCGGTGCGCGTCCACGGTTGATTGATCTTGAACGTGATCGACCATGGATGGATCTCGATGGACTGCGCGCCGCGCTCGGACCCGACACCGTGGCGGTCGTCGGGGTCGATCTTTTCGGGATTCCGGAGCGCTATCCGAAGATACGTGAGGCCATTGCCGGAACCGGCATTGTGCTCATACAGGACAGTGCTCAAGCGTTTCCGCCACCGGCCGATGCGCGCTGGCTGGGTGACTATGTGGTGTTGAGTTTCGGTCGAGGAAAGCCGGTGAGCCTTTTGCACGGAGGGGCAGTACTGGCCCGGGAAGAGGAGCTGGCCCGGGCGCTTCCTTTGTCACCGCCGCAGGTCACATCAGGGCAGGTTCGCTCCGGATTGGCGTTGCGTGCCGGGCTCTACAACCTGCTGTCGTCGGCCTGGCTTTACTGGCTGCCGGCGGGTTTGCCGTTCCTTGGACTCGGGGAAACCCGCTATCGGCCGCTCGCTTCGATCGAAGCGGCGGATCCGCGGCTCATGGAATGGCTTCCCGTCAACGTCCACACCTGCTGGCGACGCAGTGACGACCGCCAGCGTGCAATTTACGGCATGCTCGCGGATTCGGCCGGCGACCATATTGTAGATCTGCCGAAGGCATGTGTCGGGGGTGCGCCCGCGTTCCGGCTCCTGCGGTATCCGATTCTGGTCAATGATCCCATTGTGCGCCAGCGCCTGTTTCACTGTCTTGGGCACCGCGGGCTGGGGGCGTCCGCGATGTATCCGTCGGCATTGCCGGGGGTGTCTGGGCTGGAGCGGTTCTTCGGTGGCGTATCGTGTCCCCAGGCTGATTCCTTTGCCCGCCGGATCGTTACACTTCCTGTGCACTCCCGGGTCCGGAAACGCGATCTGCAGCGTATGCGTGGTTGCTTGGTGCAGGCGCGCACGGACCGACGTGTCGCAGGCCACTGAAGCGTGCGCAGTTATGCCTCCTGATGATGCTGTCTCTCGGGTCCGCAGTCCGGCACGGCATCCGGGGTTGCCGATGACGGGCGCCTCTACCGGGTCCTCGACCGATGTCAGGTGCATGAGTGCACCGCAGTGCGGAAAATCCCGGAAGGCCAAAGCCGATGCATGACAGGCAGCCGCGCAGGATTCTCCATACCATCGACACGACCGGCCCGGGTGGTGCCGAGACGGTTTTCGTCGAACTGGCAACACGGCCTATGGGGCCAGCCGGCGAGAATATTGTCGCCATCACCGGACCTGGCTGGGTAGACGACGAGCTTCGCCGGCGCGGTATGAGTGCGCATGTCCTGAGCGAATCGGGATCTTTCGATGCGCGTTACCTTTACGGACTTGTCCGCCTCATTCGCAGACACCGAGTCGATCTGGTCCAGTCGCATCTGCTCGGTTCAAACGTGTACTGCAGTCTGGCTGGCATGATTTGCCGTGTGCCGGTGGTGTCCACCTTTCACGGTTCGGTCGATTTCGGCAGTTCCGAAAGAAATCTCGCTTTGAAGAGGTTTGCCCTGAACAGCGGGTCCAGCCGCTGCGTGTTTGTTTCGGATTCGCTGCGCGAGGAGGTTGTCGCCCGCTGCGGAATCAGTCGCAGGAAGGCCATTACCATTCACAACGGGATCGACGCGGCTGCTTTTACTCCGAACAGGAATCGCCTGCTCAAGCAGGAGCTGGGGCTTGCCGACAATGCGATCATCGTCGGGGCGGTCGGGAACATTCGGCCCAGCAAGGACTACGATACGCTTCTTCGGGCGGCGGCATTGATCCGTGCCGGGAACCCCCGCTACCAATTCATCGTGGTCGGGGAGGGCAACGGCGGGCTGGCCGGCCGGCTGCTGCAGCTGCGCCGGGAGCTGGGTCTTGATGACGCCGTGCACTTCATCGGCTTCCGGCAGGATATCGCGGCCCTGCTCAACAGTTTCGACGTATTCATGCTCAGCTCGATTTCGGAGGGATTTTCGCTGGCCACAGTCCAGGCGATGGCGTGCGGTGTTCCTGTAGTCGCGACGCGCAGCGGCGGCCCGGAAGAGATCATCTCCGACGGAGTGAACGGGATTCTGGTCGACATCCAGTCCGAAACTCAGCTTGCAGGAGCGATCAGGCATGTTGCGGAAAACGTTGTGATCCAAAAATCACTGGCATCCAGCGCGCTGGAACTGGCACGGTCGCGATACACGCTTGATGCGATGCTGGTCCGGTACCACACGCTCTACGAAGAGCTGATCAGTCGCAGCTCCGGATCCTACGAGAAGATCAGCTGACCCAGATAGTGGCGAAGCTCGAAGAGAAATGGTCTCAGGTCTCCGAAGCGGTTGATTTCGAAGCGCGTGTTGCGGTCGAAGAAATTCATGAATCGCAGGATTTCCCGAAACCGGGAGACGTCAGTCCCGCCACGTTCACGGTTTCTGAGGACCAGGTATAGTCGGTCGAGATCCCCAAGGAGCCAGCGGCTGCGGATGCCGGTGTGGTACGCCGCGGGTGGTGCCGGGGGATTGCCGAGAGCCAGATCGTAGAGCAGCCCGGGGAAATCGATGCCAGAGTCGATCGCCAGCTGCAAGGAGCCCCAGAACCTGGGATTGATCTCCATCAGATGGGGGATTCCATCCTCGGTTCCCCGGAATTCCACCATGGCCACGCCATGCCATCGGGCATGATCGAGAAGGCGGGCGGTGTAGGTCTGCAGGTCGGCGCGCACAGCGACGCTTTCGCTGAGTACGCTCACGCCGCCGCGCGGCGGTTTTTCCCGGATACGGCGATGCGCAAAGAAGGCAATGGCCTTGCCGTGGTTATAAAGCGCAAAGACCCCGAGGCCCGAACCGGGAACATGCGTCTGGACGGCAAGCGGGAAATCCCTGAGATATCCATGCGCTGCCGTGAGCGCATGGAGGTGTGACAGGTTGTGGACTATGTGTACCGCAGTGGCGGTGCACCGGTTGCGGTTCCAGACTTTCGACCGGCAGGGTTTCAGGACAACCGGGAAGCCGATATGTTCGGCTGCCGCGACCAGTTCGTCCGCGTTGGCAGGGAAAAGCGTTGTCGGAGCCGGAACCTGCAATTGCTTTGCCACCTGCAGCAGCCGGCATTTGTCCGCAATCTGGTCCCAGTTGTCGGCGTCGGGCAAGGGAACGACGGCCGGCGCAAGCCGTTCGCGGTTTCTGGCAAGAAGGTAGGCCGACACTTCGGTCATCGGGAGGATGACGCGTACTGCGCGTGTCGCGGCGTGGTGCTGCACAGCCGCGAGGAAGTCGTCGGGCCGCTCCGTGGGCGAGGGGTAACTGAAGGATTCCCGGCAGTAGCGCGACGATCCGGCCAGCGATCGGCGGGTTTCATCGGCGACCGTGACCGGTATGCCGCGGCGTCCGAGCGAACGGGTCGCCGCCAGAGCACTACGCTGGTTTCCGTCCAGAATGAGGACGCCAGGATGCTTGGCCGGGACGTGCATTGGCTTCATGGCTGGCAGCGGTCTGCAGACGGGCACGTCAGGATTGGTGTACGGGACTCGGCGGGTCCGGTTGCGGTGGCCAATTCAAATTGCCGGCGGCACGGGATCGATGAATTCGGGAGCCGCATACCACGGTGGCGCTGGAGCACGCTGGGCGGCCTGCTTGGCCACTGTCCTGAGGGCCACGACCAGGGACAGATCGATCCAGAAGTAGGGATAATAGAGTACCGTAATGAACGAGCCGCTCACGAGAAACCCGATCATCGCCGCATCCAGTCCGAGTGCGGTAGTGTACAGAAACGGGTTTTCGGATTTTGGCACGAGCTTCCGCGTCTTGTAGTTGTTCACAAAGGTCGCGACGATCAGCATGCCGAATGCACCAAGGCCGAAAATGCCGAGTTCGGCACCAGCCTGGATGAATATATTATGGGGAAGACCGTAGTGTCCGGTCACTGTGGAATAATGGGACGCATAATACTTGTCCCAGTTGAAGTAGCCGATCCCGAAAAAAGGATGATTGCTGAGCATGTTCAGCCCGTCCTTCCAGCGCACAAGCCGTTCTACCGACGTCTTATCAGTGCCGGCGGTATAGAAGCGTGCCAAGGACTGCGGCGGAATGAGGAAGTAAAGGGCGGCCAGAACTGCGGCGGCGAAGGCTATGGCCTTGATGCGGTGACGGCTCTGCATCGTCATGAACACAACGGCACCGGCGATGCCGAGCGCCGCGCCTCGCGAGGACGTGGCGGCAATCGAGGCGACCGCCGTAAACGGAAAAGCCAGGAAAAACAGTCGTTTTACGCGCCCCCAGTTTTGCCATAGCGCGGCGATGAAGTAGTAGCAGAGGGGAAAAAAGATGCACAGCTCGATTCCGAATTCGCCCGAATTCTGGAACCACCCGGGAGCCCCGGTCACGCCCCAGTTCTCCCAGGCAAACCCGCGTCCCGCCCAGGTCCGAAAACCGTGCAGGGACATCTTGAAATTGTAGATAAGAAAGGCGAGATAAAAGATGAAGAACCGCCTTTCCGTGGTGACGATCCGGGTTATGAGAAAATAGATTACCAGCCAGTCGGTGAATTCGCTGAGATGCGAGAACGAAATTCCGGCATACGCGGCGAACGCGGAAGAGACAAGCACGGCAATTAGAAAGAGCCCCATCAGCTTGTCGGCACCGTTTCTGACCGCTACTGCGCGCCGTTCGCCGAACAGCGCAATGAGCGCGATGACCAAGACCACCTTATCCCAGGGAAGAATGTCGATAGACGGATAGGACGTCTGCGGCCGGACATACTCAAAAAGCAGGTACAGATTGATGGCCCAGAACGACAGAGGCTCGTGCTTGACCGCGGTCCAGATCGACCGGATCTTGACGGCATAAAGGTCCCGCATGGCATTCGCTGCGTCGGTGTCGGCGGGATCCATCAGGTCCGGCGGGAAACTGGCCATGAGCCCCTCATCTTGGGATTGTGTGGCGGTACCAGCATCATCCTGAAAGATCGAAATCAAGCCGGTATCGCGGGTACGGCGGCGACGTACCTTCGCGATTATACCACCCACTCCGCTTTCGACCACCCCGGGCTATTGCCCATGACGCAAGAGCGCAGGTAGTGTTGCTTAACCGGCGCAGCGATCTTCCCTCGGTTTCTCAACAGTATGTACGCGATCTGCAGGCGCGGGAGTGCACGGATGGTCATCACGGCGCGAGGCAGCGTTACTTCGCGGTGGTGCCGGGCGCGACGGGTGAATCCGGCGAGATCGGGGAGTCAGAGACGATCACATTGTCGATGTAGAAATCCGTCTTCCGGGTAAAACCTGAGTTCGACCAGCCCAGGAGGTAGGCGGCATCGATGTAGTTCTTGTTCGTGCCGCCCCAGGAGTCGAGGTTTGTGATGTTCACGAACTGTCTGCCGTCCTTCCAGAGTTGCATGACGCCATCGTTCGTGTCATTGCCGCTCGGAACCTTGACGTGGATGACGATTGTGTGCCAATGGCCCAGATCGGCGGAGCTGATGAAGTTTCCGGCGCCTTCCGGGCTGATCGGTTTCTGCTCGGTGCCATTGTAATAATAATGGACCTCTAGATTCGAACCTCCGCTACCGTTGGGTTCGGTAGAGAAGTTCACCTGGAAGCCTGGAATTCCGTAGGGGTCCCGGTAGATGGCGAAGAATTTATTGTTCGATGGCGAGGACGGTTGGATCCGGTGGTAGTAGTTGCCCGGAATGTAAAGATCGTACCTGAACCAGAGATCCGTGTATGGACGATGGAATTGGATGCGTTGTTCCGACCAGTCATCCTTTCCGGGCGGGACCGCCAGGTAGTTGAATTGCAGGCTGTAGGTACCCGTCCGCGGATTGGCGGAGCTGACCCTGGTATGGGCGCTTGATCCCCATACGATGCCGTTTTCGGTATGCTTCAGGTTGCCGCTCTCGAAGCCGTCCCGAAACAAAACGGTCGCAAAAGCATCGTGCATCGTCAGTGCGCATGCGATCATTGCCACAAGGGCGAGGAACGTAGCGGCTCTGCGGTGGCTGGCAGGTGGTGCTGCTGCCCGGAGCAGGTAAATGCTGTACATTGCGAACCTCTTTGGCGCCAGGGACTGATTCGGGCCTTTCGGCATGTTGCATGTCGCGGGTATTATCTCAAGATCATACTGTCCCTTGGGCAGGTCTGTAAACGGAAATTGGCCCATCCCGGTTCCCGTCTGTACGACCGCCCGAGTCGTCGTGGACTCCGATGAGGATCGGAGTCGCCGATACCGTGTGCAGTCATCCGCAACGGTGTCAAAGGCCGGTGTGGTTGACCGAGATTCCGCTTAACGGACGGCCTGTTCGCAACGCAGCATGAAAAAGCATGCAATACCCAAAGTCCGGACTGGCCAGCACTTTAGGTACCGTTTCACGACCGGCCTCAGATGATTCCGGAGCGCAGCCTACCTTCAGGGCGCCTTTCACATCGCAATGCCTTTACCGTCATTCGATAAATCATAGGTTCTCCATCCAACATTGTGACTAACCGGATAGCGTATTCATGATATCGCGTGAGCAGTTATCGCCCGTGGCACCGGCGGATATGGCAAGCCAGCTGACAATCTCGTTCATCATTCCGGCCCGCAATGAAGAACGCAACATCGGTCCGACCATAGAATCGATACGGCGATACGCAAGCGGACTCGGGGAATACGAGATAATCGTGGTCGACCATGGTTCGGAGGATCGAACGGCGATGGTGGCCAGCAGTTCGAATGCCAGGGTCTTCGTGCGCCCCGGAGGGACCATCGCCTCTCTGAGGAATTTCGGCGCGCAACAGGCCCTTGGCGAGATCCTCGTATTTCTCGATGCCGACGTTGACCTCACGAAGTCATGGCAACTACATATAAGCAAGGCAATGCGGGAGCTCAATTCAGGCTCATCGGTCATTACGGGGTCACACTGCACCGCGCCCACTGACGGAACTTGGATCGAAAGATTTTGGTTTCGCAACTTTGCCGTACTGGCCGAAACCACGCACATTGGTTCCGGACACCTGATTATCCGGCGCGATCACTTCCTGAGGCTCAGTGGTTTCGACGCGAGCCTTGATACCGGCGAGGATTACGAATTCTGCAGGCGTGCGCTTGCCCGGGGCGCGGTGCTGATCAACGAACAGAATCTGGAGGTCATTCATCGCGGGTTTCCGAAAGGAATCATCGCGTTCGTGCGCCGGGAGGCCTGGCACGGTCGCGGTGATCTCGGCTCTTGGCACAAAATCGTCGAATCAAAAGTAGCGCTCGCATCGATCGCCTTTTTCGTGCTTCATGTCGTGATATTTTCGGCGCTTATCGCCCCCTCTCGAATGTGGGGAATGGCCGTCGGCGCCCTGGCGACGCTGTTTGG
>JAJYEK010000079.1 GCA_021785795.1 Pseudomonadota bacterium
TTCGATATTGCAACACCGATGTCGGCCGCTGCAGTGCGCGTGGGCTCGATCATGAAACTATCGCCCACGGCGATGTTTCCCGCCGTGAGGCTCAAAGTGACACCATCGACCGTCTGGGGTGCGCCCGGAAAGGTCGTGAGATTCGTGACGCTGTTGTCAGACAGCCTTGTGAGCGTGTAGCCCGTGGCGGTACGGTCCAGGCGATAGTCGCTGGACGTAAGCGCAGAGACGTTTGTGACTGTGGCGCTGATTGTCGCCGGCGGCGATCCGGTATTGGTGCTGCTTGCAAGCACCTTCGGACTCGAGGCGTCGATGGTATTGAAGAAATTCTGGTTGATGTTTCCGTTGAGATCCATCCCCAGACGGTTCTGGGCATTGAAACTGGACGCCAGACCGATCGCGACCTGCCCCAGGGCATTTTCAGAGGGATTAAGGACCTGATCGCGAAACGCCAGCGCACCGCCGAGCGTCCCGCCAGTGATTTGATTCGAAATAACAGTGGTCGTGCTTCCGACGGTATAACCGACCTCGGAGCGTGTCGCATCGTAGGGATTGGCGACCGCGCTGAGGGCGCTTGTGGTCGTGCCGACGACGAGCATCTGGCCGGTTCCGATAAACACGCTGACGGAGCCGTCGCTTTGCGGCAACGTTGAGACCGAGACTTGTTGCGAGAGCTGGTTGATAAGCTCGTCGCGCTGATCGAGCAGGGTGTTTGGCGACTGGCCTCCCGCTGCGCCCTGAAGTTGCTCAATCTGGCCATTCAGCTTGGCGATGGAACTGGCAAGACTGTTGATCTGATTGACGCTAGTGCTGATCTGGGTGTTGACACCACTGTCAAGGCTGGAGAGCTGGCTGTCCAGATAGTGAAAGTTGCTTACGAGCGACTGGCCCTGGCTGAGCATGACCTGGCGCGCGGACGTGGATGAAGGGTCGTTGGCCACTCCCTGCACGGCGTTGAAAAAGCTTTGCAGGTTGGGAGAGAGCCCCGCCTGCGGGTCAGCAAGCAGATTGCCGACCTGGGTGGCAAGCTGATAATAATTCTGCAATTGGCTGTTGGCCGAGGTGGCACTGTTCAGCTGGCCGGTGAGATACTGGTCGTAGACCCGCTGGATGGTCGACACCTGCACGCCGGTACCGATGTAGCCGGCACCGGTGAATTGCGGAGCGCTGGGTGTGAGTTGCACACGCTCGCGGCTGTAGCCGGGCGTATTGACGTTGGCGATATTGTTGCTGACGGTCGCCATCTCCGTCTGGAACGCAAGCAGCCCCGATACCGCAGCACTGAGCATGTCTCCGCCAGCCATAGATCATACTCCTGTGGCAGCAACGTCAGACGCTGCTGCGTGGGTCGGTTTGCGGAAGCAGTACATTTCTGGGTTCCTCATCCTTTTATCGGCATTTTCCCGGTCGACTTTAGGCTGGCAATCGCGTTGCGCAGCGTCCCTCCGGACAGTACCGCCTGAATTTCGCGGGCATAGCCTGGATCCGTGGCGTAGCCGGCCTTTTGCAGCGCGTCGACGAAGGCGGCCGGATCATTGGCACTCTTCAGCGCCTGCGTATAGCGCGGATTGGTCTTCAAAAACTGCACATAGTCACTGAAACTCTGCGCGTAGGAACCGTACACGCGGAACGCGGCCGCGCCCCGCTTTGCCACACCGTCCACATACTCGAGCGTCGGTACAGTGGCGCTAGGTCCGCTCCAGCTTGCATCGGCCTTGATGCCGAAGAGATTGTAGCTGGAGGTACCATCTGGCATCTGCGCAATCGATTGCCCCCAGCCGGTTTCGTGCGCTGCCTGTGCAAGCAGCACGGCCGCAGACACGCCGACCGCGCGCGCGGCATGTACGGCCTCGGGCCACAGTGTGCGCACGAATTTCCGGGGGTCCGCCGCCGAAAACGAGGCCGCATTCGTTTTTGTTGGTGCCTCTGGCTTGCCCGAGCTCTGCGCCGCACCGCCGAGCTGCTTGACCAGCATGTCTGCCAGACCCAGACCGCGTCCTTGAGAAAGAAGAAGCGCAAGCTGATTGTCATAAAGGTCCTGGTAGAAACTGACCTGCTTTCCGCCGAACAGTGGATCGCCGAAATTCGCCTTGCGCATGCTCTTGAGCATCATCTGCGTAAACAGGGCCTCGAACTGGCTAGCCACCTCGCGCAGATTCTGCTTGGTGTCGCCATCCCGCCTGACGGCCGCACTCAACTGATCCAGGCCCTGCAGGTTGGTGTAGACGCTTGCGTCGGGTATCGAATCAACCATGGTCTTGGCGATGTCCTTTCTGGTCTGTTTCAGCGCATTCGCAGCGGGTGATCATCCGTAAGCAGCCGCTGGTGCTAGATGACAATCAGCTGGGCACGCAAAGCGCCGGAAGCGTGCAAAGCCTCCAGGATCGCCACAAGGTCGCCAGGCGCCGCACCAACCTGGTTCACGGCGCGAACAATCGAGGCCAGTGACACTCCGGGCTTGAACAGAAACATACGCTTGCCTTGCTGCGTCGCCTTCACTTCGGATCTAGGCACCACCGTGGTAGTACCGCCGGACAGAGGCGCCGGCTGGCTTACCAGCGGGCGTTCGGTGATGGTGACAGTCAGATCTCCATGCGCAACCGCGGCTGCGGTGACGCGCACATGCTGACCGATGACAATAGTACCGGTTCGGGCATTGATGATGACGCGCGCCGGTGGAGACGCCGGGCGGAGCTTCAGGTTCTCTATAACGGAAACGAACGCGACCCGCTGTGCCACGTTCACCGGTGCCTGAACCCGCACTGAGTCGCCATCCAGCGGGATCGCCGTTCCGGGACCGATCGCAGTGTTGATCGCCTGGGACATGCGTTCCGCAGTGGTGAAATCGGCGGTATTGAGGTCTAGCGTAAGGCTGTCGCCCAGCGCGAAGCCGTTCGGAACGGCACGCTCAACCGTCGCCCCACCGGGTATGGTGCCGGCACTCGGGATATTGACCACGATTTTCGATCCGTCCTTGCCCGACGCGCTGAACCCCCCTACCACCAGGTTGCCCTGCGCGATGGCGTAGACCCTGCCGTCGGCGCCCTTCAGCGGGGTCATCAGGAGACTGCCCCCACGCAGGCTGGTGGCATTGCCGATCGACGACACGGTGACATCGATGAACTGGCCCGGCTTTGCGAAGGGCGGCAGCTCCGCGTCCACCACCACCGCGGCGACATTCTTGAGCTGTGGATTGACGTTGGCTGGAACGTTCACGCCGAATCGCGCGAGCATGCTTTCCAGACTCTGGGTCGTAAACGGTGTCTGTGTGGTCTGGTCACCAGTCCCGTCCAGGCCCACCACCAGCCCGTAACCAATCAGATGATTGCTTCGGACCCCTGCGAGCGTCGTCAGGTCCTTTATGCGATCGGCATACGCGCTGCCGGCCACCGTGAACAGCAGCGCAGCGATCAGTGCCCTTACGATACCTTTATGCATTGCCGTATCCCTGTCTGTCCGCAGTCACTCGCCACTGATTCCTAGAACGGCCACCAACTGCTGTTGAAAAAGCGCGCTAGCCAGCCCATGGAGTTGGAATCCGCCAATGCGCCGGTTCCGGTATACACGATCCGCGCGTCTGCCACCTTGGTCGACACCACCGAGTCGTCATACTGGATATCCTGAGGCCGCACGATTCCGGTAATACGGATTTTTTCCGTGCCCTGATTGAGCGTGAGCAACTTCTCGCCGCTGATCACGAGGTTTCCGTTCGGCAAAACCTGGGCCACGGTAACCGAGATGTTTCCGGTCAGCGTGTTGTCTTGGCTGCTATTGCCCTGACCACTGAATTTCTGGCTGTCATTGATGCCCGTGTTGAATATGTCCTGCCCATTGTGCGTGACTGCACCTCCCAATATCGTCGGGGTCGGCAGGTCGACGGTGGTGTCCTTCTTGGTGTCGGTGGTCGCATTCTTGCTTGCACTGGTACTTTCGAGGAGCACTACTGTGAGCACATCGCCGACACGATGCGCCCGGGTATCGGCGAACAGATCCATGCCCTGTCCCGGCTGGTAGATCGCACCAGGATCGCGGTTCGCCGCGGATTGGGTTGGCACCGTTGCCGCATAGTCCGGCTGCCTGCCCGGCGCCGTGGCACAACCGGCAAGCGTCGCCAGTCCCAGAAATACCGCAATCAGTCCGCGTCTCGTCATGACTGCCACCGGCTCATTTTTTCGCATCGCCGCATCAGAGGTTGCTGGTCAGGAACTGAAGCATCTGCGAACTGGTGGAGATCGCCTTGGAATTCATTTCGTATGCGCGCTGGGTCTCGATCATGTCGACCATCTCCTGAACCACATTGACGTTCGAGCTCTCTACCGAACCTTGCACCAGCGTGCCAAGACCATTGAGTCCGGGCGTACCAGTCTGGGGTGTGCCGCTCGCAGCGGTCTGCTGGTAGAGGTTGCTGCCCATAGGCTCGAGCCCCGGAGGGTTGATGAAGTTTGCCAACTGCAGGCTGCCGAGCTGATTGGGCGTGGCGCTGCCCGCGATCTGGGCCGACACCGTACCGTCGGAGCCGATAGTGATACTCTGGGTATTGGGCGGTATGGTAATGGCGGGTTGCACCACGTAGCCGCTGGAGGTAACCAGCTGCCCCTGGGAATTGACCTGCAGCGTGCCGTCCCGAGTGTAGGCCAGGGTCCCATCCGGCTGCAGAACCTGCAGGAAACCGCTGCCACTTATCGCGACATCGAGCGGATTGCCCGTCTGGACCAGGTTGCCCTGGGTAAACAGCTTTTCCGTGGCAACTGGCCGCACGCCGGTGCCGAGCATAAGACCCGAGGGAAGCTGGGTGTTCTGCGTCGACTGCGCGCCGGGCTGGCGTACAGTCTGGTAAAGCAGATCCTCGAAAACTGCACGGTCACGTTTGAAACCGGTGGTATTGACGTTGGCCAGATTGTTGGCAATTACTGCCATGCGCATCTGCTGCGCATCCAGACCAGTTTTCGCTATCCAGAGTGCCGGATCCATTTTGGTTCCTCGCTTTGATTCAGTGACAGTTTACGAACTGCGTTCGGCACAGTCCCGGGACAACGACATCGGCCGTTTTGCTCCGAATCCTGTGCAGTTTTCGACTTTATTCACGATCGGTTCTCACAGAGTCATGAGCTGCGCAGCGCTCGAGTCATTTTGCTTGGTCGCATGCATCATCTTGACCTGCATCTCAAACTGGCGCGCCAGTGCAATCATATTGACCATCGCATCCACGACGTTTACGTTACTGGACTCGATACTGCCAGTGACCAGATGCACGCTGGCGTCGGCTGGTGCACTGCCCCCGTTTTGCAGACGGATCAGGCCGTCACTGCCCTTCACGAGGCTGCCAACGGGCGGATCAACCAGCTTGATGCGATCGATGACAGCAATGGCGTCGGGCGTCTCCCCCGTAGGCAGCACCGAGATCGTGCCGTCCGAGCCGATCGTGATCTTTTGCGACGGCGGGATTGCAATCGGGCCACTGTTGCCGATCACCGGGTAGCCTGCGCCGGTCGTAAGCATTCCGTTCGCAGAGATCTGCAGATTTCCGGCACGGGTATAGGCCTCGCTTCCGTCCGGTGCCTGCACGGCGATAAAACCGTTTCCATTGATGGCAACATCCAGGGGACGGCCCGTGGACCTGATGATGCCGGGCTTGAAGTCCACCCCGGCGCGCTCCTGCATCGCATAGACCCGGGTCGGATATCCCGGGCCGTAAACCGGCATCGAGCGAAACGCCTCGAGGTCGCCAAGAAATCCGACTGTGTCCGCGTTCGCCAGGTTGTTGTCGTTCGCCGACTCCGCCAGCATGGTCTGGCTGGCGCCATTCATCGCGACATAGAGCATATGGTCCATAGTCTGATTCCTTCAAGCCGCCGCATTAGCGCATGTTTATGATGGTCTGGTCTATGGTGCTCTGAGTGGTGATAGTCTTTGCGTTCGCTTCGAAATTGCGCTGCGCCGTGATCATGTCCACCAGTTGCTGGGTCAGGTTTACGTTTGACTGCTCCAGCGCTCCGGACTGAATGGCGCCGAGGCTTGCGGTTCCTGGTGCGCCAGTCAATGCGACACCGGAACTGGCGGTCTCCGCCCAGGTGGTGTTACCGAGCGGATTCAGTCCCTGTGGGTTGGCGAAGTTGGTGAGCACCACCTGTCCCTGAGCACGGGACTGGCTGTTGCTGTACTTCGCATATACCACCCCCGTACTGTCGATACTCACTCCGGTCAGCTGTCCGGTCGTGTAGCCATCCTGGGTCAGAGAATTGACACCGAACGAACTGCCGAACTGGGTGGACTGGCCATAATCCAGCGCCAGCGTCATGTTGGCTGCGCCGCTGCCGGGACTGAATGATGGGTAGTTGATAGCCGATGGCGGCACTGCCACGCCATTTACAGTGGCAAGTGCCCCGCTCGGCGTAAATCCCAGCGCATCCGGACCGCCACGCTGCACACCATCCACGTATAGATAGGTGTTCCAAGTGTTGGCTGCGGTTTTGACGTAGTACATCGTCGCTAGGTGCGTCGTACCCAGCGAGTCATATACGGTCGTCGATGTGGCATTGTTGTAGGTCGCCGAGTTGGTCGGGTCGAATGCCAGGGTCGGCGCGGTGTCGGCCGCGTTCAGGTTGACACCGACCGTCACATTCTGCGTGGCCTGAGGCGCGATATCGGCGGTATTGATCTGCAAATCACCCAGAGCGCCGGTAATATTTCCTGACGTATCCGCAAGATACCCGGTGAGATGCTGGCCATCGCTGGAAGTTATGTAACCCTGGCTGTTCACGCCGAAGGCGCCAGCTCGCGTATAGTCAATGCTGCCGTTGTTGCTCAGACGGAAAAAGCCCTGGCCGTTGATCGCAAGATCCAGGTTGTTGTTGGTGGTGCTGATGTTTCCCTGGGTAAACTGCTGGGCAACTGCCGCCAATTGCACCCCGCTTCCGATCGTAGTGCCACCGGTACCAAAAGTCGAAGCCGGGTAAACATCTGAAAATTCGGCACGAGACAACTTGAAACCCGTAGTGCTCGCATTGGCAATGTTGTTGCCGATCGTGTTTAGATCCGAAGTAGCAGCGTTGAGCCCGCTGATTGCTGAACCGAATGCCATGGGAGTTCTCCTTGGTGTGCTGCGTGCCGGTTATGAGATCTGGGTAACGGCGCTGAGGGGCACGGACCCCATGCCGGACAGGTTCAGCATGATCCCCTGGCTTCCGCCGAGACTGACGCTGTCTACATTAGCCGCGATCAGGGTGTTGGCCGCGACGGTTGAGCTGCCGTTTATGACGTTGGCCTTGATCTGATAGGTGCCTGCGGGCATGAGCACACCATTGCTATTTTGGCCGTTCCAGGAAAACGGCACCTGGCCAGCCGCCTGCGGCCCGAGGTCCACGCTGTTCACCAGCTGTCCACTGCTGTCATAGACGCCTACTACGACGTCGCTTGCGGCGGAGCTGAGGTCGACCGCCCCCGATATGCTGCCGCCGGCGGACAGACTGCCGGCAGACCCCGGCGCGAGCACCGAATGCCCCACCAGACTCGTCGCCATAAGCGCCTGGTTCGACTGCATCGAGCTGGTGAACTGGCTGAACGACGACTGCAGTCCCTGGATGCCGCTGACTGTGCCGAATTGGGCAAGCTGCCCCAGGAAATTCCCGCTTTGTATGGGCTGCGTCGGATCCTGATTCTGTAGCTGGGCAACCATCAGTTGCAGGAACTGCTGTTCTCCGAGAGCGCCGGAAATGTCAGTCGAGGGCGTGCTGCTGCTGGTGCTGGCGGACTGGGGCTGCGTCAGCCCCAGGTTCGCCAGGATGCTGCTATTCGTATTGACGGTGCTCATCGGCATTTTTCCTCATTGCTTCGCGGCGGATCATTGACCCAGAGTCAGGGTCTTGAGCAGCAGCGCCTTGCTGGTGTTGATGACGTCGACATTGCTCTGGTAAGACTGGGAGGCAGAAATCATGTCGGCCATCTGCTCGACCACGTTTACGTTCGGAAGATGGATATAGCCGTTCTTGTCGGCCAACGGATTATTCGGGGCATACTCAGAGCGCAGCGGCGCCTGACTTTGCACGACCCCGAGCACGCGTACACCTTCGGCGCTAGCCTGCGGCGCGAGCGAATTTGCCATGGCCGCGAACACCGGATAACGCGCCCGATAGGTCTGCCCGGTACTGCTGGCGGCGCTGTCAGCATTTGCCAAATTACTCGCCGTAAGATTGAGCCGCACCGACTCGGCGCTCATGCCGGACCCGGCGATGTTGAAGACATTGAACATGGACATGGCTTAGTTTCCCGTAATTGCGGTCATTAGGGTCTTGATCCGGTCGGTGAGAAAAGTAAGGCCCGCCTCGTACTGCAAGGCGTTGCGACCGAATTCGGCGTATTGCGCCTGGGTGTCAACCGTGTTGCCGTCGACGGTAGGCTGGATGGGAACGCGGTATAGCAACGGAACGTTAGCCTGAGCGGCGGCCGGCTGCATCTGTCCGGAGTCGGCGGTCTCCAGCGCGAGCGTATTGCCCTGGGCACCGGCAAGCGCCGAACTGAAGTCGATGTCGCGCGCCTTGTATCCGGGTGTATCCGCATTGGCGAGATTCGATGCCAGAATCTGCGCCCTCTGGGAACCCAGACTCAGCGCCATGGGCAGTATTCCCAAAGCTTGATTGATGCTTATCGGCATATGCACGCTCCAACTTGAATCTTCTGCGTGAGCATTAAGCAATGCGCGTGCCAGATTCCACGATGATGGCGGATATAAGGGAAACGGGTGCCTTCTGGAGTTACCAGCGCACGAATTGCACCCTTGCAGGCGGGATTGTCCCCAATGAAGGGTGGGTGGCCGGCAAGCGTGCGCCGCCAGAGCGGCAATGATTGCCGCACGCGCTGCGCAGCCGCCCGGTATCGGCCCGCTTCAGGGCCGGCATGCCGTCAAGGAAATGACTTGCGGCAGTAATCAGACGTGATGATGCTGGACGCGCGCCGGATGTCTCTTAAGTCGGTAGACGATCCCCTCTGGAAATCGCAGCATATCGAAAGCATCGGAATAATTGGCGAGCGACTCCGCCGACCCGAGGATAAGGTAGCCATCAGGAAGGAGCAATGATGCAATCCGGGTCAGGATGTCACGCTTCAGACTGGATGAAAAATAGATCAGCACATTGCGACAGAATATCAGATCGAACTTCCCCAATGCCTGGAAATTCTGGCACAGGTTGAGCTCCCTGAAACTCACACGCTGGCGCACCTCTCGGTTGACCTCCCATTGGCCGCCGCGTGCCGTGAAAAAGCGGCTGCGACGCTCGGGTGTCAGCCCGCGTGCCATGGCTGCCGCATCATAGATGCCGGACTCTGCCTGCTTGAGCACAGACGGCGAAATGTCGGTGGCAACGATCTGCACATCAGCTGCCACTTTGCCGGGATTCAGCAGTACAAGCTCGTGCAATGCCATGCTGATCGAATACGGCTCCTGCCCGGTGGAACATCCTGCCGACCACACTCGCAGCCGTGCGGAACGGGACTTGGCCAGGCCGGGAAGAATCACGGTCTTGAGCAGTTCGAAAACCGTGCCATCGCGAAACCACGAAGTTTCGTTGGTGGTCATTGCATCGATGACTCGGTCGCGCAACCGTACGTCCGTCCCGATCTTCAGACGCACAAGCAGTTCGCGCAGCGAGGGCAGACCAGCCTCGGCAAGCAGTGGGCTCAGCCGGCTGCTGACGAGATAGTGTTTGTTATCGCCAAGCATGATGCCGCAGGCCTCCTCCAGAAACGCCCGGAAGCCGTCATAATCCTCGGAAGTCATACCCGCATTGGTCACAGCAACCCAACAGGCGAAATTATACTATTGGACGCGCGGGTCACGTCCCGGATAGGGGGCATCGTGAAGTGGATCATCCGGGCTAAGGTAATCCGGACTGTGGCGATCTGCAAGCGGAAGGGGCGGGAGGTGCGACAACGGACTGCGGCCGTCACGCGCTGCCAGGGGGGGAAGAGATATCCATCTGGTCCAGCACAGCACGCGCCAGATCATCCGGATGGAACTTCGGAAGGAATTGGTCTGCCCCCACATGCTTTGCCATGGTATCGTTGAAATTTCCGCTCAGCGATGAATGCAGAATCACATGCAGCGACTTTAGGCGCTCATCCCTCTTGATCTCTCTGGTCAACGTATAGCCGTCCATTTCCGGCATTTCGATATCCGTAACCACCAGCGCCAGGCGCTCTCGGACCGGTGTGCCTTCGCTCGCCCACTGCTGCAGCAGTGTCAGGCCTTCACGCCCGCTGGAAGCCAAAACGCAGCGGATGCCGATTTGTTCAAGCGTACGGGCGATCATGTTGCGTGCGACGCTGGAGTCGTCCACGACCAATATCGGCAGACGTTCGCCCCCGCCCGTGCCACGGCCTGCCAGTTCTCCGGACACCGCGAGATTCGATGGACAGATTTCCGACAGGACCTTCTCCACATCGATGATCTCGATGATGCTGTCGTCGACCTGGGTGATTGCCGTGATGTAGCTCGCCGCACCGGCAGCCGGCGGTGGTTGGACCTGTTCCCAATTCATATTCACGATGCGATCGACACCGGTCACCAAAAAACCCTGGATGGATTGGTTGAATTCGGTAACCACGATAAACAGTCCACGGACATCCTCCGGTAGCGGCTGCCCGATCACCCGACCCATGTCGATTACCGGTAGCGTGCGGCCCCGAACATGGGCAAGCCCGCGCACGCCGTGATGGCCGTATGGAATCGAGCGCAGCGACGGACATTCGAGAACTTCGCGCACCTTGAACACATTGATTCCATAGCGCTGCCGGCCGCCGATGCGGAACAACAGCAATTCCAGGCGGTTGCGACCCGCCAACTGCGTTCGCTGATCGACGGTATCAAGTACGCCTGCCATGATTCCTCCCGGGGTATTTAAGTCCGTATCGGCCGAATGCCATCCGGCTTTAGCCTATCTTTTCTGCTTTCTAGGCACGCCAATTGCATATTCGCGATGACCAGGGGCTGCGCGCACAGGTTCATGTCCGCGGTGACAAGCCCCCTTTAGCCGCAGGTAATCGGAGCAATTCATGGCGCAACCGCTACTCCTAACAAAACAGGCCATTCCTTTGCTGGAATCAGCCCTGGCTTCGAACCACCAGCAACTCAGCCGCTTGGCGCGTCAGCATCGTGGCACCGCCAAATCCTTGACGCCCGTCACGGAGGCGCTGATCACCAACAACAGAAAATTGGTGGAAATCGGACGTAACGGCGCCGACATTCTGGATCAGGCCGTAAACATTCTTTCAAAGAACGGGGCCTTTAGCCGTGAAGTCCGTCACATCATGGACAACGTAACGAGCGTGGCTACTGCGGTGGAGGAAATGGCGGCCACAGCGACGGAGATTTCCCGCACCGCACAGCAAGCGGCCAAGCGCGCTGAGGAGAGCAGCACCAAGGCAGCCACTGGCAACGAAAACATCTCTTCGCTCGTGGGCGATATGGATCAGCTCGAACTCGCCATCAAATCCATGGCCGACGGCATGCATCAGTTCGTCGGGTTCAGCCGCGAGATCAACAAGCTCACGGCGATCGTGCGCGACATTGCCCATCAAACAAACCTGCTGGCACTAAATGCGGCAATCGAAGCGGCTCGGGCCGGCGAAGCCGGGCGCGGCTTCGCCGTGGTTGCTGACGAAGTGAAGAAACTCGCCGACAAGACTGCGCAGGCGACTACGGAGATCGAATCAGTAACCAATACGATGAATGCCCTGTCCGAGCAGGTAGGAAGCTCGGTGAGCACCAGCCTCGACCGTCTCAGCAAGAGCATCAATGCCCTTGATACGGTTGCCTCGGTGCTTGCCGAAGGCAACAGCGTCGTGCGCGACGTAAGCGACAGGGTGCATCAGATCGCGGTCGCGGCCGAAGAACAGAGCGCGGTATCAAGCGAGATGGCCAACAACCTGGCTGCCGTCACTTCGGCACTGAACAGCGAGAATCATCAGGTCGTTGCGGTGAGCAAGCATGCCCACAGTCTTACGGAAATCGCCGGACACCAGGCGGATCTGCTGGCCGATTTCGGACAGGACGAGGTTTTGCTGCAGGCGGCAAAATCCGATCACCTGGCTTGGAAAGCCCGCCTGTCCGAGGCGGTGATCGGCGAGAATGGCCTGACGGAAAACGAAATCCAGGATCCCGGAACCGGACGCCTGGAACGCTGGTGTCAGGACAAGCAGCAACAATACGGCCAGCTGTCGGGATTTCGCGCCCTGACAGAACCGCGTAACCGGCTGCAAACCATGGGCGCTGAGATCCTGAAATTGTCATCGGCAGGCGATTTCCAGAAGGCAATGGTGAAGCTGCAGGAAACGGATCCAGTCACACGCACGCTGTTTGATGCGATTGACCAGCTTGGCCATGAAGTCCGAGAGGGTTGATCGGCAATGACCGCCAGAGGAATGATCACATTGGTACTGCTTCTGCTGGGGTCAGCTTGCATTGTCGCTCGGGCCCAGGATGCGGCAGGTCCCCATCAGAGTCTCAGATCAATACGTACGGCTGTCGGGGATTTTCTGGCTAGGCAAAATTCCTACAGCCCGCGGCGTTCGAAAATTGTGGTTGGCCGCCTTGATTCGCGTCTGCGCCTGGCAGCCTGCAATCGACCTTTGCGGACCTCTTTCCCACCGGGAGCGGGAGCGATTGGAGAGACCACTGTTGGTGTGCGCTGCACCGGGAGCCGGCCCTGGTCGCTCTATGTTCCGGCGACGGTGCAGGTATTTGACAAGGTTCTGATTGCAGCACGGCCTCTCGTCCGCGGCGCCCGTCTAATTCCGGCGGACTTCATCGTCTCGGAGCGCGACGTGAGCAGCCTAACGGCAGGCTATGTATCCAACCCGCTTCGGGTGAACGGCGAAGTGCTACGGCAACCGCTCACGGCCGGGACAGTGCTTCTCCCGGATATGATGCAAGGTCAGCGTCTGGTGCGCCGCGGCATGCCGGTAACAATCGTTGCCGAAGTCGGAGGGCTGAAGGTGCGCGTGCAGGGGCGTGCGTTGGGTGACGGAGCAGCCGGACAATGGGTGCGGGTACGTAACTCCATGTCCAACAAGGTGATAGAGGGCGTCGTGACCCACGACGGCTCAGTACGGGTACCGATGTGATTGGCGTATATGGCAATGTTGGCCTAAAGTTTGGGGAAATTCGGCCGTTAACTAAGCCAGGATTCAGGAGAAACAGTCATGGCTATTGAAATCAACGGCTTGCCGTCGCCCCAGGCCAAAATTGCCGGTGAGGGGTCGCAGACCAAGGCCGGACAGCAGGAAGCCGGTGCAACCCCATCGGGGCAGCCAAATACACCAACCGCCGACACTGTCAGCCTCACGGGTACGGCGACGCACCTCAAGACCTTGGAAGCGGTGATGGCATCATTGCCGGTCGTGGACAGTCAGCGCGTGGAACAGCTGCGCCAATCTGTCTCTAGCGGTACATACCGTGTCGATAGTCAGCGCGTTGCCAGCAAGCTCGTATCCTTCGAAAACCGGTTGCACGGCAAGGGGAAGGCCTGAGCTACATGACACAACCCGGCTTATCCGAACTGTTCGAGGCTGCGCTCTGCGATACCGCGCTGCTTCTGGCCACATTGCAGGAGGAATTTAGGGCGTTATCCAGGCCCGATGCCGTCACGATCGAGGAAATCGTTGCGCGCAAGCGCGAACTTATCGCGAGACTCGAAGATGAGTCGGCCCGGCGTGCGGTGATGCTGCGTGCCGCCGGCTACGCTGACGGCACGGCAGATATGCGAGAGTGGCTGGGCCAGGTTGACAACACACCCGACCACCGGATTTTGCGGCTGTGGCAGGACTTTACTGTCATGCTTCGCAAGTGCCAGCAACAGAACCAGATCAATGGTCGTGTGATTGATGTCAACCGTCGTCGTGTTCATGATGCGCTATGCATTCTCCGCGGGACTGAACTCGATTCCGGACTTTACGATCCGCGCGGGTCAACTCAGGCACCTGGTGCGTCGCGCCCGATCACCACGGCATGATGACAGAAATGAGATAAGTACAGCGTGGCCGTGCTCGGTCTGCCACACGGAGCTGACCGCCGGCATGCGCTGTGTTTCGCATGCACGGATGCTGCTGATCACACTGGAACTACCTTGAGCGACGAGATGCAAGATCACTTCCAGGAGTACTCACCTGAGATTGAGAGGATCTCATTTGCACCGCAGATCACGAGCCTGCTGCGACGCATCCGGGAGACCCGCTCGCTGCTGAGCGTCACCGTGGCTGGATCAGGCGAGCTCTACAACAGTGCTATCGTGGAGGTCGATGCCGAGCTCGGCTGCGTGCTGCTCGATGAATTGACACCTGTTGAAGGCCACATGCGCCTGTTGCAAAGTCGGGCATTGCATGCGCATGCGCGCCTGCGCGGCGTTGATATCAGCTTCGCCGGCACACTTCAGGAAGCCGGCGAAAAGGACGGAATCGCCTTCTACAGGCTGCCTATACCGGCCCTGGTCAACTACCGGCAGCGACGCGCCAACTTTCGGGCACGCGTGGGCATGGGCATTCCGGTGCCGATAGGTCTTGGAAGCCGGCATATCGCAGAATTAGATGGCACATTGTACGATATTTCCATCGGGGGTGTCGGTGCGCTTGTTCGGGCTGGAAGCATGGCAGAGCTGCACCAAGGCTCGGTATTCGAGCGGTGCAACATCCGTTTGCCGAAAGGACATGAGATCAGCTGCGGTCTGGAAATCCGCTATGTCAGTCACGACGAACGCCGTCATGCACTGCGAATCGGCGGACGTTATGTCGACCTTGGTCGCGCTCAGGAAAAAATTGTCGAGCATTTCGTGGCTGCGCTGGAGCGCGAGCTTCTGCGCAAGATGCCGAAGGACTGAGGTGCCAGCTATCAGCTGACGCTGACCGGCCGGCCGCGCATGCCGCCCACGAAGCAGACGGGCATCGATTGTGTGTTGTGCGCGCGGCCGAACCGTCCCTGCCTGTCGACAACGATCACACCGCCCTGGGACTGCGTAACGCGCTGCATCAGTGCAATCGCGTGCCGCGCGGCAAACTGGGGGCTGGCCCTTCTCTGAAGCAGGTCCACTGCGGATTTGCCCATGACGACCCGGATGATTGCCTCACCGACTCCCGTACAAGATGCAGCGCCCATGGCGTCGGCAAAAGTCCCGCAGCCAATCAGCGGCGTATCACCGACACGCCCTGGCAACTTGCCGAATGTGCCGCCCGTTGAAGTCGCCGCCGCGACCACTCCCCGGACATCCGCGGCCACCGCACCCACAGTTCCCACTGCCGCCTGCCAACGACGCAGCTGCTGTGCCACAACCAGCGATGCTTCGCTGCAGCTTCGTACCCCCAATTTCCTGGCGTAACGGACCGCACCGTCACCGACAAGCAGCAGATGGCGTCCGTCCTCGAGAATGCGGCGCGCCAGGGCCACCGGGTTCCGGATACGCCTTATGGCGGCAACCGCTCCAGCCCGCATGCTACCGCCATCCATGATCGCCGCGTCCAGCTCCACGCGACCTTCGGCATTGAGCACCGAGCCGGTTCCAGCATTAAAGGATGGATTGTCTTCAAGAATAACTACCGCCGCCTCGACCGCATCCAGGGCCG